>JAIQGA010000422.1:0-5583 GCA_020072925.1 Terriglobia bacterium | reverse complement strand
ACGAACCAACCCGATTCTGAAAAAACGAGATGAAGCAGCATCGCCACGCTCATTACCTCATCGTCAACGAAGTACTGGTTAAGAGACGTCCCGCAATACCTAACTTCAACTTTCTGCCCCGCGAATGCCTTTAGCTGCTCAATAAGGCGCATGCGATTTTCACCATACAGCAAGGCAGCTCTGGAACCTTGGCGAATGAGTTGCTCCTCTATCTCGACTCGTGCGAGTCGTTCGCCCTCAGCTTCTGCTCTCAATCGCGCGATTTCAGTTCGGTTTTTCAAGTCTTCGCTCTGCTGAATGGCCCTCAGTCGCCTGCCCATCAGCCAGAGCCTCACGCCAAAAATTGCCTCGCCGGTCACTCCAACCGCCACAACGACAGCGAAAACCTGCAGCCAAAATTCAGTCCTTGAGAGTGCGGCTTCCAGAGCCTCTCTCATAGTTCCTCCAGTGAAGCAGGCGCTGAATCGCTCAGTTGACGCATATCCAAAACGGTAATCGTTGGCGGGACGGGCTCCATTGCCCCCCCGGTCTCGGCTCGTTGACACTTACGGGTTGGTATTATACGCTCGAAGCTCAGCAGAATTCGCTCCGCAGGGCTCAGGCCTTGTAATGACTTTTGACCCTTCCATGCCCAGCCTGATTTCATCTCAGCCCGATGCGCAGAATAAATCTCCGCGGATCCTGGTCCTGCGCGCGGGAGCGATCGGCGATACGCTCATGGTTACGCCTCTCTTGCGCGCCCTTCGGCGGACCTTCCCGGAAGCCTATCTTGCCTTTGTGTGCTCGCAGACGGTGCAGGAAGTGCTTCGCTCGAACCCTCACCTGGATCGCGTGATGCCGCTCGCTTACCGCCATCTTCCGTCATGGCTGAGCGGGGAGAAACGGCGCCTGGTTCGCGAAATGCGCGAGTTGAATCTGGATTGGGCAATAGTCCTTGAAGGCCATCCCCAGTTTGTTGAATTAGCGCTTCAAGCGCGCCCGAAGAGGCTGATTGCCTACGGCCCGGTGCCTTCGGGAGACGGCTTTACGCGCGCCGTGTTTGACCCGCAGCGCCATTCCATCGACAACTACTTGTCCGCCGCGGAACCCCTGGGTGTTCGGCCTGCCGGCCGCGAGATGGAACTCCCGTATCCCGCGGAGATGGACGAAGCAGTTCGTCAGCGTCTGGCGAATTACGGCGTGGGGGAGGCGGACTGCGTGGTGGGCATTCATCCCGGTTGGGGCGGGCGAAAACATCCGATCGACCAAACGCGCTTACGAAGTTGGCCCGCGGAGAGGTTCGCCCAAGTCGTGGGGTGGCTGGTGAAGACGGAGGGAGTTCGCGTCGCGCTGACGGGCTCGGCGGCGGACCGGCCGCTCACCGAGTACATCGCTCGCGAGGCCGGCGTTGCCTGCCTGAATCTCGCGGGGGAGTTTTCTCTACTCGAACTCGCCGCGCTGATTCGCCGATTCGACCTCTACCTTACCGTTGATTCCGGCCCCGCGCACATGGCCGCGGCGTTAGGCACGCCACTCGTCACGCTGTGGGGGCCGGGCATCTACGCGCAGACCTCGCCACAGGCGGGCGCGAGTCCTGTGCGCATCATCGATCGCCGGGTCCATTGCGCTCCCTGTTATGGGACCCCGCTTATGAAGACCTGTAAGGATAATATTTGTATGAAGCAGATAGAGGTCGAGGAAGTTACAAAGGCCCTCGCGTCGAAGTTGGACAAGGCGCCCGCGCGCGAGGGAAAAGCTATTCAGCCTCAATCCGGGCTTCGTCCACCAGCATGACCGGGATATCTTCCTTGATGGGATAGACGCGCCGACACTGCCCGCACTTCAGCCCCTGTCCGTCCGGCGTGAGTTTCACTGGAACTTTGCACAGCGGACAAACCAGAATATCGAGCAATTCCTGCGATATAGCCATTGTGATCCTCCGCCGCGCGGGAATCCTGCAAACCGGATTTTGCAGCGTCAAGCCGCCGGGTTTTCGCCTGGGACAGACGGACTCCACGCTTCGATGTCCGCGCGCAATCCACAGGTGATATTCCGCCAAGAAGGCGGATCGATCTTCCAAACCGCCATGATGGCGGAGCCTTGATAGACACGCTCGAAGCCCAGTTCCGATTGAGAGATCGTTTCGATGGGAACGATCCACCATCGGCCCTCCGGCTGGGTGGTCAGGGTAATCTTCACGCGCTGCCACTCGTCCACGAGTACCAGCGTGGAGGCTTTAATCTCGCCGCGGAATTCCAGCGGCCACTTCACTTCGTTCGCAAGGAAATAGCGGTCGGGCGCGTCGGGCGCGAGCAGGTTGAAGACCATCTCCAGGCCAAGGGCCAGCGCGCTGGGGCAGTACCGATCCGCCGAAAGTGTGGAGCGGCACTCGAGTTGCCATGCCGTTCCCGCCGCTTTCGAGGTGAGGATCTTGTGCGCGGCGATTCTGACGGGATGATTGCTCGTCGCGAGATGGATCTCCTGCTGGAGATCGACCCTCCCACCCGGCGCCTGGACCGCCGCCACCTTCCACGCCGCCTGCGCGAGCGCCGGACTTTCCTCGAGGCGCAACAGGGCGAAATCTTCGAATGCCTTCGACGCGGGAAACAGGTAGGTGCGGAAGCCGCGTCGGGCGTATCGGTCGTAGCGCAGCAGGGCGTCAAGGTTCGATTCTTTGCTCAACACCATATCGTGAATGGACGCCGGGCCCTCGCGTGGCGCTTCCTTGGAGGTCACGCGATGCCTCACGAGGTCGTGATAGGCCTCGGGGCGGCGCATCAAGGAATTCACCAGTTCCACGTCCAGCGGTTTGAAGCGCAGACTCGATACGGTGCCGCCATCAGCGGGACACACCACCATGCCGAAAGTAGGTTGCTCGATGAGGACTTCTTCGTGGCCGTCAACGTCAAAATCCTCGCGCCTCACTCGGGCGGCGGGATGGCCTCCAGCGGCGTTGATGCGGTCGAGGAGCGACTCGGCCTGGATGAGGTGCCGGAGAAGCGCGCTGCGGAGGTGGGGCGCATAAAGGCCGCCAAACACGCCGTGCCAATACGCGTCATTGCATTGCGAGGCGAGCAGATGCGTCTGGGCCTCTTCCAGAAGGCGCGCGGATTCCGGGGTGCCGGCTCCATCCGGGGCATGCCCTCGGTTTCCTCCTCGCAGCGCTTGAGTTCGGCGGACGCTGCGGGAGGCAACGCCCATTCCATCATCTCGGCGTAGGACGCGGTGGGCAGATAAATCCGGCCTCGGGGTGCGTTCGAGGCGACGTAATCGCCAAGCGTGGTCGTGTCCAGCCAATCCTTAGCGGCCTCGAGGGCTCTGAAAAAGCGTTCGAGCCAACCGCTGGTGTAGACGTGGTCGTAGGTTCCCGGCCAGACACCGAATTTTTCCAGGTCGTCGCCCATGGCCATGAGCGGATGGCGCTGATTGAGGCCGGCCCGCAGGATACGCAGCGTTTCTTCCGGCTCGCGGAACGGGATGGTGTAGCGCAGATCCTTCAGGCTGGGTACCAGGCGTAGGGGCGCGCCCTCTTCCTCGGTGATGTACACGCCGCGCAATTGCTCCGGCTCGAGGCCCGCGGCAAGGAAATGCGTGTCGTCGAGCACGACGTATTCCACTCCGGCCTCTGACAAGGGACGCGCCAGGCTCGGCTCCCAAACGCGCTCGGCGACCCACGCGCCACGGGGCCGCGCGCAGCCAAGACGCTCCAGGTAATCGGCCAGTTTGCGAAGTTGGGCGAGCTTGTCCGCGTCCGGAATGGCGGGCAGGATCGGCTCGTAGTAGCCACCGCCTAGCAATTCGATTTGGCCGCGCTGGCAGAGCTCCTTAAGTTGATCGAAATACTCCCTGTGGTGGTTCTCGATCCACTCGAGCAGGATCCCGGAGTAGTGGAGGCTCAAACGAATGCGCGGATGCGCGCGCAAGGCCCGGAGGAACGGGGCGTAGGATTTTCGGTACGCTTCCTCGATGACGTGGTCGAAGTTGCCTACCGGTTGGTGTGCGTGTATGGCCAGGACAAATGAAACTCTGTTCAAGCGACCGTTCCCTCCGGGCGACCGCGAGCCGGCACGGTATAAGTTTCCGAAGCACATAAGATAGGATGAAATGCCGCGCGTTGTCAGCAGAAAATGTGGAGCGAGCGGATTGCAGCGTCAGCGTAGGCACTTAGCTCCCCTGGGGATTGGGGTCAAACACACGCTCCCGCATGAATCCCAGCCCGAGACTGCGCTAGCTAGATTCTTGAGCCTTGACCGCCAAAGTCTATAATGATTCACTGGCGCACTGATTCAGTGACCTACTTGTATGGGGGATGATTTGGATTCAAAGACCCTGCTGAGATACTGCCGGTCGGAACTCGAAGCCATGCTGCGCTGCCTCCAGGGGGCGGTCGAGATTGAATCGCCCAGCAGCTCGCGGGAAGGCGTTAACCGGTTGGCGAATTTCTTTGCCGACAGATTCCGCGGCCAGAGTGGGCACGCCGAAGTCCTGGAGCATCCGCAGGCTGGCTCGGCGGTGAGCGCGGAGTTCTGGGCCGGCGCGACTGGGCGGAAACCGATTCTGCTGATTGGTCATCTGGACACCGTCTGGGAGATGGGAACGCTAGCGCAGATGCCTTTCCGTATTCAGCGCGGTCGCGCCTACGGCCCAGGAATCTTTGACATGAAAGGGGGAATCGTGTGCGGATTGTGGGCCATCCGCGCGCTTCAGACCCTCAGAATCGCACCCGCGAGCCCCGTGCGGGTGTTCCTCAACGCGGATGAAGAAGTGGGGAGCAAGGCATTCCGGGAGAGGCTCCTCGAGGAAGGCCGACAGGCACGCGCCGTGCTGGTGCTGGAGCCCGCCGCCGCGGGCGGCGCGCTCAAAACGGCGCGCAAAGGCACTGGTGACTTTAAGATTACCGTTCACGGCCGCGCCGCGCATGCCGGCATCAATCCGGGGGCGGGGGTCAACGCCATTTCGGAACTGGCGCGGCAGGTGTTGGCCATCGAAAAGCTGGCGAGGCCGAGTCGCGGGCTGACGTTGAGCGTGGACGTCATCGAAGGCGGAACGCGGGCCAATGTCATTCCGGAGTTGGCTGCAGCCTGGGTGGATGTGCGCATTCCCACGATCGAGGACGGCGCACGGATTCAGAAGAAAATCCTGGGCCTGAAACCCTTCCGTCGGCAAGCGCGCCTGGAAATCAGCGGGGAAATCAATCGTCCCCCGCTGGAGCGTTGCATGGCCGAGCCGCTGTTCCAAAAGGCGCGCGAGGTCGGGCGAAAGCTGGGCCTGGACCTGCGGGAAGCCTCGACCGGTGGCGGCTCGGACGGCAACTTCACGGCCGCGCTCGGCACTCCTACCCTTGATGGCCTCGGCGCTGTGGGCGAAGGCGCGCATGCCCGCCACGAGCACGTGCTCATCCGCGAGCTCCCACGCCGCGCCGCGCTGCTGGCAGCGTTGATCGCCTCGATCTAAGGCTGTTGGTCAAGACCCGTAGCGCTTGGCGACGTAGTTGGCCACTTCCTGTTCGAACTCCGGATAACCGAGCCGCAGTTCTTCCTGGAGCAGGGAATTGATATCGGGGTGTGAGGGCATCGCCTTGAGCAGGTTGCAGATTTCTCCCAT
>JAIQGA010000421.1 GCA_020072925.1 Terriglobia bacterium | reverse complement strand
GCAGCCCAAATCCTTAGCGCGCGCCAGCGCCTCCGCAAGGGGCGCGCCGTCGAAAGCGGGCAGGGAAAAAGCGCTGGCGTAGTGGAACACGCGCGCCCCTTCCGCCAATTCCCAATTCAAGTGCTGGATTGAAAAGAGCGAATTTGCTCCGCGAAAATGCAAAAAACGGCGCTCGCCATTATCCTGAATCAGGACGATGCTCACGGAGGTCTTGGTCTGGGGCAGGCTCACCAGGTTTGAATCGTCCACCCCATCCTTGCGCACCCGCTCGCGCAGCATCTCTCCCAGGCGATCATCGCCGACGGCCGCCGCCACCCGAACCGCGACGCCGAGGCGCGCCAGAGCGATGGCCGTGTTGATGCCGTTGCCGCCCGGCCCAAGTGTGACCGTTTCGAGCGGCTGACTGGTGCCGGCAGGGGGCAGGCCCTCCACGGGCCGCGCCAGGACATCCGCCACCGCATTCCCCACGCAAAAGACCTCGTAGCGCCGTGCCTCCAACGTTCTGCCTCCTTCTCTCGCCTCCAGGCTCGATGGGGGGATTATAATTGCAGGGGGCGTCCTTTGGTTCTCAAATCCAGCCGAGCACAATCAATTCCCTTAGTGGCAGGCAATGAGTTGAAGGTAGAAAGCCCCAGGCGCGACTCGTGACGGTTTCTTGACGCTCCCTTTCCGGGCGTGATAGCATCCCTGTTTTGTAATTGTGTCTGCCAACATCCCTAGGAAGCTCTTCCGAAGTCCCGACGCTGGTAAGCCGGCGTCACCCGCCTTAGGGGCGCGAAGAAGGAGATTCGGTCAAAAGGAATTCCAATGCATCTCATAGTCATTCTTAGTATCAGTGTGCTTTGCCTAGTTGTGGCCGCTGAGTTTGTCCGGAGGTTGGAGCAACAGAACATACGGGGGGCGGAAATCCGAGGGAACGCCCAAGCAGCCAGACAGAGCGTGTCATCGGTCCTTCACCAAGCATGCGCTTGGCTCGGAGAAACGTGGTCGGGGCGGTCCCGGATGGTCCGTACCCTTGCTGCAGGCGTCGGCATATTTTTGCTGGGCGCAGTGCAAGCCTTTGCGCAGCCGGGCGAGCAAGCCGCCGGGGAAGCCAATCTGAAGCTTCCGGACTTTTCCCAGGTGCAATTTCACGGCGTCGGCGGCCACCGGCTGCTGATGGTGGGCATTCTGTTTTGCATTTTTGGGTTGCTCTTCGGATTGGCGACCTACAGCCGCCTGAAGAACCTTCCGGTCCACCGCGCCATGGGAGAGATTTCCCAGTTGATTTGGGAAACTTGCAAGACATATATCATCCAGCAGGGGAAGTTTCTCGCGCTGCTTTGGGTCTTCATCGCTTTCATTATCGTGCTGTACTTTGGCGTGCTGCTGAAATACGAAGCCACGACCGTGGCGATCATTCTGGCTTTCAGCGTTATCGGCATTTGCGGGAGCTACGGCGTGGCGTGGTTCGGGATCCGCGTGAACACTTTTGCAAATTCTCGAACGGCATTTGCCAGCCTGCGCGGCAAGCCCTTCCCGGTTTACGAAATCCCGGTTCGGTCCGGCATGAGCGTCGGGATGATGCTCATCAGCGTTGAGCTCCTGATGATGCTGATCATCCTGCTTTACGTTCCGGGCGACTATGCCGGGCCGTGTTTCATCGGCTTTGCCATCGGCGAGTCGCTGGGCGCCGCAGCGCTGCGCATCGCCGGCGGCATCTTCACCAAGATTGCGGACATCGGCTCCGACCTCATGAAGATCGTCTTCAAGATCAAGGAAGACGACGCGCGCAATCCCGGCGTCATCGCGGACTGCACGGGAGACAACGCGGGCGATTCGGTGGGCCCCACGGCTGACGGGTTCGAGACGTACGGCGTGACGGGCGTGGCGCTCATCACCTTTATCCTGCTGGGGGTCAAGGACCCGATCATCAAGGTGCAATTGCTGGTGTGGATTTTCGTGATTCGCGTGGTCATGCTGATTGCCGCGGCGGCGGCCTACTTTATCAACGCTGCCATCGCCAGGGCGCGCTACCGGGATGCCGATAAGATGAACTTCGAGGCTCCCCTCACTTCGCTCGTTTGGATCACCTCGGTTGCCTCGATCGTTCTGACGTATGTGATCTCGGCGTTCATCATCCCCAGTCTGGGCGGAGATCCCACGCTGTGGTGGAAACTCTCCACCATCGTGTCCTGCGGAACGCTGGCCGGCGCGCTCATTCCGGAGCTGGTGAAGGTGTTCACCTCCACTGAATCCCGGCACGTCAAGGAAGTGGTGGCCTCGGCCCGGGAAGGCGGCGCGTCGCTGGACATCCTCTCCGGGTTCGTGGCGGGCAACTTCTCCGCCTACTACCTGGGGCTGGCGATGATGGTACTGATGGCCATTGGCTCCTATGTGAGCTTGCAGGGGCTGGGCAACATTATGCTGGCGGCGCCGGTGTTTGCCTTCGGGCTGGTGGCGTTCGGGTTTCTGGGGATGGGTCCGGTCACCATCGCCGTCGATTCCTACGGCCCGGTCGCGGACAACGCGCAGTCGGTCTACGAGCTTTCACTCATCGAGCAGATCCCGAACGTCGAGCAGGAACTCAAGAAGGATTTTGGTATGGACGTCGATTTCTCTCGCGCCAAGGATCTGCTCGAAGCCAACGATGGGGCGGGAAATACGTTCAAGGCCACGGCCAAGCCCGTGCTGATCGGCACGGCGGTGGTCGGCGCCACGACTATGATCTTTTCCATCATCATGGCGCTCACCAACGGCCTGACCGCGAATGTGGATAAGCTCTCGCTTCTGTATGCGCCCTTTGTACTGGGACTGGTCACCGGCGGCGCGGTGATCTACTGGTTCACCGGCGCTTCGACCCAGGCGGTGAGCACGGGCGCGTATCGCGCGGTGGAGTTCATCAAGGCCAACATCAAGCTGGAGGGCGTGGAGAAAGCGTCCGTCAGCGACAGCAAGAAGGTGGTGGAAATCTGCACGCAGTACGCGCAGAAAGGCATGTTGAACATCTTCATCGCGGTGTTCTTCGTCACCCTGGCCTTCGCGTTTGTCGAGCCCTTCTTCTTTATCGGCTACCTGATTTCGATCGCCACGTTCGGACTCTATCAGGCGATCTTCATGGCGAACGCCGGCGCCGCGTGGGACAACGCGAAGAAGATTGTGGAAGTGGAGCTGAAGCAGAAAGGGACCGCGCTCCACGACGCGACCGTCGTCGGCGATACGGT
>JAIQGA010000114.1 GCA_020072925.1 Terriglobia bacterium | reverse complement strand
GTGGGTCCAAATCAGGCCCGGAAGCCATATGATATCGTTAGTCGGTGGGTTTCGCGGTGGCCCGAGCAAGCCGAGTGTGGGCGCGTTTCTTACGGTTCGAGCCTCATTGGCGGGCGCCTCCTGCCGTGAGATTCCCCAAGAAGCTCCACTCGCATCTCGGGTACCGACACTTTGAACGAGGCCCGAAGCGCCAAGCCATACTGGTCGTACAACCAAACGATAGCCTGGAAGTCAGGTCGGAGGTAAACCGGGTGAACCCTGACTAAGATATCCTCGTCAAAAAGGAGATGGTACGTTGTGAGTGGATGGGCCGAGGTAACGGCACTTTTTATGACCGCGTGAGTCTCGTGATAGGTTCCCGAAATACGCGAGTACGGAACGCCGTCCATGTCGTATGTGCGGTCTCCGCGCCGCCCAATTAGTCCTTGGGGCACAAAGAGAACTGCGGCCACTTCGTGCCCAACAATTTCACTTTCGTTCTGAACGAGGATCCGAAACCTGTAGATCTGCGCATCAGGGCGGCCCTGGGGTCCTCCCGCTTGGAGTTGAATACTATACGCTGGTCGCGATGCTCGGTTCATTGACAGCCGGACCTCGTAGTCCTCCATCGGTCGAGATTCAAAATTGAACCGCTTGTAGTACCGCAAGTCCGACGCTTGGTGCACTGTAGTGCTTTCGGGTATGACAACTGCATAGGCAACATTTCCCGGAGATTGGGACCTGAGTTCAATGGGGTTGACGATAAGCCCGTCAATCCGCGGATGGATTCTGGAATTTACGATCTGTTCCAGCCACTCCTTCGGAAACTCAGTGGAGTCGATCGGGCTCATGGCACCAGCACAGTGGTTCGACGACGCGCTTTCCTCCATTCCATAGAGGATTATTCCACCTGCCGAGTTAGCAAATGACGAAACATCTTTGCTGATGTCGAATTTCTTGCCATCCTCGCGTCCGAGTGCCCTAGCTTCCTTGAATTCGAGCTCGATGCTTTCTTCATATTTGCTTCGGATCATCTCCAAAAGGACTTGTTCATCCCAATCTTCGGGCCGTTTCATAGGTTAACCTCTTCCGCAAAGTCAGATGCGCGACGTGCCGTGGCGCGAAACTGTACCTCCGCGCGTCATCTTACGTCCGTCACCTTGCCGTCGTGGAATTCGATGGTCAGGTCTTTGTACTTATAGAGAACCTTCCGGTAGGGTTACTCAACCTGGAAACAGTAGACAAAGCCGCTGCCTTCGTACACGGAGGCATGCTCACGGCCCCTCAAGAGGTAGAAGGCATATTGGCCTGCATCAAGTTCGTGCGTCAGTACGATCTTGTATAGGTGAGGCCCCACCTGCTTGGCGTCGAAGTCCAGTTGGTGCCGAACTGAAACGCCCCTGCTCTCCCTCCAAGCCCCTTGGGCGCCGACCTCAAACTGCCGGCGTCCGCTCTTTATCGTCATGCGGGTCAGGATGAGGTCCAATCCGCCTTCATCTTGGACGGGACGATAGTAGAAGGCCGGCCTTGGACTCATGGTGACTCTGGCGCGGCTACCAGGGATTTGGACGTTTACCCGATTCGCGTGAATGCCAAGCGTGGCTGCTGAGGCCAAGCGACTGCCGCTGCGCACAAACGAGGTAACGCGCCCCTCGATGCGGTCTACCCCTCCCCCTAATGTTACCGCGTAGAGACCTGCTTCATCTGGGACCCCCGGGTCTGGACTCTGCGGCTGCGCCTGCTGAACACTGGGCCTGTCTTGATCTGCCGGGGGTTCTGGAGAAATGTGAACCGTTGGCGTCTGACTGGTTGGCTTGTTGAGCATCGCGGTGATGACCTTTTCGGATACTCCAGACCTCTTCAGCGCGATGATGTCGTCCGTCCCAAGCGAGTATTTACCCGGCTGAGTGTTGACCATGCTGACGATCGTGTCCTCGCCCACCCCCGCCTTGACCAGCTTCACTATGGAATCATTGGTGAGCGGCTGCCCCGATTGCTCCGGCTTCTTCTGTTCCTTCTGTTCCTTGAACGGCTCCCAGCCTTGGTCAGATTGCTGACCCGGAACGGCCTACGCCGGACCGAGAAGCAGGAACACGATTGTGGGCAGAACCCTGTGTGCTGACCGTTGAGGCATGACTCCACCAAGAGGGATAGACGAGCGAGGAATCAGGGAAACTAGGTGCCGCGAGAGTAATCCCCGATAGAGGTATAGTCAAGAGGATTATTCAGGAGCGAGGCGGCAATGCGCGCGAGGGCGGCGCCGATTAGTAGGAAAATGCAGGGTAGTACGGTGTGGCGAAAGGAGTCCCGTCTCTCGACGAGAGCGCGTCCCGACAGATCAGAACAATTGAAGAGTCATTTTACCTTCTGTCCTGTAATCTGGTACCTGTGTATGGCATCGAGGGCGCCGGAAATATGGTAAGCAACAACAATTCCTGAATTAGCCCAAGCGGGAAGAGGAGAAGCCCCGCGTGGCACCATCAACCGCTCTGGAAGGCGCGCGGTAACGACGCCGATAACCCTCGGAAGCCTTGCCGCGCTGTCCCAGAAAACCACTGGCGCGCCGGAGAACCCCTCATTGTTCATTGCATCGACAAAGATGATCGCCGCCTCAGGGTCCTGAGCGTCTATACCTGAAATAATCCCGTGCTTCACCAGCGGGGCTGGATACGAAATTCCACCACTCTCAAAGTTGGATGAAAGACGGTACGTCTTGCCATTCAGTGTTAACTGGCCCCCGTATGGAAACCCCAAGAAGTAGACCTCTAGGTTCGGTTCGCGCCCTGCAAGCGAACCCGCCTCAATCCACATTTCTGGACTGCCGATCGGTCGATCCAGTTTAAGTACCGCGATGTCGAGCTTGGGGGAAAGCGGTATTCGCGTCACGGTAAAGTCTTCCCATCTATCCCACCCCGTTCGAACACTTATCCTCCCACCGGTCGCTAATCCATCCACTACGTGCCCTGCAGTGACGAAGTACGGTCCCCCCTCAGCAGAGAGAACAAAGGCCGTGCCGCTCTCACTTCCATATTTAACAAGGTACACGCTTCTGAGCAGTCCAACGGTAGTGTGAACTTGAGCCATCAATGAAATCGAATTTGGAGCGCCGGCGAAAAAGCAACAACAAGAAACAAGTACCGCGAGGACCAGTGTGCCTTGCTTTTCAGTCGACATACCACCTCTAAACTAGGAATTGCGAGGGAGAACGAGCCGACTCTTCACATGCGAACCCTCTTTGCAAGGAACCAGGGAAACTACGTGCCGAGACAGTAATACCCGGCAGAGGTGTTGTCAACGGGATTATTGGGGCGACCGTGCTCGTGGATTTCAGTCTGTCGAGTTGTCACCTATAGGATACAAGCAGCGCGTAGCTAGCAAGCGCGGACCTGCCGTGCAAGGTCCGCGGCCTTTATCAGGTCGCGTGCAAAAGGGCCGCAGACCCAGAAAGAGGGTCTGCGCTACCAAAGCCGTTGTCACTGGGTTGTGTCCTCATTGGGCGGCTGGCGAGGCCTCCAGGAGTTTCGCGACTTCTCGCGCCACAATCAATTCCTCGTTGATGTGCACCACCAGCGCGGTCACGGGGCAGCCGGGCGAAGAGATGATGTAATCACCGCGCGCAGGCTTGCGATTCACTTCCTCGTCCAGCCGCAGTCCCAGGAACTCGAGGCCTTTGCATACCTGCTCGCGGATGCGCCACGAATTCTCACCGATGCCCCCCGCAAAGGCCACCGCGTCGAGCCCGCCCAGGGCTGCGGCGTAAGCGCCCAGGTACTTCTTCACTTCGTAGACGAACACCTCGATGGCGACCGCCGCGCCGCGCTGCCCTTGGCTTGCCGCCTCCTCGAGATCGCGAAGGTCGTTGCTCACACCGGAGATTCCCAGCAGGCCACTTCTCTTGCACAAAATCTTACCGACGTCGGAGATAGAAAGATTCTCCTTGGCCATGAGATGTAGGACGACGAACGGGTCCAGGTCCCCCGCGCGCGACGATTGCTCCAGTCCCGACTGGGGCGAGAAGCCCATGCTGGTGTCCATCGACTTGCAACGGTGCGACGCGCCGTGAAAACCGTAGCGCCGGATATCGTACTTCTCGCGCCACTCCTGCGGGACGCCATAAGCGTACGCGCGCTCGGGAAGCGTGGCGTGGAATCCCGTTTCAAAGACTGCGACCATGGGGACGCCGCGCAGTAGCTCTCGGAAAATCTGCATGGCCTGAATGTAAATCGGGTTGTGCGCGGGAGCGACCGCGGCAAAATCCTGCATGGCGGCGAGCAAATCGTCATCCACCCGGAACGTCCCGCAGTAGCGTGGACCGCCGTGGACCGCTTTGAAGCCCACCGCTTCGATTCCGCCGCCCTGGTTGGCCCCGGCGCTGAGGCAAGCGAGGCGTTCGGTGAGGATCTTGATGGCGGCTCGATGGTCGGGTACATGGGCGGGGGCACGCGACTCCTCCGCGCTCCCAGCCTCCCAGGCGGTGATCAATGACTCGGCGCCCCCGATGCGGTCAATCTTTCCGCGCGCGAGCACTTCCTCGTTACGAGTTTCGAGGAGTTGGTACTTCAGCGATGTGGAGCCGAGGTTTGGAATGAGGACTCTCAAAGTAAGCCTCCGTCGCAGGGCTGCGGGAAATTCAACACACCTCTTGGGGGACAGCGCGAGCAGGCTGATTGCCAAGCTGGTTGATTCTATGAAGCACTGACCGGTCGTGCTTGTTTTTCAGTCACAATGTCCTCTTTCTGACTTCTGTTTTCCTGTGGCTTTAGTTGGGTGAAGTTGTGGCTCGCCATGCCTGAAGCGTGGGCTGGTCATCGGTCAATTTGTCAAACGCGTTACTGCACGATTCTGACGGAATCTGCCGTGTTCTGCTCAATCGCCTGGCAGGTTGATTGCTTGAGCGTCCATGAGACCGCTCATTCCGGTTTTTTGGCTTGAGCGGGAATGCCAGGAAAACGAAAGAAGCCAGAACTCATTGAGCGATTCCATCGAGCAAAACGGCGTCGTCGGCGCGGGAGGTGCCCTCCACTATGGTGCGGAAATGCTCGCCGGCCTGCGCACCGCCATGGAGCGCGTTGGCGCGCGGCGCGGCGTCATCGGCGTCAAGGAAAAGTACGAGGACGTCATCCAGGCGCTCGCGCCGCGGGTGCCGCAGGATGTTGAAATCACCCCCCTGCGCGACGTCTACCCTGCCGGCGACGAGTTCATCCTGGTGTTTGACGTGACGGGCCGCGTGATTCCACCCGGCGGCCTGCCGCTGGATGTCGGCGTGGTGGTCTCGAATGTGGAGACGCTGATCAACATTGCGCGAAACCGCCCGGTAACGCACAAGTATCTGACTGTGGCGGGCGCTGTCGCTGAGCCGGTGACCCTGTACGTGCCTGTGGGAATGGCCATCGGGGAAGTCATTGCCGCCGCGGGCGGCGCCACGGCGAGCCCCTTCGAAGTGTTGGTCGGTGGCGCGATGATGGCGCACCTGGCGCGCGGCCTGGAAGAGCCGGTCACCAAGACGACCGGCGGACTGATCGTGCTCCCGCGTGAGCACGCCTTGATTCGACGCTATCTTCGCTCCTGGCCCGCTATGGACCGCATTGGCAAATCGGCGTGCGACCAATGCTCGTTCTGCACCGAACTCTGCCCGCGCTACCTGCTTGGCCACCCCATCGAGCCGCACAACGCGATGCGCGCTCTGGGCTTTGCCCCGGACAAGGACCGGCTCATGATGGGCACGCTCTATTGCTGTGAATGTAATTTGTGCAGCCTGTTCTCCTGCCCGGAAGATCTGGATCCCAAGGAGGTCTGTGCTCGCGACAAGACACTTGCGCGCGAGCGCGGCCTGGGATGGCAGGGCAGGGCTGAAGATCTCCGGCCGCACCCGCTCGTGAACCAGCGCCGCATTCCCACGCACCGGCTGATGGCGAAACTCGGTCTCACAGGATTCCGCAATGTGGGGCCTCTGGAAGACCGCCCGCTCGCGCCCCGGCGTGTGGCAATTCCTCTAAAACAGCACGTGGGCGCACCCTGCGTGGCGACGGTTCGCACTGGGGAATCCGTGCGGGCGGGCGACTTGATCGCGTCGCCTCCGGCCGGGAAACTGGGTGCCAATATTCACGCCAGCATTTCAGGAAGGGTACGCGAAATCGACGGAGCCGTGGTCATTGAAGCATGACCTCGGCCCGAGGGAAGGAAAGCCACGTGGCTGAAATGGATACCATCGGGCTTCTGGAAGTCACCAGCATTGGCGTCGGGTATAAGGCGCAGGACGCCATGCTCAAGGCCGCCTCCGTGGAATTGCTGCTGGCGCGCACCATCTGCTCCGGCAAATACCTGGTCGCGGTGAGCGGCGATGTGGCCTCCGTGGAATCGAGCGTGGAAGCCGGCGCGACGGCGGCGGAAGGAGCCCTGATCGAGCGGCGAGTCATCTCACGGTTACACCCTTCCGTGTTCCCCGCGATCTCGATGGCCGTGGAGTTGCCCCCTGAACATTTCGAGGCGCTGGGGATCATCGAGACGTTTTCCGCGTCCACGATCGTTGAAGTCGCGGACGCCGCCGCCAAGGCCGCCAACATCAAGCTCTTTCGCATTCACCTGGCCATGGCTATCGGAGGAAAAGGATTTGTGCTCCTGACCGGCGACATCTCGAGCGTCGAGGCCGCGGTCGCCGCCGCCGCGCCCGTGGCGGGCGCCGAGGGCATGCTGGTGAGTTCGGTGGTTGTCCCCGCCCCGCGCCGCGAACTCTTTCGCGAATATATTTGACGCCGCGACGGCTTCAGGCCAGCACCAATTCCACCCCGCACTTTTCAAGCAATTTCTCGAATCGCGGGGGTGGTGCCTGGTCAGTCACGATTACGTCGACCGTCTCGAGGGGGGTGAGATGCGCCATAGCTTGGCGTCCGAACTTCGAGTGGTCGGCCACCACGATCACGCGCCGCGAGACTTCGATCATCTTTCGTTCCGACCCAACCAAGAGCGTATTGGTATTGCTCAAGCCGGCCTCGGTGATGCCGCCGATGCCCATCACCAGGACGTCCGCCGCGACGCGGGTCAACATCTCCTCACAAGTCGGCCCCAACAGGACGCCTAGGCGGGGGTAGAGGTATCCGCCGGTAAGCGTCAGCTCCACGCTCTTCGAGTCATAGAAAATCTGCGCGATGAGGATGGAATTTGTGATGACCTGCAAAGAATGGCCCAGGAGTTGGCGCGCCACCTCTGCTACCGTCGAGCCACCGTCCATCATCAGTGTCTGACCGTCTTCCAGTAGCGGAGCGGTCGCCTTGCCAATCCGCTGCTTTTCCTCTTTGGCCCGATTCGGTGCCCATGCCACGATACCTCGCGACTCGTCGCGCGCCAGCATTGAGAGGGCGCCACCCCGCACCTTGCGCACCAAGCCCTGCCGCGCCAGTTCAATCAGATCGCGGCGAATACTGGATTCAGAAACCTTGAGTTGGGACGCCAAGGCTGCGGCATCGATGAACTCCTGGGTGCGAATGAATTCCTGGATCTTGATTTGGCGTTCGGCAGCTCTCATACGAGCCGGGAGAGCACAATCCAGACCAAGAGAGAAAGAATCTGCATATAAATGACAAGTCCTGCATTTTCAGTGGAAGATACATTGCGGAATCACCCAGTACTTAGCAGGTTGGTGCGCGAAATGACGCCACAAGTCGACCGCTTGGCGGTCGAAAGCATTGTTCGGGAGATTGTCCTCAAGCGGTTGGGAACCTGTCCGGGGAAAGACCGGGTCGGTCACCCTTCCCGCCTTGTGGTAAATGCCTCCGCGCGCCATATGCACGTGAGCCCGCAGGATCTCGAGGCTATGTTTGGGCCCGGCCACCAACTGAAGCCTCTGCGTCCCCTTTTTCAACCGGGGACGTTTGCCGCCGAGGAAACCGTCGTGCTTGTGGGCCCGCGAGGTCGGGTGATCTCGAATCTCCGCATTTTGGGTCCCGTTCGCTCCACGTCGCAGGTCGAGCTCTCATTTACGGACGCCATCATGCTGGGCATCGAGAATGTGCCCCTCCGTCTTTCCGGGGATCTTGAAGGGACGCCGGGTACGTTTGTGATGGGCCCGCAGGGCGTCGTTGAGCTCAATAAAGGTGTCATCCGGGCGGCAATGCACGTCCACATGGGCCCGGCGGACGCGGAGTTTTATGGGGTTCGCCACCGAGACCTCATGAAGCTGAGAGTGGGCGACGGCGCGGCAGTCACGTTTGACCAGGTGCGCGTGCGCGTCGACCCCGCGTCCCGGCTGGAAGTTCACATGGACACGGATGAGGCCAATGCTTGTGCGCTGCATCTGGCCAAGCAGGTCGAGCTGGTTAAGCCGTAGCGCACTCATGAGGGACTGGGCGGGGAGGCTTACGGGTTCGTATGAGGAATAGTAAATTATGAATTCCAAATTATGAATTATGAAACAACGAGCGAGATCGAGCCTGACCTGTATGGGCTTATCGCCTGCATTCATAATTCATCATTCATAATTCATAATTTCGTCAAACCCTAGTCCACAGCACCCAGAACCGATAGGGTCGTGCAACGGAGGAGATGAGACCATGAACCAAGCCTTAGGAATGATTGAGACAAGAGGGTTGGTGGCCCTGATCGAGGCCACCGATGCCATGCTGAAGGTGGCGAACGTGACGTTCGCGCGCTGGGAGACGGTGGGATCAGGGATGGTCACAGCTTTCGTGGAAGGCGATGTCGCGGCCGTCAAGGCGGCTACCGACGCCGGCGCGGAAGCTGCGGCGCGCCTGGGGGAAGTCATCAGCGTGCAGGTGATCCCGCACCCGCACGAGGACCTGAGCGCATTCACGGCGCCGCCGGCGGAGCCGGGAAAATCCAAGAAGGCGGCCTGAGCGTTCGCCAAGGAGAAGGTCATGAATCAAGCATTAGGTCTGCTCGAAACCAAAGGGCTCGTCGGGCTGGTGGACGCCAGTGACGCCATGTGCAAGGCCGCCAACGTTCAACTGGTGAAGATGATCCAGATCGGCGGCGGCTACGTGACAACGGTCGTGCGGGGCGACGTGGGCAGCGTGCGCGCGGCGATTGACGCCGGCACCGCAGCGGCCAAAGCCCTGGGCGAACTCGTGGCGGCGCACGTCATTCCCCGCCCGCACGAGGGGGTTTCAGAGGGTTATCTGAAGTAGGGGAACACTAGGCACTAGGACTGGGGGGCAGTAAGATGTGGAATTATGAATTGTAAATTATGAATTATGGAAAGGGGGATGGGTCTTGGCCTCCACTTTGACCGCCGAATGGTCCAGCTTTCATAATTCAACATTCGCAATTCATAATTTCTTATCCCCCAGCCCCCAGCAAAGGAGCTTCGCATGGCACAGGAAGCAATCGGAATGATCGAGACCCGCGGACTGGTGGCGCTAGTGCAGGGCACTGACGCCATGTTGAAAGCCGCGAACGTGCGGTTCAAGGGATGGAAAAAGGTAGGCGGAGGGCTGGCGACGGTCTTCGTCACCGGCGACGTCGCTGCGGTAAAGGCTGCGGTTGACGCCGGCGCCCTCGCGGCCAAGAACGTTGGCCAGGTGGTGAGCGTCCAGGTCATCCCGCGCCCGCACGACGACCTGAGCACGATTCTGCCCGAGTAAAGCACTGAATCAGTGAATCACTGAGTCAGTGAGCCATTTTTCTTCATTGATTCACTGACCCACTGAATCAGTGATTCAGTAATTGAGGGTGTGGCCATGTTCCTGGCGAAAGTGATTGGTAACGTCGTTTCGACACAGAAAAACCCGCGCTTCCAGGGTATGAAGCTGCTCATGATCCAGCCGTACGTAACGCGTGACGGAAAGCTGGCCCAATCCGGGAGCTCGGTGGTGGCGGTCGACAGCGTAGGCGCCGGAGAGGGCGAATTCGTGATGTTCACCCAGGGAAGTTCTGCGCGCCTGACCGAGATGACGAAAGATACTCCCGTGGACACGGTCATCATCGGCATTGTGGACACCGTGGAAGTGGCGGGCCGGCGGATGGAGAAACCGTAAACTCGGGATTCGGGACTCGGGATTCGGGCTTCGCCTTAGATTTTCCGTCCGACCTGAGGTGGATGGTCGAACTCCAGGGATTGGAATCTTGCCCGCCTCGAGCCGCTAATCCCGAATCTCGAGTCCCGAGTCCCAGTGAGGTTTGGTCCTATGAGCACCGCAACGAATCCCATGATCGCCTCGATTGTGGAGGAAGTCCTTGCGCGGCTGCAGCCACGCCTCGCGGCGCAGGCGGCCGCGCGGCCTTCGACCAGCAGCGACCACGGAGTGTTTCCCACCGTGGACGAGGCGGTAAACGCCGCCCACGCCGCGCAGAAGTTGCTGGCGGAGCGAAGCCTCGCGGATCGCGCCAAGATCATTGAAATCGTCCGCCGGCTGTGCGTCGAGCGCGCGGAAGAGCTTGGCAAGATGGAGTTCGAAGAATCGCGCCTGGGCCGGCTCGACCACAAGATCGAGAAGGTGCGGCTGGTCGAGAAAGTGTTGGGCGTCGAAGCCCTGAAGACCGAGGCGCGCACCGACACGACAGGAGTCTGCCTGATTGAGTACGCGCCTTTCGGCGTCATTGCCATGGTCCTGCCCAGCACGCATGGCGTTCCGACGATGGGCAGTAACGCCATCAGTGCTATCGCGGGCGGGAACGTGCCGGTCTTCACTTCCCATCCAGCGACTGCCCGAAGCGTGGCTTACGCCGTGCGGATGTTCAATCGCGAGATCGAGAAGCACACCGGCTTGCGAAACACCTTGTGCGCCGTCGAGTCCCCCACGATTGAGTCGGTGAATGAGCTGTTCCGCCACCGCGACGTGGCGCTGATTTGCGTAACGGGCGGCGGGGAGGTTGTAAGAGCTGCGATGCAGGCCGGCAAGCGCGTGGTGGCGGCAGGTCCGGGTAATCCTCCCGTCCTCGTCGACGAGACGGCCGACCTCCAGAAGGCTGCGGAGGCGATCATTGCCGGGGCTTCGTTCGATAACAACCTGCTTTGCATTAGTGAGAAAGAAGTGTTTGTCGTGGCCAAAGTCGCCGAGGAATTTCGGGCGGCGATGAAGCGGGCGGGAGCCGTCGAACTCAACCACGCACAGGTGGAGAAGCTCGCGCAAACGGTGTTTGACTTTGACGCCGGGGCGGGCGGCGGTCACGGCCGGGCTCGCGTGAAGCACGAGTTTGTGGGGAAAGATCCGGCGGTGCTGGCAAGCGCCATTGGCATGCACATCGCCTCCGAAACCCCTTTGCTGTTCGGTGAGACGAACGAGGAACATCCGTTCGTCGTCACGGAGCAGCTTATGCCCTTCCTGCCGGTGGTCCGCGTGGCCTCGGTCGACGAGGGGATCCGCGCTGCTCTCAAGGCGGAACACGGATTTCGTCACACCGCCATCATTCATTCCCGCAACGCCGAGAACGTGACGAAGATGGCCCGCGCCTTGAACACGACCATCTTCGTTCAGAACGCGCCCTGCTTCGCGAGCCTGGGCTCCGGTGGCCCGGGCTATTTGAGTTACAGCGTCGCCACGCCCACGGGCGAGGGCGTCACCACGCCGCTGACGTTTACGCGGCAGCGATCCATCACTATCAGTGGAGCGCTGCGCATCATCTAGGTTGTGCTGATGTTTGTCGCTCGCATCGACGGATCGATGACCTCCACGGTCAAGCACAAAAGCCTGCATGGCCGACGGTTGTTGATCGGCCAGCGGCTGGAGGCAGACGGCACGGAAGTGGGCGAACCGCTGGTGTTGATCGACGACCTCGGCGCGGGAGTTGGCTCTTACGTGCTCGTCACCACCGATGGCGACCTGGCGAGGCAGAAGTTCGCGGATAACACCACGCCTTCGCGGATGATTGTGGTGGGAATCATCGACGGCGACCCTCGACTCGGATGACCTATGGGCGTAGGCACCTGACCGAAATTCGAAAATCGAAACTCGAAAATCGGGGCGAGTTTCGAATTTCGATTTTCGAATTCCGATTTGTGAGCGTATGCGTCTAGGAATTGTTCGCGGCAAAGTCGTGTTGAGCGTCTCGGATCCGAGCCTGATCGGCACTCGCTTCCTGATTGTCGAGCCGGTGACGGCGCGGGCGCTCGCGGCTCAGGACGGAACGGGCGGAGGGAAACAGCTTATCGTCGCTGATCACTTGGCTCCGGCCGAGGGACAGATGATTGCCTTTGTCGAGGGCCGTGAAGCCGCTAACCCTTACTGGCCCGGCCGCGCTCCGGTGGACGCTTATTGCAGCCTCCTGGTCGATGCCGTGGACTACCACCCGCCCGGTGCCGACGCCGATCTCGTCAAGGGTAGGACGCCGAAAACGGGATGAGGAGGAGGTGTTGCGGCCGGATTAAGACGTGACTAGGTGCCAGGGACTGGGGAAAACGAAATGATGAATGATGAATGAGGAATTATGAATGCAGCCGATACGCCGGCGTGTGCCGGGACGATTCTCCGTGGGTTTTTCATAATTCATAATTCAGAATTTACTACTCCTCATACCAGCCCCAGTTTCGCAAAGGAAGGACGTCGTCATGCAAAGGGTTGACTTGCAGAGTTACAGGGTGCTGACCGGCAAGAATCTGGAAGCCGCCGTGTCCGCGGGCGCGCGTGAGATCGTGCTGGCGGACGGGGCGGTCTTGACGCCCACCGCGAGGGACATCATTCGTCGCGCGGGGCTGACGATTGTCGGCAACCACGCGAGTGGCGCAAGCGTGCAATCACCGCGCAACGGCTCAAGTCCCCAAGCTACGCGGCCGCCACAGCCTGCCTCGAGCCCTGCCCCGCAAAAGTCCGCACGCTCGGATGAGGCCATCCTGAATTCGCCTGAGGCGACGGTCATCAAGCAGGAAATGATTCGTGTGGGGAAAAAGCTCTGGGATCGGCAGTACGTAGACGGAAACGGCGGCAACATCACCTACCGCATCACGCCTGAGCGCGTAATTTGCACGCCCACGTTGCTCAGCAAGGCTGACCTTACCCTCGAGGATTTTTGCCTGGTCGATTTGGAGGGGAATCAACTGGCGGGGAAAGGCAAGCGAACGAGCGAAGTCTATCTCCACCTGCAAGTATACAAGACCGTTCCCGAGGCGCGCGCGGCCGTGCACGCTCATCCCCCTCATGCCACCGCTTACGCGATCTCGGGGCGCGTTCCCCCCAACTGCGTTATTCCCGAGCAGGACGTCTTCGTGGGCTCTGTGGCCATCTCACCCTACGAGACCCCGGGCACGCGAGAGTTCGCCAAGACGATTGTTCCTTACGTGAAGGACCACAACACGATTCTGCTTTCCAATCACGGCATCATCTGCTGGGCGGACACGGTCACGCACGCCGAGTGGTATGTCGAAGTCGTTGACACGTACTGTCGCACGCTGATGCTGGCGGCGCAACTTGGCAACGGAATAACGCGCATTCCACCTGAAAAGCAAGCGGTGCTGCTTGAGATCAAGAAGCGACTGGGACTACCGGACGCGAAGTTTGGCCTCGCGGAGTGCCAACTCTGTGACCAGCCGGAATCACCCGGCGGCATCACGGTGTGCCCGACCGCCTGCCCCCACAATCGCCCCGGCGGATGCGGCAACAAGAATCAGGACGCGGAAACCCTCATCAAAACCATTACCGACGAAGTCATGGCCGCGTTGGAAGCAAGAGCGGCATCACTGCCCTGAAGGAAGACCGCTGCACCCGCATCAACACGCCGACCCGCAGTGCGCTCAGTGTCTGCGCCGAATCGATCGCGTTAGGGGAATTCAGAGGGATCGGGAGACGCTCGCCGTCTACGGTCTCCTGTCTTTTCCTACCTACCACCTACTACCTGCTACCTACTTCTCCTGTCCCCCGACCTTATGTCTATTGCCAACTCCACGCGTAAGGTATATAGCGTTGCCACATAGGAAGGGGGGCATATGAAAAGGAATAACGCACTACTTCAGATTCTCATGATGGCACTGGCCCTGCTGGCTTTCGCCTGGCCGCAAGGCAGCGCCAAGGCCGCGGACGCGCGCCGGACGCTGAAGGTAAAGTTGAATTACACCGGGGCGGGGGTTGTGGATGAAAAGCACAAGATCTATGTGATGTTATTCGATGCCAATCCCTACAAGGCGACTTCGCTCGTCGACGCCACTTCCCTGGCGACGCCTCCCGCGCCCGCCGAGGGTGTCTCGCACATCCTGGCCCGCCAGGGCGCAGCAGGCAAAGACAAGACCGTCACCTTCCGCGAACTTAACGCTTCCCCGGTGTACGCGGCAGCCTTCTTCGATCGGAACGGAACTTACGACGGCCACGCCGACGCCGTCTCCGGGGCGCCTATGGGGGTGTACGGAAAACTGCCGGATAAGCTGGAACCAATCAAGATCAAGCAGGGTAAAACCGTACAGGTGGTCTTGTCCTTTGATGATTCGAGCAAAAGCCCGTAGGCTTGGACGGCGGTTAGATCGCAGACATGCCGAACCCCGGCATGTCTGCCCCACCCGCGGATACCGGTTTGTCAAGGCCTCCGGCGATATTGCATTATCGAGGAAAGCGCGCGATACTTGCGCCATGATTGGCGACGCTCTCGGCGAGAAACCGGCGGAATTGGCAAGCACAATCCTCCTGGGACCGTTCTACCTTTTGGGAGAGATTTACGGTTCCCTCCTGCCCGGGATACTTTTCTTCGCACTTCTGTTGGAGAAGGGTAATCACACTGCACTCTCACTTCTTCACGCCACGTCCGTGGGATATGGGACGAAGATATGCGGGATGCTGATCCTCTGCTTTCTCCTGGGCAAGATCTTCGCGCTGCCCTCGCTGGTCCTCCCCGAGCGTTATACGTCGTTGTTTCCACACGACCAGAGTCTATCCAAGGAAAGGCAAGTGGCGAATACATTCTTTGGAGGAGCCATTGCCCTCCCACTTTTGTTCGGCAAGTTCCGCGGCATGGATATCATGGTGGCCGGCCACGCTGACCTAGTTTTCCACTACACAACCGGGGTTTCGCTAATCGTTTCGAGCGCGCTCCCTGGAGATGGTTACCTTCGGATTCTGGAGCTCGTAATCGGCCTTGCGATGATGACCGCAGCTTGGCGCAAGAAGTTGGCAATGCAAAATGTCTTTATTGCCTTGTTGGGCGCGAGTTCTCCCGAGTGGGCCACGACTATTCCAGACGCTATCAAGGGAGTTCAAGCCGTGGCTGGCTTATTTGGACATGCGAAGAGTCCGGGACCCACCTCCGAGCCGGCGCAAGGACCATCCCAGGGGACAAAATAGATTCCTCGTCGAATGCTCCGAAATTGAGCGGAAGACCGGAGATTGCACGAGGATGACTGCCGAGACATACTCAGTAGTATGAAGACTGTAGGACAGGGTCAGGTGAGGATCCCCGGGAAGCTGCGGGAGCGGTCTGGGCCGAGTCCGGCAGGGGATGTAGAATCTGAGGCGGGCAAGGATTCTATCGCCCTGCGGAAGAAGTCAGGGAAGCTGAAGCTTGCCAAGTGGAAGGGCCGGTGCAAGAAGAGTTTTGAGGAGCTCGGCTATTCTTCCGTCGACCAGTTTATCGAGGACCTGCGAGGGCGATGATTACGGCGCTCGATGCGAACGTTCTGCTCGACATCGTCGCGCTTCTAACGCGGTTTCGCGCGCGCGAAGACGTTTTCTTGACCTGACGCCGCCGCAGTGGGAGAATCGCCGCTCTTTCCAACAGTTGGAGGTCCCACACATGCGCTCAAAGCGCCTTCTCCTCTCTACCCTCGTTTTGGTGGCGGGTCTGATTATTGCCGACTCCGCCGTTCTCCAATCGCAGTCCGCAGATCCATCGTCGCCTCCCGTGGCGCCAGTGCAGCCTGTGACCGACGACTATTTCGGGATCAAGATCCTCGATCCCTACCGCTACATGGAAAACCTGAAAGACCCCCAAGTGGAAGCCTGGTTCAAGGGCCAGAACGATTACACGCGTTCGGTGCTGGACCGCATCCCGGGACGCAAGGAATTGCTCGCGCGCATCAAGACGCTGGACGAGTCCGCCTCGGCGCGCGTCTTTGACGTTCGGCGCATGCCGGACGGCCGCTATTTCTACCAGAAGCGGCTCGCCAGCGAGGACGTCGCCAAGCTTTATACGCGCGTCGGACTGTCGAGAGAGGAAAAGCTGGTGTTTGATCCGCAGAAATACGCCAAAGAGGGCGGGCCCCCGTGGTCCATCAACTATTACGCCCCGTCTTTTGACAGCCGCTACGTGGTGGTGGGGACATCGCCCGGAGGCTCGGAAGACGCGATCATGCACATCGTTGATATGACCACCGGACACGAGACGGGCGAGACGATTGATCGGGGATGGTTTGCCTCGCCGGCTTGGCGGCCCGACGGCCGTTCTTTCTTCTATAACCGTATGCAGAAGCTCGGCCCCAATTCACCGCCCACCGAGCGCGAGCAAAAAAGCCGCGCTTACCTTCACGTCGTCGGTACCGATCCCGAGAAAGACCCGCCCGTGTTTGGCTATGACGTCTCACCGGCGGTGAAAATTGCCAGTGCGGATATCTCCATAATTCTGACCGTCCCGGATTCCACATATGTGGCCGGCCTGGTGGCGCACGGCGTGCAAAACGAGGTCACGTTCTACGTGGCGCCCCTCGATGCGGTCCAGAACGCGGAGGCACCCTGGAAAAAAGTCTGCGACGTTGAGGACGAGGTGATTGGGTTTGAGTTCCGCGGCGACGATCTCTGGCTGCTGACCCACAAGGATGCCCCGCGATTCAAGGTTACTCACACCGGCCTGTCGCGCCCGGACGTCGCCCACGCCCAGCTTCTGCTGCCGCAAGCGGAAGGCGTGATGCAGAACATGGCAGCGGCCGCGGACGCCCTCTACGTGCAGGAGCTCGATGGCGGCATCGGGCGCTTGATCCGCCTGCCCTATGGCGGAGGCCCACCAGAGCAGGTGAAACTGCCCTTCGAGGGTTCCGTCTATATCGCGCGCTACGACCAGCGCATGCCCGGCGTCCTCTTGGAGATGACCTCCTGGACGAAAGCCCGAAAGATCTACTCCTTCGATCCCAGTTCTAATGCTGTCACCGACACGCGGCTACAGCCCGCTGGGCCCTTTGATGATCCCCAGGATGTGGAGTCGGCCGAGGTCAAGGTGCCCAGCTATGACGGAACGCTGGTTCCACTCTCGATCGTGCACAAGCGAGGGCTGAAGCTGGATGGTTCGAACCCGGCGCTGCTCGAAGGGTACGGCGCCTATGGCATTACGATTGATCCCTTCTTCGATCCCAAGCTGCTGGCCTGGCTGGAGCGCGGCGCCGTGTTCGCCGTGGCTCATGTCCGGGGCGGCGGGGAATACGGTGAAGACTGGCATCGGGCCGGAATGAAGTTGACCAAGCCCAACACCTGGCGGGACATGATTGCCTGCGCGGAGTACCTGATCGAGAAGAAATACACTTCTCCGTCGCGGCTGGCTATCCAGGGGACCAGCGCCGGCGGCATCACCGCGGGCCGCTCGCTGACGGAGCGCCCCGACCTGTTCGCCGCGGTCATTGACGCCGTGGGAGTCTCCAATCCGCTGCGCTTCGAGGCGTCTCCCAATGGGCCCCCGAACGTGCCGGAATTCGGCAGTGTGAAGACGCAACCGGGCTTCGAGGACTTATATGCCATGGATTCCACCCAGCACGTTCGAGCGGGAACGCCATACCCGGCGGTGCTGTTGACAACGGGCTTCAACGATCCCCGCGTAACACCCTGGGAGCCGGCAAAGATGACGGCGCGGTTGCAGGTGGCGACTTCGAGCGGCAAGCCCATTCTGCTCCGGGTCGATTACCAGGCCGGGCACGGCTTTGGCTCTACGAAGACGCAAGTCCAGGAACTGCTCGCGGACGGATGGAGTTTTCTGTTCTGGCAGTTTGGACTGCCGGCATTCCAGCCGCAACGGTAGCCGCGGTCAGGGTTTTCGTGACCGCGGGCTTTTTCATATTCAAATCCCACGGTCAAACTAAAGAGCGGTTTGACCGTGGCTACCAATTCCGAGGTGCAACCTAAGCGATTGACGGGGCATCCACTTATAGGTCGTGGGAAAGTCGGATATTGCGTCGGAGGGCGTTCCGGGGTACACTTTGTCCGGCAAGGCAAGTCTCCTTGGGTCAATGTAGTGTTTAGCCGGCCCGCGAGCCACCGTTAAGAACCAGGCTGTGAGCAGACACCAGATGTCGCGATTCTGGCGGCCCGTTATCACCTGGGCCATGATGACGTTGCAGGTCCACCTCCTGTTGGTGGCGGCGCTGCACCATCACGGCTCGATGGGGCTGTCGCAGTCTGCGGCGACCCTGCAAGCCGACCGTCAGGCCTCGACGCCCGCTCTGAACGACGGCCTTCTCTGCACGGCCTGCCAAATCGTTCGCCACAACGCCGTCCGCCCCGCCCTGATCACCCCGATTCCCGAGCTGGCGGCGGCCACACCTATGCCGCGCGCCTTCGCCATCAGTCATTACCATTTATTGGTGACGACGGCCGCCAACGGGCGCGCGCCCCCTCCTGCCTGAATCTTCCTGTGTTGTCGCGGCAACTCTTCACCCGAAGAGCTGCAACCGCTGACAACTTCAATCCCCAGCAAAAATTCTCTTGAACGGTAAATGAAAATGCTCGAAATGCATTTATTTCCGACTTCGCCATGGCCGCGCAGGAGTTTCAGGGCCTTCGCCGGCCTCATCGTCTGGACCGCAGCGGTCAGCGCGGCCTTCGCGCAGCAAGCCGCGCCGCCCCCGCGGGTTGATCTCGAGCAGGCCATTCAACTCGCCATGGCGCACAACCCGGCCCTGAAGGCGGCGCGCACCACCATCCAGCAAAGCCAGGCGCAGGAAACCACCGCGGCCATCCACCCCAATCCGGTGTTTACCTACGACGACCTGTTCGTCCCCGTCTTCGGCCCGTTCAACGGCACAACGATCAACAACGTTTCGGAATTCGATGCGGGGATCAGCTACACCTTTGAGCGCGGGCACAAGCGCCAGGCGCGCATCCGCGCCGCGCGGGACCTGACTGCCGTTACGCAATCCCAAGTCCACGATACGGAGCGGAGCCTGGTCTTCAACGTGGCGCAGCAATTCGTGGGAGTGCTTCTGGCCAGGGCGAATCTCCAGCTCGCCGAGCAGGACCTTGACAGCTTCCAGAAGACCGTGGACCTGAGCGCGGCGCGCTACCAGGCGGGGGCCATCAGCGAGGGTGACTTCCTCAAGATCAAGCTTCAGCTCCTGCAGTTCCAGACCGACGTCTCTTCGGCGAAGCTGGCGGTGGTGCAGGCGCTGGCCAGCCTGCGGCAACTGCTCGGCTACGAGGCGGTGCCCGCCAATTACGATGTGGCCGGAGAACTGGCGTACGCGCCCCTGCACCTCAACAAGGAAGACCTCCAATCCCTGGCATTGAAGACGCGTCCCGACTTCCTGGCGGCCCAGCAGGGCGTTACTGCCGCCCAGAGCCAGTACGGGCTCGCGCGGGCGAACGGCAAGCGCGACGTCACCACCACGCTCGACTATACGCACGTCACCGGGCTGAACACCATGAGCTTCATCTTCAATATCGAAATCCCCATCTTCGACCGCAATCAGGGCGAGATTGCGCGCACTCACTACGGCCTCGCGCAGTCGGAGGAAAGCCGAACGTCTGTCGAGCAAACCGTGATGACCGACGTCGCCAATGCCTACGAGGCGCTCAAGACCGGCGACCAGGTCGTGCAGCTTTACCAGTCGGGCTACCTGAAGCAGGCGCAGGACTCGCGCGACATCAGTGAATACGCCTACAAGCGAGGCGCGGCCAGCTTGCTGGATTTCCTGGACGCGGAACGTAGCTATCGCGCCACGCAACTCGCCTATCGCCAGGCTCTCGCCAACTACATGCTCGCGCTCGAGCAGGTGCGCGAGGCCGTGGGAACGAGGAATCTGCCATGAGTATGAAACCAAATCGCGCCAGATCGTCGGGTAGTTCGCAGACGTGCGGATGGAGCGCGGGCGTCCCGCCCGCTCACACGGCTTGTAGCACGGGCGTTTCGCCGGTGTCCGGCGGCCGTTGGCAAACGCTCGCGGCGCTGGCCGCCGTGCTGCTGTCTCTGCTGGCGCTGGCCGCCTGCGCCGACCGAACCACCAGCGCGAATCCGCCCGCCACTTCCTACAGCACACCGAACAGTTCTTCCGAGGCGCAACTTTTCGCCGTCCCGCCCGATCAGGTATCGCACCTCGAAATCGCGACTGTAGAGGCCACGCGTCTGCCGCGCGTCCTCCGTCTGACGGGATCGGTGACCTACAACCAGTTCGAGACCACGCCGGTAATCTCGCAGGTAGGAGGGCCGGTGTCGAGGATTCTGGCGGCGCCGGGGCAGGTGGTCCGCACCGGGCAGCCACTCTTGTACGTCAGCAGCCCCGACTACGCCCAGTTGCGCTCGAATTTCCTGAAAGCCCGCGACGCCTTCGCGCTGGCGCAAAAGAACGCGGAGCGCGCCCGTGACTTGTATGCGCATCACGCCATCGCGCAGGCGGACCTGCAACAGGCGGAATCGACAGTCAACCAGACGCAGGCCGATTTGCAGGCGGCGGAACAGGCGCTGAAAGTCTTGGGCGTGCAGCCTGACCGCCTGCGGAACGATCCGGTTTCGCCGGAAATCCCCGTGCTCGCCCCCATCGGCGGCGAAATCGTCGAGCGGCTGGCGGCGCCGGGCCAGGTGGTACAGGCGGGCGCGACGCAGGTCTTTACAATTTCGAATATGAGCACGGTGTGGGTGCTCGCCAACGTCTACGAGCGGGACCTCGGGTACGTGCACAACGGCGATTCCGTGGAAATCCAGACCGACGCGTATCCGGAGACCTTCCACGGACGCATTTCGTATGTCGCGCCGGCGGTCGATCCCACCACGCGGACGCTTCAGGTGCGCGCGGTGGAAAACGCGCTCGCCGTGCCGGACTCTTCGGTGCTGCGGAACGGCGAGAATCAGCCATTCGTTTACGTCGAGCAGGGGCCGAACCAGTTTGCCCAGCGCCTCGTCAGCCTGGGCGAAAGTCAGAAGGGGCGGACGCAAATCCTGAGCGGCGTGCGCGCCGGAGAACGCGTGGTGGCGGACGGCAGTCTGTTCCTGCAATTCGCGAATTCTTATCAGAGGTAAGGCAAGAAGGACGAAAGTAAGCGGCGCAGGACGAGTTTCCAGTCCTGCGCCCATTGGAGGTAGCAGGAAGAACCTCCAGCCCTGTCATTCTGAGCGCAGCGAAGAATCCCGGCAGTTGTCGAACCAAGCAAATGCGGAGATCCTTCGCTGCGCTCAGGATGACAAGCGAAGGGCTCAGGATGACAGGATGGGAGGCTCTCTCAGCAGCCCGCTAGTCCCCAGCCCCTAGCACCCAGCACCCAACCATGATCCATCGAATCGTTCAAGCGGCGCTTCAGCAGCGGTTTCTGGTCCTGATGCTCACGGCCATGGTGGTAGTGGTGGGAGCCATCTCATTTCACCGCATGCCGGTGGACGCTTACCCCGACCTTTCGCCGCCCATGGTCGAAATCATCACGCAATGGCCCGGCCACGCCGCGGAGGAAGTCGAGCGGCTGGTTTCCCTTCCCATTGAAGTAGAAATGAACGGCACGCCCAACCTCGACGTGATGCGCTCCATTTCGCTTTATGGACTTTCTGATGTCATCCTGACCTTCCAGGAGGATACCGACGACTACTTCGCGCGCCAGGTGGTCTTCGAGCGCCTCAGCGACGTGCAGTTGCCCGCCGGCATCACGCCCTCCTTGGCGCCCCTCTTCAGCCCCAGCGGGCTGGTCTACCGCTACGTCATCCAGAGCCCGGACCGCTCCCCGCAGGAATTGAAGACCATTGAAGACTGGGTGCTGGAGCGCGCGTACAAGTCCGTTCCGGGCGTGGCGGATGATTCGGGATTCGGCGGGACGGTGATGCAGTACCAGGTGCTGCTCGATCCCGCGCGCCTCTACGGCTACCACCTCACGGTGCCCCAGGTGATGCAGTCGCTTTCCGCCAACAACGCCAATACGGGTGGCGGGTTTTATTCTCAGGGCGGGCAATTCTATTACGTGCGCGGGTTAGGTTTGATGCGCGATACGAAGGACATCGGCGACACCATCCTGGCCAGCCACAATGGCGCGCCCGTGCGCGTCCGCGACGTCGGCGAGGTGGCCATTGGCCACGCTCCGCGCCTCGGCGAGTTCGGATTCCAGGGCAGCGACGACGCCATCGAAGGCGTCATCTTCATGCGGCGCGGGGAACAAACCCAGAACGTCTTGAAGCGCGTCGAGGCGAAAACCGCCGACCTGAACGAGCACGTTTTGCCCAAGGACGTCAGAGTAGTCCCTTACTACGATCGCAGCGACCTGGTGAAGCTGACCATCGAGACCGTCGAAGACAACCTGCTGCGCGGCATGGTTCTGGTGCTGATCGTGCTGATCTTCTTCCTGGTGAGCGTGCGCGCGGCCGTCATCACGGCGCTGACCATTCCGCTGGGGCTGCTGTTTTCGTTCATCATCCTGCACCAACACGATATCTCCGCCAACCTGCTCTCCATCGGCGCCATCGACTTCGGCATCATCATCGACGGCACCGTGGTGATGATCGAAAATATCTACCGCGAGCTGGGCCTGCGCCACGGCCAGGATTACAAGCTTCACGAGGTGATTGTGGCGGCGGCGCACGACGTGGACCGGCCCATCTTTTATTCCGTCGCGGTGATTATCGCCGGCTACCTGCCCATCTACGCGCTCTCCGGCCCCTCCGGCAAGCTGTTCCATCCCATGGCCGATACCATGTCCTTCGCGCTGCTTGGGGCGCTGATCCTGACGCTGACTCTGGTGCCGGTGCTCGCGTCGTACTGGTTCAAGAAAGGCGTGCGCGAGCGCGAAAACCGGCTCTTCGAGCGCATCAAGCAGATTTACGGCGGAGAACTCGCCTGGTGCCTGAACCATCCCAAGTTGACGATGCTGGTGGCTACCCTCATCTTCGGCGGCGCGACGATTCTGGTGCCGTATATCGGCGGGGAATTCATGCCGCACCTCGATGAGGGCGCGCTCTGGGTGCGTGCCACCATGCCGTACACGATTTCTTTCGAAGAGGCGAGCAAAATTGCGCCGCAGATCCGCGACATCCTCAGGTCTTACCCGCAGGTCACCGTGGTGGGCTCCGAACTGGGCCGGCCCGACGATGGCACCGATCCGACCGGCTTTTTCAATTGCGAATTTTATGTTGGGCTGAAGCCTTACAGGGACCGCGCGTGGAAAGACGGGCCGATTCACACCAAGGAAGAATTGACGAAATCAATCAACAAAAGGCTCACGGCCTTTCCGGGCATCATTTTCAATTACACACAGCCCGCCGAAGACGCCGTGGATGAGGCCCTCACCGGCCTGAAGAGCGCGCTGGCGGTGAAAGTCTTCGGCCCGGACCTCCAGACGTTGCAGGATCTGGCGCTGCGCATCAAGGACACGTTGCGGCACGTTCCGGGCTTTACCGAGCTGACGGTGGTGCGCGAGCTGGGCCAGCCGAGCCTGCTCGTCGACGTGGATCGCGACAAGATCGCCCGCTACGGCATCAATGTGGCGGACGTGGAAGCGGTGATCGGGGCGGCGGTGGGTGGCCAGGCCACCACGCAGGTGATTCAGGGCGAGAAGCTCTTCGACCTCGTGGTGCGCATGCAGCCGCAGTTCCGCTCGAGCGCCACGCAGATCGGCGACCTGCTGGTGGGGACGCCGGACGGCCAGCAGATTCCTCTCAAGCAGCTCGCGGATATTCGGGAGGGCAACGGCGCCTCGTTCATCTATCGCGAGAGCAACTCGCGCTACATCGGCGTGCAGTACAGTATCGAGGGCCGCGACCTGGCGCGCGCCGTGGACGACGGCCAGGCTGCCGTGAACCGGGCCGTCAAGCTCCCGCCGGGCTATCGCCTGGAGTGGGGCGGCGAATACAGCGAATATGTTGCCGCGCGCGCCCAGCTCAACGTCATCGGACCCATTACCGTCCTGCTGATCTTCCTCATTCTTTTCGCGCTCTACGGCAATTTCAAATTCCCTGCCAGCATCGCGCTGGGCGTGGTGATGACCGAACCGGTGGGCGCGCTCATCGCCCTCAAGCTGACCCACACGCCCTTCAGCGTGTCCTCCGTTCTGGGCCTGCTGGCGCTGATGGGCGTGTCGGTCGAGACCGCCGTGGTGCTCGTCTCCTACATCAATAAATTGCGGCTGGAGGGCAAGAGCATCCGCCAGGCGACTTACGAGGCGTCGCTGCTGCGTCTGCGGCCCATCATGATGACCGCGCTCGTGGCGTGCCTGGGCCTCTTGCCCGCGGCGCTTTCACACGGGATCGGCTCGGACTCGCAACGGCCTTTTGCCATCGTGATTGTCGCCGGGCTGCTCTCGCGGCTCTTCTTGGGTTTCTTCGTGAACCCCGTGCTCTATGAAATGGTCGCCCGCGACGGGGACGTGCTACAGGTGTAAACTTGAAACATGCGAGCGGCGCTTAAACATCGCCTGTCACGACACTGGCAGCCTGTCACAACTCTTGCCCTGATGGCGCTGCAGATTCACCTGTTGGTGGTGCCGGTCCTGCATCATCATGGAGAGGAGTTGTTCCTCTCCGCTCCCGCAACGGTCCGCGCGGGAAATCACACGCCGCATCCAACGGCGGGAAACGGCGCTCGCTGCTCGGCGTGCCAGATCGTCCGGCACAACGCCATTCGACCGGCTCCGACCTCGCGAACCTCCGAAGTGAGCCTCGCGGCGCCTCTGCCGCGGGAGTTTCGCTCAATCCACTATCATTTCCTTCGTCGAACAACCGTTCTCGGTCGCGCACCACCCCTCTCCTAAGCTTCATCCCATCTGAACAATCACACATTCATCGCTTAGGAGGCAGTAAATGGCTTCATCTTTTTCCGTGCATCTTCCCGGAAGGCTTTCCTGGGGATTACTGCTCAGCATTCTTTTCGCCGCATCGTTGGCATATGGTCAGGGCCTGTCCTCCGGCACGATTCGAGGTTCCGTGCTGGATCCGTCCGGAGCCGCCATAAAGGGAGCGACGGTGGAGATTCGGAACCCCATCACCGGTTACAGTCACACGGTCGAGACTGATGACCAGGGGAATTTTGTGCTGGAAGGCGTTCCCTATAATCGCTACCACTTTATCGTTACTGCCCCGGGTTTCAACCCTTATGAAAAGGATGTTGATATCCGTACATCTGTCCCCATCGAGCTGAAAATCGGGCTGAAGCTGGGAACGGCAACCACCGCGGTCACCGTGCAGGCTGAGGCCTCAGACCTGCTCGAAACGACTCCGACGGCGCACACTGACGTTGGCCAACAAATCATTCAGTCCCTGCCCGTTCAGAACCAGTCTACAGGTTTCAGTGAACTCGTCACGAACGCCGCGCCGGGCGTGGCTGCCGATGCCAACGGTTTTTATCACCCCCTGGGCGAGCACGCCGACACGGAGATCGTCCTCGACAACCAGCCGATCCCGGACCAGCAGGCCAAGATCTTCTCCAACCAGCTTGCGCTCAACACCGTCCAGTCGTTTGAACTCGTGACGGGCGCGCCGCCCGCCGAGTACGGGGACCGCACCAGCCTGATTATCAATACGACCTCGCGCTCGGGGTTGGGCCAGAAGAAGCCGACGGGCGATCTCTCCGCCCAATACGGGTCATTTGGCTCTTGGGCGGAACTGTTTGATATCGGGTGGGGCGGAGACAAGTGGGGTAATTTCCTGGCTGTGGATTCCAACGGATCGAGCCGTTACCTGGACCCGCCGGAATTCACCAACCTGCATGACAAAGGAAATGCGGAAACGATCTTCGACCACCTTGACCTGCGGCCCACGGAAGCAGACACAGTCCACCTGAATCTTTCCGCGCAGCGTTCCTGGTTCCAGCAGCCGAATACTTATGACCAGGCGGCCACCGGGCAGGACCAGCGCTCGCAGATCCGCTCGGCGAACATAGCTCCTGGGTACACTCATCTGTTCGGCCAGAGCCTCCTGTTGACCTTCAATCCCTACTACCGGCTCGATGAGTTCCAATTCTTTCCCAGTCGGGATCCGTTTTGGGACACGCCCGCGACTGCTCGTCAGACCCGCCGCTTGAACAATATCGGCGCCCGCGCCGATCTCGCTTATTCTCACGGCCGGCACGAGATCAAGGGCGGCATCCAGGTTAACCACTGGTTTCTGACGGAAGCCTTCAATCTCGGGGTCACTGATCCGGCGTTTAACGCGGTGTGCCTGAATCCCGACGGGAGCCCTGAGCCCAATCCCACCCCCGATAATCCGAACGCGTGTGCCGGCCTTGGTATGCAAGCCAACCCAGGCTTTGCGCCCGGACTGCTCGCCTACGACCTGACGCGAGGCGGCCGCCTGCTGGACTTCAACGGCCATGCCGATATCAAGGAACTATCGGCGTACATTCAGGACGCCATCAAGCTTGGCAACTGGACGGTGCACGCAGGTGTCCGCGGTGACCGCTATAACGGCCTCACGCGGGCGCGCCAGATCGAGCCGCGCCTCGCCCTTTCTTATCATTTCCCCTCCACCCACACTGTCCT
>JAIQGA010000113.1:1530-17461 GCA_020072925.1 Terriglobia bacterium | reverse complement strand
ATCGTCACCCAGTGGTACGAGGGGAAGCACTGCGCGGTTTGCGGAAGACTGATCCACGAAGTCGAGTGGATGGGTCACAAGCCCGCCCTGCTGGACCCGCAGCGAAGAACCGTGCACTGGGACGCGGTGGCGGCGGAAAGGCTCCCTGAGTTTTTCGAAACTCACGCGCCCGTCTGCTGGGATTGTCATATCGCGGAGACGCTACGGCGCGAGCATCCGGAACTGATCACCGAACGCCCTTGGCGCCCGAATTCTTAAGCCTCATGGTCGGGACGGTACGTCGCCAAATCCAGACTCGAAGCGATTTGAGGCCAATTCTCTGGTGAGTAGCAGCTACACTTTCCCATGGCTCGCGTGCCAAAGATCGACCCGAAGTTCTGCTGTTTTCGGTTGCGCACCGGCCGGTCGAAGATCCACGGCTGGGGCGTCTACGCTGACCAGGACATCCCGCCGAACCGCAAGGTGATCGAGTACACCGGGGAGAAGATCAGCGCGAGGGAGGGCAAGCGCCGCCGAAACACTCTGTACCTATTCGTTCTCAATGATCGTTGGATCATCGACGGCGGCGTCGGGGGCTCGGGGGCCGAACTGATCAATCACTCGTGTGCCCCCAACTTGGTGACGCGCATTCTGAAAGAACATATCCTGTACATGAGCTTGCGTCCGATTCGGAAAGGAGAGGAGTTGACAATCGACTACAACTACGATGACACCGATGATACGATGCGTTGCAGGTGCGGCGCCCTCAATTGCCGGGGCACGATCAACATCAAGTAGGCGGTTGTCGGCGAACTCATAGGCCGTTGTCGCTGAATTGAGTAATCCTCATTTGGTCGGGCAGCCCAAGCTTGATCTTCGGTAGATGGCTCTCCTTGCCAACGCCCTGCTGATATCCTCTCATCGCCAGCGGCCTCCCGATGGTTGGCCTAAAGCTCCGTCGCGGTCGGTGTTCACCACGTTTTTTTGAACGGGTCACCGGCCTGTGCCCTGGCCTTCATCGTCATTCGAGTCCATTCATTGTTCGCCACCTGGCTGAAAGCCCAATTCGTCAATCCGCTGGCGTGCTGGGCAATGGCTTCGAAAATCCGGTTCGCAATGACGAGGTTGCCCACGAGGTTGGCGTGAACGCCATCGTTGTGGATCAACCAGTCGGCGTAACCTTCGGCCTGCCACACATCCGCCACGATGCAATCGAACTCCATCGCCAAGCTGCGAATGCATTCGTTGTATTTGAGGGTAAGGTCAACGCTCCCCTTGTTGTAAGGCGGCCAACTCCTGTAACCCGTCATGTAGTACACGGTAGTGAGCACCGTCAGGGGATTGCAGGCGTGCTGGACATCGCGGATGATGGTCGCCATGTCTTCGCGGAAATCCTTAATCGGCATATCGGCCCGCATGTCATTCAACCCATAAGCCAGGATGAAAAGGTCTGGGTTGTTGTCGATCACATCCTTCTTGTAGCGTTCGATCGCGCTGGGCTTCACGGACTGCTCGTAGCCCGGACTCCGCGGAGAGATGGCGTTGGCTCCGATTCCCTTGTTGAAGTACTCAAGCGGTTTCTCCTGGCAGGCATTGATCAGGCGCACAAGCACATCTGCATAGCGATCGTGGCCCGGGTTTGGAAGCCACGGTCCGCCTTCGACCGTGCTCTCTCCCAAAATCACCAGGCGCCGGAAGGGTTCTTGCCGATAGTCCTTGGGCTTGGCTGGCAACTCCCGTGACTGCGGAGCCGTGCTGGCCTCCGCTTTCATTTCTTGCGCACTCCATGAATGGGAACCTGCTGCCGCCACTCCACCCGCTCCTGCCAACCCCACTGTGGTACTCCGCAAAAAGTCGCGCCGTTTCATGAGGAAGCCTCCGACCTCGGCAATGCCTATCAAGAACCAGGGGGAAGGTTGAACTCTCCTTGCCCCTGCAATTCACCGAATCCCCCAGCGCTGCGCAACACCCCAGATCCGGCCTCACGGCTGATTGTCTGTGAGCAGGGCCTTTTCCCCCGCCTCATTTACAATTTTGTGACCCCGGAGCTGATTGCCGTGGATCATTACGTTGTCCACGCCGGGTCCGATGCGAACCGAAATCACGCCATCGTGGGCAGGCACGGGATCGTGATACCAGTAGTCCTCGATGTATCCCTGGTGATAAGGCTGAAAGGAGTTGTCATGGATGAGCGCGTGGCCCGCCAGGATTTCCATCATCGGGCGCTCGATGTTCCAGGGAATCAGGCGGGAATCGGAGAGGGAGATGGTGCCGGCGTTTTCCCAGCGCAGCACTTGTTTGATGAACCCCCAGAAACTGGCTCCGCGCACACTGAGTTCGGCGCCCTTATCGCTCTTTCGACCCCATATGGCCACGTGATCAGTGCCGGCCCCCGCGTTAGCAATATTCAGATTGGACACATGCACCGCGTAAGGCTGAGTCACCCTCACATCCAGTCCGACATTGACGTTGTCCAGGTTGATGTCGGTCATCTGCCCATTCATGGCGCCGTATTTCGAGGCCGAGAACTCGATGCCGACTTCGTAGCCCCAGCAGAAAATGTCTTCCACGACTTCCCAATCCGTGCGCTGGAAGATAAAAGTCTTCCCTTTCGTCGTGGTGAAATCGACGATGCGTTTGTCCTGCGTCCAGAACGGCCAGAAATGGACGTCTTTTAACCGCCCGATGTCGTAACACTGGTCCACCCAGATCCCTTTGAAGAGCGGTTGAGCGTAAAGGCCGCGCACGTAGTGGCGCGCGGACTGGTTGGTGGCAAAATCCACCGCCTGGTAGGGATTCACCAGCAAGACGTTGATGATCGACACGTTGTAGCCGCCCCCGCCTCGCACCGTCCAGGGATAAGGCACCGGCTTTTCCGAGAGGACCTGTTCAGGGTAAAAGACCGTGACGCCCTCGATCGTCGAGTTCGGACCCTGGAGCGTGATGAAAGGCGTTCCCTCAGTGCTTCCCGCCCCTTCCACGGCGAGCAGAGTCGATCCCGGGGATTTCGGCTCGTAAGTCATGGGCGCTCGGCCCACGCCTACGAGTGATGTGCCCGTGAGGATCGAGAGGTGGGTCTTGATCATGTAGTTGCCCGTGGGCACGAAAACAATTCCACCGCCCGCGGTACCTACATTGTCGAGCGCCTTCTGAAATGCCTGGGTGTCATCCGTCTTCCCGTCGCAGGCAGCCGAGTACGGAGCCTCCCGCACATTGGCGTAGCCGGGGCCATTCGTTTTCCCGTAAGCTTCCGGAGAACTTTCCGACTGCCCGGAGGCGGCTGGCAGCGCATAGAAGGCAGCCGCGGCCACGATGAGCATAACGACAGTTCGTCGTATGGATTCCATTGACTTATTCTCCTTCTGCATGATTACGAGTGTCTTCAGCGCTTCTCGCTCCCAATTCCGCGCAGGTGCTGGTCAAACCAGTCCATAAAGAGTCCGACGTTCTCCTGGGATTCCCAGAAGCCTTCCCACCCATGTCCTTTTCCTTTCCGCACAATCAGTCGCACGGACGGCGCGCCGACTTCTTGCGCTCGCTTCACAAATGTCTCGGATTGTTGAACCGGCACTATCTGGTCCGCGTCCCCGTGGATGATCAGGGTCGGCGGCAAGTGCGAAGTGAGAAAATAAATCGGGGAAATCTCTTTCCCCAAGCTCTGCCGTCCTTCCTCCGTGTAGGATCGCGGGCCGAAGGCGGCTTGGAGCGGCGCCATCGAGCCCTGACCCACTCCATCCACTCCCGGCGCTCCCCAATTCAGGAAATCCGTGGGAGGGAAGAAGCAAGCAACGGCCTGGACTGCACTGCTTTCACGATCCACCGGGTCTTTGGCATTGGCCTCACCTTTAGCCCCCTGCGTAGCGATCATCAGCGCCAGGTGCGCCCCCGAACTGATGCCCATGATGCCCAGACGGTCTGGATTGACGCCGTACTTCGCCGCGTTGTGGCGAATGAACCGCACGGCACGGTGGAGGTCCGGAATGATGTCGGGAATGGTAAACATGGGCTGCGAGCTGAGGACCACGGCAAAGACGGTGTAGCCGCGGCCGAGGAAGGCTTTGTACGCGTCGGGATAAACAGCCGGCATGCCGGGCCCCGCCGGGTCGTGGTTTGAAACCCACGCGCCGTCGACAGGAAACACGAGGCCAAAGCCGTTTGGGGCAGCAGGTCGAAACACGTCAAGCGTCAACGCCATGCCGAACTTGCGCCCATAGATCACGTCCTCGGTGCGGGTGAACTCGGGCGGGGCCTGAGCCAAACCGGCCCGCGCGGAAAATCCGAACAGGCCGAGAATGGCGAACAGAGCCAACAGGGCCATTCGGGTAATAGACTGAGCAGGTTTGAATTGCATGATGAGAATGACTTTCCTGTCGGAATTTTCGATCTGAGATAACTTTACGGTCGAAACATCTGCCTTCGGCGGCCTGCTCCTCCACTACACAAAAAGTCGACCAAAAAGGCATCGGACGCGGACTCTTCAAGTTCTCATCTTCTTCCGAAGCAGATCGAGGAGCGGTCGATCGAGCTGATGGCCATGCCAATCCTGGTACTTCGTTCCGGCCCGTTCCGTATCGAGAACGCCGAAGGGTCCACGGAAGTTCCAGAGTGCCCACCCACTGCTCAGTTCGCCAATCACGTCGAGTGTGTCTTCAAACCAGGCGAGCGCGACCTGCGGAGGCGTATGCTTGTAGCAGCCCATCTCGCCAAAATGGATCGGAATGCGAAGCTGCTCCATTGCTCGCCAAGGCCGGAAGTAGTCTTCGATCGATTTCCGGTCGGCCGTCACCCTGCCGCGGCTGTCCTTGAGCGGCCAGGTCGGTGGCTCAGTGCGCGTCACATCCCCGCGGGCCCATTCGGCCCGGTAGAAGGTCACATCCGAAGGAATATAGTCGTGAGGGCTTTGCACGACTCCGCAACTGAAAAGGTCGGCGACCGGAGTTTTGGCAACCGCACAGCCGTCGCTGACAATGACTCGCTGCGCGTCGATAGCGCGGATTCCCTCGATGGCAGCACGAGCCACACGGGCATATTCCTTTTCGCCAAGCGCGTTGATATCTTGCTCGGTAAGGGCCGCAGGATCTTTCTTCAGCCTCTCCGCCAATTGCGTTTTTTCCTCTGGTGTGGGGCGCAGGTCGGGCTCGTTCACCAGGTTGAAGCTGAGGCGGTCATTCGAGGTGCCTTTGTAGCGCTGCGCAAAGAACGTCCACTGATGAACGAAGGCATCAAGCGTGTGAGGGTCCTTGTAGAAGCTGGTTTTTTCCGGGGTCACGGGAATGCCGGTTACGGCCGGGTCCAGGCCATCGAGAATGCAGAAGCCGGGCGCCCGATGCAGACTGATATTAACGTGAACTCCATACTTCTCGCCCAGACGGATGGCCCGGTCGATGGGCTCGATCTTTCGCTCATCAATCTTCATGGGATCAATCGGATCGGTCCAGAAGCGATAGTCCATGGGTAACCGGACGAAGTTGAATCCCCAATCGCGTATCCAGCGGAAATCGTCTTCTACAAAGTTCCCATCGTTCTTATAAGGGAAGTACTTCATCCAGTCCGGGTCAGTGGAGAAATACTCCAGCAGGTTGAAGCCGTACCAGCGGGGATTGCGGTGGTTCAGCGTCGAGGCCGAAGGCTTTGCTGCCGAGTTCGGCGCCTGGCCCGCGAAGGCAGGTGACATCGCCGCCAGGCCGGCCCTGGCCGTTAGCGATTTCAGAACACTTCGGCGGCTGAGGGGCTTGCCTAGGTGTCCGTCCCGCCTTGGCGCCGCAGTCGCTTCGGAAGATTTGGCCGCGGGCTTGATGCCGGTTTCGCGGCGTGGATACATCGTGACGGATACCTCTTATCCCTTGGGGCTTTCATGAATCGAAGGCCAGTTCGGCCGGGTCCTCGGATGTCTCTACGCAAGGTACAAAACCACGACGTCCTGATACGGTACGGTGACCTGGACAGAGTGGTTTGCGACAGTCCGCTCGGCCCGGCTATGAAGATCGGTGGCCTTGGTGTAGCGCCCCGGTAGTTGGAGACTCGCCGTCTGGTCTTTCGCACTGTCGTTGAAAACCGCCAGCAGGCTGCCTTTTTCACCTTCGATCAACCTCGGCCGGACTTTACCGCCCGCAACGGGTGGCTTCACAACGGGAGTCACAATGGCGCGCAGCAGTTCAATCCCGCTGTTGCTCCCCGTGGCGATGCTGGCGCCGAGATTCGTTCCGAAGTAATAGACCTGTCCTTTCCCAACTTTTTTCGCGGCCGCGACCGTCATGCCTTCGTATTTGCCGATGGCCTGCGCGGAAGTGACTTCAATTGGCGTGAGGTAGGTCTTCCCCGTGACGTGCACCGGCAGAGGCGAGGTGAAGACGATGTTCGGCTGATAGTAGACACGGTCGGAAGCAGGCACATCCGCCGGCGCCTTTTCGTTCTTCAACCAGAAAGTCTCACCTTCGCGGTATCCGAAGATCTGGTCAAGGCCGAAGGGGGGAACGGTGGGGTTGTAGTAGAAGTTCTCATCATAAAGGCCAAATCCCGTTTCAATAATCATTGTTCCGCCGCCTTCTACAAAGCGACGCAACTGCTCACAGGTATTCCGCTTCCCGACGATATGCCAAGGTGCAATTACAACTTTGTAACCACCTTTTTCAAGTCCCGCCGGCTCAATGAAATCCACCCAGAGATCCAAATTCCAGAGGGCCTTGTAATAGCCCAGAAATGAGGAGGTCGAAGGATCCTCGTTGCCCTGCGCTGCGTAAGTCAGGAGTGCGTTGTCTAGATCGGTAAGGAGGGCCACCTCCGCGCGAGGTTTGAAATTCCGGATGATGTCCCAGTGCGCCTGGATGAGGGCGTTGTTCTTCGCTGCTTCCTTTGAGCGTTCGGTCGCCGCGCCACTGCGGGCTACCAGGCCATATCCCGTGGCCTCGCGTCCTGTGGCCTCCGCCTGGTAGTTCCAGTAGATGACGCCTTTGGCCCCCATCGCCACCGCCAGCCAGTTATAGATGCGAATATCCCGCGGCCGCATCTTGGGGCTGCGCCAGAGCCCTTCGTTGCCATGCCCGGCTTGAAGCTCCGTAAGGTAAAACGGCTTCCCCGCAGCATTCGAGCGGCTGATTTCATACTTGGCGGCGCAGTGGTAGATGTCCGGGACCTGCCAGCGCGGGAACAGCGACATGCCCCAAGCGTCGAGCACCTCCGCCAGCCGCCAGGCGTTCGTGCCGGGCGTGACGCAGCCATCCACCGGCGGATGGTGCGCGGCGTGGCTTTCCATCACGTGCTGGGGGTCGGCCGCGCGGGCGGTCTCCACCCGGAACTTCATCTCCCGGGTGCTCCGCTCCATGATGAATCTCCGCCAGTCTACCCAGTCAGCATAGGTCCCCATGTAACGCGGGGGATCTATAGCTTCCCAATTGGGATAGCGCCGGGTCCAGGCGCTGTTCAGTCCATCGAGCGTCTCGTACTTCTGCTTCAGCCAAACCCGAAAGCCCTCAACGGTCCTATCGCAATAGCAGAACAGCAATTCTTGGGGCTGCACCCAGATGTTGCGGGGCCAGGCGGGCTCGATGTGCGGCTCGTTCCAGCAGTCGTAACCGAAAAGCGATTTGTGTGGGGCCACAACTTTGATCAATTCCTGGATATACTGCGCGCCCGCTTCGCGCACCGGTTCCCAGTCAAAACATAATCCCGGCCAGCCGCCGGTGACGTTATTGGGGCTACCCGCGAGCCTCACCGGCTGCCCCTTGGCGTCGGTGTAGCGAGAGCCTGGATATTTTTGTTCCAGCCACCAGGGAGCAAGTTCCATGACCAGGCCGCAAAGCACTTTCAGCCCGAACTCGTCGCAATAACCCATGACCTCTTCGACTTCATCGAAAATCCACTTGTCGGGTTCGGGATTCACGTAATCCCAATTCGGCCAGATTCGAATAATGTTGAATTTGTATTCTTCCGCAATCGTTCGGATCAAGCCCCGGCGCATCGGGCGGGGTGGATTAGGTGGCCGGTAGAACTGCGAACCATACAGGAATTGATCTGTGGGCACCGGACCAGTGCCGCCCGCATTGTGTACGGGTGATGCGGCGTGGGCGTTTGGCCCGGCTGTGATCTTCATCCCACTCCAGGCCAGACCTACACCCGCGACGGCCGACTGCACGAACTTCCTGCGTGATGATCCCATATGGTGTACCTCGGCGCTTCAATGGTATGACGGGCTTGCGCCGTTCCTTCTTATCACGGCACCAGCGGCAAAACCAGAGCTGAAGGGTGGTCGCGGTCATGATAGATGTGGTTGGTAGCCTTAACCATATGCGTTCCGCTTTCCGGGTCCTCACCTGTGTTCAGGTTGCGGTCAAAGCGCGGGAAGTTGCTGCTGGACACTTCCAGCCGCAATTTGTGCCCTGCCAGGAAGACATTGGAAGTCGACCAGAGATTGAGGGTGAGCTTGTAGACCTCACCCGGATTCATGAACTCAGCTTTTTCCATGGAATTCCGATAACGCGCGCGCAGGATTCCATCGAGCAGATTCTCGGCGTTGCCGTTTGGCCAAACATCGATCAACTTGCCCGTGAAATCCGTATCCACGGCTGAAGAACTCATGTAAAGTTCCAAGGTAACGGGGCCGGTCACCTCTGTGTTCTTTTGGAAGGCGGGAGTCGTGTAGACCAACACATCTTGACGGCTTTCCGTGGGCCTCTGGTCGACCGGGCCGGCGGATTCATGGAAAGGGACTGGCCCGCCACGCGTCAGCACAGGGTCCGCGGGATCATAAATGTACTGGTCGGGAGTTTCATTGGTTGGTGGCGTTGTGTCCGACCTCCCGTCCCCACTCAAGGTATTTGCCTTGCCATCGGAGTGCAGGTAATAGCGGGTGGATTTCGCGCGCGCCAGCGGCCAACCCTCTTCCTCGCGCCAGGCATTCCTACCCATAACGAAGATCTTCACGGGCTTTTCCCGACTTAATCCATTATCAATGCCTTTGAGCACGTAGTCATACCAACGAAGGGTCAGGGCTACGAGATCCGGAACCGAGTCCTTTCCGAAGTCGATATCGCCGATTTTCGGCGTAAGACCAGCGTGGCCGCCCACGATGACCAGCAATCGTTGATTGTTTCGAGCGACTTCACTCCCGCCTTGTGCCTTCATACCCAAGTAATTCTTCAGGGAGCCATCCTGGAAGAGATCGTACCAGGCCGCCACATGGAAACCCGGGACCTTGATTTTTGAGAATTGCTCTTCGAGCGACCACTGTTTCCAATAGTCGTCATAGCGTGGGTGCGCGAGCCAATCGAGGTAGTAGTCCGCCAGGCCCGAGGAAGCGCCCGGAACCAGGACAGGATAATCACCCAGGGGAAGAATGTCTTCCCCGTGTGCGCGTGAGGTGTCCTGGCGCGCGCGGCGGTTGAGAGTGTCCTCGGCGAAGTAGGTCGTCCAGCCCTGGTCAAACGACTGGGCAAACGCTCCGCCCTGGTAGGTCCAGTTTTCGTGATAGTTGGAACCTGTGATCACTGGACAGATTCCGGCGAGATGCGGAGGCGTAGCGACGGCTGTCAACATCTGCGTGACACCAACGTAAGACATTCCCACCAGCCCGACCTTGCCGTTGGAATAAGGAAGGGCCGCCGCCCATTCAACAGTATCGTAGCCATCCTGTGATTCGTACTTGAAGGGGTACCAATCACCTTCTGACATGAAGCGGCCGCGACAGTCCTGGATGATGTAAACATAGCCTTGCGATGCGGCTTTCACACCGAACCCAACGCCCGCGTAAGTCATGCGGTGCTTGTCGTAAGGCGTCCTCTCAAGGAGCACAGGAAATTTCCCATCGGCCTTGGGTCGATAGACGTCCGCGCTGAGGGTTACCCCATCACGGGTTTTCATGGTCACATTGAGGTCGACAGTAACCTCGTACGCTTCTCGCGCGGAAGCGCACGTTGCCAGTGCAAGGGCAGCGATGGTTACAACGGGCGACAACCGGTTCAATTGCATGTCGGCCATCTCCTGCCATCGTTCTTCGCCATGTGATTATTCCATCGCCTCACGGCACCATCGGCAGAACGAGAGCCGAGGCGCGGTCGCGGTCATGGTAAATCACATTGGTGGCTTTGACCTGTGTTGAAGCGCTCTCCGGATCGCCGCCGGTGTTGAGATTTCGGTCGAAGCGCGGGAAGTTGCTGCTCGCGACTTCCAGCCGCAGCCGGTGTCCGGCCAAGAACACATTGGAAGTTGACCAGAGGTTGAGCGTGAGCTTGTAAACCTGGCCCGGGTTCATGAACTCGGTTTTTTCCATGGAATCCCGATAGCGCGCGCGCAGAATGCTGTCCGTGAGATTTGTAGCAAGCCCATTCGGCCACACATCGACCAGCTTCCCCGTGAAGTCCGTATCGACGGCTGAAGAGCTAACATAGAGCTCCAGGCTGACAGGACCCGTTACTTCGGTGTCCTTCTGGAAGGCAGGAGTCGTATAAACGAGCACATCCGATCGGTTTTCCACGGCTCGCTGGTCGAGGGGACCGGGTGGGGCGTGTACGGGATCTCCCAAAACCGCTCCGCCTTGAGTGGGCACCGGGTCCGCAGGATCGTAAACGTATTGATCAACAGGCTCGGTTACAGGGGGAGTCGTCGTCAACGTGCCGTCGCCGCTGAGCGAGTTAGCTTTCCCACTGGAGTGCAAGTAATAGCGAGTGGCTTTGGCACGAGCGAGTGGCCAATCGTCCTCATCACGCCAGACATTCTTGCCCATAACGAATATGCGCACGGGCTTTTGGCTGGCGATCCCATTGTCAATCCCTTTGAGAAGGTAATCATACCAGCGGAAGCCCAGCGCCCAGGTATCCAGGACTGAATCCTTGCCAAAATCCACATCGCCGATCTTCGGCCCGGCTCCCGCATGCCCGCCAGGTATGATCACCATTCGCTGGCCCTTCCGAGCAACCTCACTACCCCCCTTGCTCTTGATCCCCATGTAGTTCCGGATTGAGCCGTCAAGAAATAAGTCGTACCAGCCAGCAACATGTAGCGCGGGAACTTTAACTTGGGCGTAGCGCACTTCGATCGACCACTGTTTCCAGTAATCATCATAGCCGGGGTGTGCGATCCAATCGAAATAATAGTCGGCCAGACCGGCGTTAGTGCCCACGTTCAATATGGGATAATCACTGGCCGGACGTTTCATGTCCCAGCGTCCAATCGGGAAGTTCTTCCCCGTTTGCCGCTGAAGCGTGTCAAGCGCCAGGGCGCTGCACCACGCCTGCGCGAGTAAGAGCGAGAATGCCCCTCCCTGATATGCCCAATGCTCATGGAAGTCGGAGGCCGTCACGACCGGCATAATGCCGACGAGGTGTGGCGGCGCGGCAATGGCCGCGAGCATCTGGGTGGTGCCAACGTACGATCCCCCAAACATGCCAACCTTGCCGTTGGAATAAGGCAGTGCGGCGGCCCATTCCACCGTGTCATAGCCATCCTGCGATTCGTACTTGAAGGGGTACCAATCGCCTTCCGAGGCGTTGCGTCCCCGGACGTCCTGCACAATGTACACGTACCCGTTGGCGGCTGCCTTCAGGCCGAAACCCACACTACCACGCTTGTCATAAGGGGTCCGCTCGAGGATGACAGGGAACTTCCCCTCGGCCTTGGGGCGGTAAATATCCGCTCGCAGGTTCACGCCGTCCCGAGTCTTCATGGCGACGTTGTTCTCGATGGTGACATCACACTTACCTTGACCGCAGGCATTTGTCGCCACCGTGAGAGCGACCACGACTAGGGCGAGAGTTAGCCACTTGGTTCGCATATCGTTTACCTCTTTAGACTTTCCTGCGAGGGCGCCCGGGTGGATTTCGGTCGGACGGTCGATGCCCCCATCGTTCATCGGCGCGAGCCCCCTTACGCAAGACTGTAGATTCTAGTGCGAGAGTGGTGGAGTACGGCTGGGAGACCTTCCACCGTCCCTGCGATTCTCTTTCCCCGCTGAGAAAAGCACAGCCATCCTAATTGATGTGGGCGGTGAATGAAGTTTCACTGCGTTACGCGACCGTTACGATAGGAGAAGCGTTGTGTTTTCAACATCCTTCAGTAAACGTTAACGATGCAAGGTGAGAGGATTTTGTGCAAGCAGGTTCAGCTAAGGAATGCGCGGGCGTGACCTGGTGGTGAGCCAGGGGGATCGAGATCGGATGAAAGCGCCCGCGAGCCTGAACGACGATGCACCTTGGAGCGGGAGGCCAGCGGTTGCGCACCTGCTCCCCATGAATCTGGTTCGACCCTTACTTTGGGTTTTTGCCGAATTCCGTTCACCCTCAGGTTCTTCGAGGGGATTGACTCCCCCCTCCCCTGGCGATTTCGCCATCGTAGGGACAACAAGACCCGAAACCACTCATTGTTAACCAGCCATTAACATTGCTGAGGCCAAACCACTTACCTCTCCGTAACAGTTTCTTAACATAATGAGACTTCACCCGCCGGGCGCGTTCTCGCTAGCGTCTAGGCTGCGGTATTGACTTGCGCTTGCTAATGGCGTCGGGTGCTTCTTAAAGTCCGGTACAGGATGAGCCGCGTGTCGAGGAAGGTCCCTGCGATCATTGAAGGCACGCTAGCACTCTCGAGAAACAAGTTGCTGGAGGAGGATCATACGATGCTCGATAAGCGAAGGGCGTTACTGTTGCTGTTTGCTCTCTTTCTCGGCGCGCAATGCGTCTTCGCCCAAGGTCAGGGGGCGCTGGTAGGAACGGTCCGCGACGCAAGTGGCGCCTTGGTTCCCAACGCTAAAGTTGTGGCCACCCGAGTGGAGACGGGGATCACCTACGATACTGTATCTAATGAAAGTGGGGACTACAGTCTCCCCACCCTCCCTGTCGGGACCTACGTGCTCACCGTCACCGTGAAGGGCTTTCAGGAATTGAAGGTGGAGAAGCTCGAGATCCACATTGCGACAACCCTCCGCCAGGATGCGACGTTGCAGGTGGAATCGGCGACCACTCGCGTTGAAGTGGTCGCCTCCACGCCCATGGTGAAATCGGAGTCGGCGGAAATCGGAACCCTGGTCGGCACCCAACAGGTCGTCGAGTTGCCATTAAACGGGCGCAGTGTCTACGGCCTAGTCCTGTTGACTGCAGGCACAGAATCGGGTAGGAGTAGCAGCCTTAACGGCGATCCTCGAACTATGCCGGCTATCGCCGGGGGCCGGGCAGGGTATACCGTTTTCCGCCTGGACGGCGTGAACATTAACACTCAGAACCTGCCTTCGGCGGGAGTCACACCCATCCTGGACTCCACGGAAGAATTCCGGGTGATCACCGAAGCCGCCCCAGCTTGGTTCAGCGACATGTCAGCGGTGACCGTGGCGACCAAGTCGGGCACCAACGACTTTCACGGTGCCGCTTTCGAATTTCTGCGCAACAACGTGCTGGATGCCCACCCCTTCTTCCAGCGCGAGATCCACACCCCCACTTTTACTTCCTCCAAGGCCCAGTTGCGTTACAACCAGTTTGGCGGCACGATCGGCGGCCCTATCATCAAGAATCGTACCTTCTTTTTCGGGGGCGTCGAATTCCTGCGGAACCGCAGCGCGCAGCAGGTAACCACCATTATGCCTACCGTCGCGTCGCTTAACGGGGACTTCAGTGGATTCAACCCCACCACAAGAAGCAACTTCGGCCCGGTGATTGATCCCGCGACCGTTCCGGGCCCCTTCGGCACCGGAACGCAATTCCCCGGGAACCAGATCGATCCCGCACATTTCAACGCCATGGGTGTCAAGCTCGCCAACATGGCTTTCAGGCCGCCCAATTGCGACGCCTGTCTCAATGCTGGCCTGGGCTTCAATTTCGTCGCCGACGGCAAGGGGTACAGCCACTACGACCGTTACATGGGTCGGATCGACCATCGAATCGGCGATCGAGACAACCTCTTTGGCAGCGCCTTTGTCAATCCTGCAGACTCCTCGAATGCCCCCAACGTCGGGGTTCCAGGGGTAGCGTCGCACACACCGAATCGGACGCAGTTGTACACCCTCGGCTGGAACCATGTCTTCACTCCCACGCTGCTCAACGACGCCCGCGCCTCCTTCTTTCGATTTATGTCGGTATGGAGACAGGAGGATGACGCGAAGGGCGCGTTTCCATTCCAGAACATGCCTTTTGCAACTCCTAACTTGTATCCCATGCTCATCGTGGGCGGCTACCCCGGCTGGCCTAACTTCGCGGGAACGTATGGCAGCCAGATAGCCTCCCAAACGATTTGGACCGGTGAGAGCCATTGGGACTTCACCGACGATATGACCTGGATGAAGGGTAAACACCAGATCCACTTTGGAGCCGAGGTGATCCGCGACTGGTGGTATGTGCGCAACGCGCAAGGCGCCTTCTTCTTCCTGGTCACAGATGGGCTTCCCTCGATGTGGGGGTATACGGGCAGCGGTATAGCCGACCTGTTGATGGGCGCGCCCTTTGTAGGAGTAACCTACCAGAAGGCCACACCCGTGGGCCGGTGCAGTTTGGTCGAGCGCTCGCGCCCCGCCCTCTACTTCCAGGATGACTGGAAAGCCAGCTCGAAACTTACCGTGAACCTGGGCGTGCGTTGGGATTACTACCAGCGCTGGCACGACTCCAATACCAACCTTAACCGTCTCGGAACGCTGGACCTCAGTCCCGCCAGCTACGCCGTGGGGGGCCGGTTCCTTTGGGCCGGTACGCCCAACTACTACATTACGGGACAAGGTCTAATCGAGGGTACAGGCAAGCCTTTAATTCGGAGCCAGATCGTCGATCCCCAGTATAAAGATTTCCAGCCCCGCATCGGCTTGGCCTATCGTCCCTTCAAAGACAACAAGACGGCGCTCCGCGCCAGCTATGGTATTTACTATATGGATGACTGGGCGAATGCGGTTTCGTTCACCGAGACGAATCCTCCGTTCGAGTATCTGGTGCAGATAACGAACCTCAACCCGAACCCTCTCGAGTGGAACGGAACCCCTTGGCAGACCTTCGACACCATGTTCCCTGCCCAGCCCAATTCCGGGGCGGGACTGGCAGGTATGAATCCCCACAATGTCGATCCGCGGGTGCAGCAATGGACGTTCAGCATCCAGCACCAGATCGCCAACAACGTGCTGCTCTCGCTCGAGTACCTGGGCAACCATGGAACGCACAACCGCTTTAGCTGGCTTCCCAACGCCGCTCCGCTCCCCAATGCCACAGACTTGGCTGCCCTAAAAGCAAACCCCGCCTTGGACACTACAATGGCGGACGCGCGCCGTCCTCTGCCCAATGTTACCCGGGGTTTCATCTGGGAAGACAATTCCTCGAACTCCTGGTACGAGGCCATGAATGTGAAAACAGAGGGGCGCTTCAGGCAACTGTACTTCACCGCCGCGTACACCTGGTCCAAAGCCCTGGACCAGACTTCGCAGGACAATAACTTCGGCGAGATGGCCAGTCCCGCGAACCTGAATATTCTCAAGAGCTACGCGTCCTTCGACCACCCGCATCGCTTCGTCGCCAGCGCGGTCTATGACTTGCCTTTCGGCAGTAGCGTCCTGGTACCGAGCAGTTCGGTGCTCAAGAAACTGGCGTCAGGCTGGGAAGTGACCGGCATCACTACGTTCGAAGGCGGCCCGCCCTTCTCGGTGTCTTTTGGCGCGGACACCGCCTTCGCGGGAACGGCTGTCTACGCGGTGAAGACCGGCCCGATCGTTTACAGCGATATCCGGGCGTCCAATGGGATCTACATGACTCCCCAGAACTTCACTCATCCTGCCTGGGGGACATATGATGGGATGACCGCGCGGAATATGTTCCATGGTCCGGGGATCAACAACTTCGACATCGGTCTCATTAAGAACACAGCGGTGACGGAGAAGCTGAAAGTGCAGCTCCGCGGGGAAATGTTCAATGCTTTCAACCACGCGCAATTCGCCGTAGGGAGCCAGGGCGTGGCTAGTACTCTGCTGCCCCCCGCTACCCCAGGAGGCGACCCGCAGATC
>JAIQGA010000113.1:0-1525 GCA_020072925.1 Terriglobia bacterium | reverse complement strand
ATACGTCCCCGCGTCATCGTTCGGTCGAGCCTCGGCGCGGGGTTCTCGTGTAGTCCAGTTCGGTCTCAAGCTGCTTTGGTAACCAAGCGTCGGGTGGGGCGGCGGAGCTATTGAGTTCCGGCGCCCCGAACGGAAATATCGAGGGGCGGGGCGACCCGCCCCGTTTTTTGCCGTGATCATGCGAATTCCCCGGCTGGCCCCTAAGCCGGTCGCGCCTTTCCGACCGCAGTGAGGACCTTCTCCAATGGCCCGTCTGATTCTAATCTTGACGCTGGTTCTCAGCCTGCATTTCGGGCAGGAATCCGTCCTTGAGGCGCGGCCGCATTCCAAAGCGAACACGAGTGTTTCCCGGTTTGTGACGGTGTCCGGAAGGCGATTTCTGGACGGGAGAGGAAGGCCGCTGCTACTGCACGGCATCAATGTGGCCAACAAAGCGCGCGATCAGGGATATGTCGGGGACCTCACCCCGAATGATTTTGCCGCGATCCGAGGCTGGGGCATGAATTGCATTCGGCTCGCCATTTTTTGGGATGGCTTGGAGCCCGAGCCCGGCCGCATCGACGAGGTGTATCTCGAACGCATTGCCGAGCGGGTGGAGTGGGCCAAGGCGCAGGGACTCTATGTGCTGCTGGACATGCATCAGGACCTCTACAGCGTCAAGTTCTCCGATGGCGCGCCGGCATGGGCCACTCTCGACGACGGCAAGCCTCACACGACGGGCGCCGTGTGGAGCGACGCCTACTATTCCAGCCCCGCGGTTCAGACCGCGCTCGATCACTTCTGGGCCAACAGCCCCGCCCCCGACGGCGTGGGTCTTCAGGACCATTATGCGCGCGTCTGGCGGCGAGTCGCTGAACGCTTCCGCGCCGAACCCACCGTGATTGGCTACGACCTGATGAATGAGCCTTTCCCGGGGAGAGACGCTTCGCGAATGCTGCAGGCCGCCCTGCAACGGCTGTCGGAACTGCTGGCGGTGCGCCTGGGACCGCAAGCTCCCAGCTCCGAGGCACTCTTTGCCCTGCAAGCAACACCGCAAGGCAGGAGACAAATTGCCGAATGGCTGAAGGACCGGGCGCTGTTTGCGGGAATGCTGGAGCCGGCGGCGCCCATCATGCAGGAATTCGAGCGCGGCCGGCTGATGCCCATGTATGCTCGGGTACGCAAGGCGATTCGCGAAGTGGACTCACAACACATCCTCTTTCTCGAACCGGCGATGTCCGCCAACCTGGGCACCCCGAGCGCGCTCGCGCCGCTCACCGACCAGTCCGGAAAACGTGATCCTCAGCAGGCCTATGCCCCACATGGATATGACCTCGTCACCGATACCGGTTCCATCGATCTGCTCAGTAACGAGCGGGTCGCGCTCATCTTCCATCGCCACGCTCAACTTGCCAAGAAGTTACGGATGCCGATGCTCGTGGGCGAGTGGGGAGCGTATTACGGAAATCCCGCGGCCGCGGCAGCCGCTCGGTTTACGACACGGCAATTCGAGGAACTCGGCTGCAGCGACCTGTACTGGGCCTAC
>JAIQGA010000420.1 GCA_020072925.1 Terriglobia bacterium | reverse complement strand
CGGTTCCCAAAATGCCAAGCCCTCTAAGGATGAAGCGGAGGACTCTCCCCCTATACGTCGTTGGGGCTGGCTGTCGAAGAAAACCCTTTCCGCCAGCCCAGGGTGAATTATTTCTCTTGACATCCCCTTTCATAGAACGTCCCCTCGCCGATACCTCAAATCCACTGTAATTACTTCAATAAAATGCACTTATACCGCTTTGTCGAATCATGTGCAAGCCCAAGGGGATTTTCTAGCTTGGGAGGGAATCACGGGAATGCCCGGTGGGACGGACTTTCGGCAAGACTCTGCAGAGGTCAAGGAGAAACTACAGGTGCAGGGATCGGGGAATTGAAGTTCTGATTCTCCGAGGGAGTTCTCCTGCCTCTGCCGGGCAAGAAGCAGGACTTTGACAGTTCCTGGAGTGTAGATACCCTGGCATTTCGCACCAGGCATTTCGAGCAAGACCCCTCACCCGTGTCGATACGCTCGCCACCCTCCCCCTGGGAGAGGGCTAAAATCAAAGGTTGGATCACAGCCATCCCCCTCGGGGGAGAGAGCGGGAACCAAGGGTCGGATCACAGCCCTCTCCCTTGGGGAGAGGGTGGCCGACGAAGGAGGCCGGGTGAGGGGTTTATTGCATGTTTTGGTCGTTTCGGCCCCCGGCAATTAGCATCAGGCCCCTTTGAGGGGCCTGCAATAATAAAGCCGCCCGCTTTGCCGGCTGATACTTCCTCTTCCCCGACTCCGACACGCCACCCTCCCCCCATTCAGGGAGAGGGTGGCCGGGAGTGGGCTGAAGGGTCTTAAGCCCTGGCCTCGAACACCAGGTTGAAGGGCGTTTGGGTGGCGCGGCGGAAGTGCTTGAAGCCGCCTTGCATGACGACCTCGCGCATCCGCGCCTCGCCCGCCTGAGCGCCCAAGCCCAAGCCGACCTCCTGGGAGCGCGAAGCGGGAGTGCAAATCATGGTCGACGCGCCATAAAACATCCGCCCGATGGGATTCAGGTTGTCTTCCACGCGGTCATTGGCGAAGGGTTCGACGATCATCCAGACGCCATCGGGCGCCAGTGTCTCGCGCACGTGGGCCGCGGCGCCCGCTGGGTCACCCATGTCGTGGAGGCAATCGAAGAACGCCACCAGATCGTATCCTTTGCCGGGGAAGCCCTTCGCCCATGCCACCTGGAAGCCCACGCGGTCGTCGAGGCTCAACTGCTGCGCGGTCTTCCACGCGTACTCGACCGAGGGCGCGTGATAGTCGAAGCCGACGAATTTGGATTGAGGGAATGCCTGCGCCATCAGCACGGTCGAGGCGCCGCGGCCGCAGCCCACGTCCGCCACCTTACCCCCGGCCTGGAGCTTGGGAACAACCCCGTCGAGCGCCGGCAGCCACTCGTTCACCAGATGCGCGGCGTAGCCGGGGCGGAAGAAGCGCTCCGTGCCCTGGAAAAGGTCGGAGCAGTGTTCGTGCCAGCCCACGCCCTTACCCGTGCGGAATGCTTCCGTGATGAGCGGTTCATCCTTGGTTACTGAGGCGAGCACCTGATAGGCGCCGGGCAGGAACGCGGGGCTGTCTTCCACCGCCAGCGCGAACGCTTGCTCGTTGGGTAGGGTAAAGTTACCACTCGTCACGTCGTAGGTGACAAAGCCGCCCGCCGCCTGCGCGCACAGCCACTCACGGACGTAGCGCTCGTTGGTACCTGTCTTCTGCGCCAGCTCGGCGGGGCTCATGCCGGCGGCGCCCGCCATCGCCTTGTAGAGCCCCAGCTTGTCGCCGAGCACCACCAGCGCGGCGTTCATCGCCGCGCCCAATTCCCCCAATGCCTGCCCCATGAATTTCTCAAGCTTGATTGGATCGATTTCCACCGTTTCTCTCCTTTCCGTGGTGAATTGGGACAGGGATACAACAACCCCCGCGCCCGGGAGACCCCGCACCAGGAATGTCTTGTTAAGCCCTGTCTACCAAGCACAGTGTACCTTAGGACCCGCTCGCCAAGCAAGCGCGGGTACAACGGCAATGTCCTCATCGCCGCGAATGGCCCTTCAGGACACCCGGTAGGGGCACGCCATGGCGTGCCCTTACGGGCGATGGGGACGACACTACAATCGGGAATAGGCAATCTCCGATTCTCGCCAGTGGGGACACTGAGGCTACTGCGCGCGGGATTCGTCCCGGATGGCGGTAGAAAACCGCCTCTACAGCGTCAACAGGATCTTCTCCAATTCGGGCAGGGTCTTGATTCTCAGGCCGTCGACATGCGGATAGGCGTCACAATGGTCCATGAGCACGCCGTGCAGGCCGGCGAGTTGCGCTCCACCCATATCGGTGGCGTTGGTATCGCCCACGAAGACGGCCTCGGAGGCCGCGACGCCCGTCAGCCGAAGGGTCATCTCAAAGATTTCCGGATGAGGTTTCTCGACGCCCACGCGGGCGGAGTCCAGGACCGTCTGGAAATATTCCCGCAAGCCCACGCGTGTGATTTGCTCCTCCATGGTGCCGATGGAATTGGAAATCACGCCCAGGGTATAACCCTGAGCACGGAGCGCAGCGAGAAAGGGCGGGGTGGCAGGCGGCACGCGCGACCAGCACGTGATGTCGCGAAAGCCTCCGGCGACGCGTTCGATCAGGCGCGGCTGTTCGGCCTCGGGCACCTGGACTCGCGCCATCAGAGCCCGCAGGTATTCGGCCCAGTAGTAAGGATCAACGGTCCTGGGGACCTGACCTTTGCGGATCTGCGGCCAGAGCCATTCGTCGAGCCGCTGTTTGCCCGCCCGCTCGGCGGCGTAGAAATCTTCCACCGTCGCGGGATAACCCTGCGCCGTGAGGTCCCGGGCCAGATCCTCGAGGCGGGGAAAAACCAATGTGTTGCCCGCGTCGAAAAAGACCGCGCGGATCTCCGATGTGTGCATGTCGCCCCTCGCAGAAGAGTGATTATAGCAGTCTTCGCTTCCGAATTGCCTTGACCGGTTTCGCTCCAGTCTCTAGATTAAGTGCAGGAGCGCGTAGAAACCTGAGCCGCGCGGCGCAAATTCGCAGGATCGTCCTGCTGGCCATTCTGCTGGCCTTGACGATGCTGGTGTGCCCGCGCCGGGTGGGCGCCGCCGCTCCTCAGTCCGCTCCACCAGCGCAGGCCACACCGCCGGCAAAACCTTCTCCCGAACAGGAAGAGGGTCAAGCTCTCGCAGAAGCCGTCCGCTCCTCCCTGGGCAATCCCCAGGCGCTGATCAAGAACCTGGAGGATTTTCTCACGCAAT
>JAIQGA010000112.1 GCA_020072925.1 Terriglobia bacterium | reverse complement strand
CGAAGAGCGTCCCCGCCACATCCACTTCTCCACCCCACCACTTTCCGTGCGCGTAATCGCTGTTTAAGACCCTGGAAGGGGCATCAGTCTGGGAGTTATCGTATACGTAAATGCCTTCATAATTATATTCGTCGTAGTAAACGCGCCCCATCAAACCCCACTGCCGGGCCAGCTTGCGATCGTATTGGAGGTCGATGTAACTCTGCGCATCGACGGTACGGGTGCGCGGGTCATTGAACACCGTATCGAAGGAGGCCGTGGGGATGCCCTTCTCTCGCGAACCATAGGCCGCGTGCAGGGTGAAGTCGCGATAGGACGCTCTCCCGAAAAACTGGTGAGAGGAATCGTAATCGGCGTTCTCGGCAATGCCGTTGTTGGTGGCCGGGGTGTCGAATTCCTTGAAGAACAGCCGGGAGTGTCCACGGCTGTCGTAATATGTAGCGGAGAGAAAGGTCTCCAGGCGGCTGGGGAAGCGGTTGGCGTAAGTCACCCGACCCTTCCAGGTGCCGTAGCTGGCGAGCTCGCCGGAAAACTCCGGCCCTCCTGAAGTCGGCGCGGGTCTGGTGATGACGTTCACAACTCCCAGGAAGGCATTGGCAAAGTATAGTGAAGAATTCGGACCTCGAATCACCTCGATGCGCTCGATGAGGTCGACGTCGACGGGGAACTCGGTTCCGATCAAGGCCTGCTCGAAAATGTTATCGTTCATCCGGTGGCCATCGACGAGCAGGAGGATCCGGCTGTTGTAATCGCCCGGCCGGGCGAAGCCGCGCACGCCCAGATAACTGTAGTTTCGGTCGGAGGTCACGTAGAAGCCCCGGACGCTCCGCAATACATCCGCGAGCGTGCGGTATCCGTACTTTTTGATTTCCTCGGCGGTGACGATGCTGACGGAGGCGGGCGCCTCCGTCACCTTTTGCACGTATTTCGAGGCGCCGTAAACCGTGTCCACCTCGATTTCCATCAGCTTTTCCAGGCTCAGGTCGGTCAGGTCTGGTTGGCGCGCGGCCCCCTGAGCCCGGGCCAGGGACGGGCTGGCGAGTCCGATGAGCGCGAGCCAAAGCACCGGCAGCGCGGCCCCGCTCCAGTTCCCGCGGCCCTTGTCCAACACGTCTCGACAACGAGCCTCCGGCGGGACCGCTGCGATGTAGAGGTGGAGCGGATGCTGTTCGCGGGGCTGCGCGGGGCAAGCTCTCCGCAACGAACAGAGCGACCAAGGACGTTGACCTGGCATGCAGACCCTCACGGGCGTAGGGGTAACGACGCCCCTACCACGGGTGGTTCGAACTCCGCCCCCTAGCTTCATCGTCAAGAATTGCGGGAAACTTGAGGCCTCTCCGGACAGGTGCCCAACCCTCTCTCCCGCTTCGGGGCGTAACCCCGTCCATCGCAAATCATCCAAACTGGCGAGGAGAGAGGAGAACGCCGAAGCTGGCGTTATGGTCTCCCTACCGTCTACGGGGAAAATCCTCTACGCTTCCACGCTTTTTTCTGGAAATAGAAAATGATTTTGTGATAACAGCTTGAGAACCCCGGGGAACTGCGTCAACCCTTCGGGAGCAGGATTAGGCAGCGGCCAGACCATCCAGGCTCAGGGTGGGTTTTCAATGAGGATTCTCGTCACTGGCGGAGCGGGATTTATCGGGTCTCATTTGTGTGAATTCTGGCTGCGGCGAGGGCACCAGATTGCCATCATCGACAACCTGGATCCCTTTTACGATCCGGCGTTGAAGCGCGCCAACCTGGAGGAAATCCGATCGGCAGGGTGCTTCGAATTCTCCGAGACGGACCTACGCGATGCCTCGCGCCTGCGGCAGGTGGTTACGGAATTTCGGCCCGAGGCGGTCGCCCACCTCGCGGCCCGCGCGGGGGTTCGCCCCTCGCTGCTCGAGCCGGAGCTTTACGTCGCCACCAACGTTCTGGGAACCGTCAATCTCTTCGAGGCGTGCCACGCGGCGGGCGTGCGGCGGTTCATCTTTGGTTCCTCCAGTTCCGTCTACGGCCGGTACAACCGCCTGCCGTTTTCTGAAGGTGATTCCATTGCGAAGCCACTCTCCGTTTACGCGGCCACGAAGGCCGCGGGCGAAGCGCTGGCGTTTGCATACTGGCATCTGCACCAAACCTCCGTCGTCGTCCTGCGCATTTTCACCGTCTTCGGTCCCCGGCAAAGGCCCGACCTGGCGATTCGCAAGTTCGCGAGCTTGATCGAGGAGGGCAAAGAACTGCCGATTTTCGGGGATGGAAGTATCCAACGCGATTACACTTACGTCGACGACGTGGTCGCGGCGTTCGATCGGGCGCTCGAGGTTCCCTGCGGTTTTGAGATTTTCAATCTCGGCAATTCGCGCACCATCCGGCTGGACTACATGGTGGAAACCTTGGAAAAAGCCCTGGGCAAGAAAGCCCTCCGCAGGCACTGCCCGCCGCAGCCCGGAGATATGGATATTACCTATGCCGACCTTACCAAATCGCGAAAGGTCCTCGGCTATAACCCTCAGGTGCCTTTCGAGGAGGGTGTTCAACGGTTCGTGCAGTGGTTTCGCAGGCGGGCTTGAGCAGGAGAGCGCCCGTCCCTTTCCAGGCCTTCCCTCTCTGCTAGGGCATAGGCCTCGCAGGGGGCGCCGAGGCGGCTCGAATCTGGCGCGCGAGACACCGTAGGCCCGCAGTCCGGCTTTCACGCTGAGGACGAGTTGGGAGGAGCAATCCGATGCGCAGGCGAGATTTCATAAAGGGCTCGTTGGTCATGGCGGGCGGCTCCGCGTTGACGGCGGGCCGGGCTTGGCGCTCTTTCGCCGATGTGCCGGCGCCCGGAAAAGAGCAACTGCCTCCCGTTGATTCCGCGGGGAACGATACGAGGACACGATCCCGGATACGCTGGATATTGCGAGGCGCTCCGAACTCGCCATCAACGCGCTCACCGGCATCACGGACCCGGACGCCGAGTACGAGGTCTACTGGGAGGCGGAACTGTTCCGCAACCCGCCGGTCATGATGCACGACCACAACGACTGGGTGCAGAGCGCCGAAGGGTTCATCGAAGCGCTGCCGCTGCTGCGCGTCGCCACCGGAAGCAGCCTGAACAGTCAGGTCGATCCCGTGTGGATGCAGGTGATTCTCAAGAGCATCGGGCCGGACGGCCTGGTTTACGAAATTCTGAACGGACGGCCCTGGAGCCGGCTGAATCCCTGGAGTTTCGAATTCGTTTGGATGCCGGACGGCACCAACGCCAAGACTGCCAACGTGCCGGTGGCGCTGGCGACCACCTCGGCGAAATGCGGCAGGACCATCGGGGCGATGGCCGTCTATTATCTCCGGGACAAGAATCCTCTCTGGAAGGAAACGAGTGAACGGATGATCCAGCGCCTTGCGGAACTGGCGGTGGATCGTGGAAATTTCGCCTATGTTCCGAATGGGGCCTTCGCGCCCCATGCGCGCTTTGGGCCCGACGCAAAGATGCCCACCGGGTATGATGCCGTGGACTACGGGAACATCCGAATGATTCAAGGGCTGTCGCAGTACTACCGGACAACCGGCTATGAACCCGCGATCAGACTGGCGGCAAAGCTCACTGCCTTTGGTATGGGGTCGGCGGACTATTACGATGAGGAAGGCCGCTTCCTGGTTTCACCAAACGAAATCGACGCACTGCTGAATTCGCCACGCTTGAAGATCCACTACCCCGAGGCGAAGGATCTGAAATACGGCGGGCATTTCCACAACCACACGATCGGGCTGCTCAGCATGCTGGAGTTCGCCGTGGTCGCGCAGGACCGCAAGGTCCTGGAATTTGTGAATTCGGGATACGCCTACGCCAAGACGCAGGGTTCGTCGCTAGTGGGATTCTTCCCGGAACTCGCCGTCAACAACAAGTATTTTGCCTGCGAAAGCTGCGAGGTCGCGGACATGATTGGCATCGCCCTGAAACTCACTGACGGGGGCGCGGGAGACTACTACGACGATGTCGACCGCTGGGTCCGCAACCAGTTTGCGGAGCAGCAGCTCACGAACGGTGACTGGATATACCAATTCGCCAAAACGCAGGAACGAAAGCCCGTGGCGTTCAACGAAACCGCCGACCGGCTCGTCGAACGGAACCTGGGGACCTTTGCCGGCTGGGCAAGCGGTAACGAATTTGCGACGCAAATTGGGATCCAGCAGTGCTGCCTGGGCAATTCCGCGCGGGCGCTCTACTACGTCTGGGACCACATCGTGCAACGGAAGGGTGAGCAATTGCGCGTGAATCTCCTGCTCAATCGGGCCTCCGAGTGGGCAGATGTCTACAGCCATATTCCCTACGAAGGGCGAGTGGATCTGAAAATCAAGAAGCCCTGCGCGCAGGTTCTGTTGCGCGCGCCGGAGTGGGTCGAAAGCGGTAGCAAGGAACTTACCTGCAAAGTGAACGGGTCGCCGAGGGGCCTCCATTGGGAAGGCCGGTACGTGGCGGCCGGTCACGCGCGGCCGGGTGACCGACTCGCCCTGAATTTCCCCATCGCTGAACGCACTGTGAAGGAAACGATCGGGAATGTGCCCTATACGCTGGTCATCAAGGGCAACACGGTGGCTTCAATTGATCCGCCCGGTAAAGTTGGGCCGCTCTATCAGCGCGCCTATTACCGCGCGAACCGCGCCCCGATGCGCAAGGTAACGCGGTTTGTGCCGGAGGCGACGATCGCCTGGTGACGACAGCGGACTGTTGAAGAGATTCACGTGCGCGAGGGGATCGTTATTCCTCCAGCGCATTGACCTCGCGTATTTCTCCCGCTCCGACTGGAACCTTCAACGTCTTAATCTCGAACGGTCGGAAGTCGCCCGCCCATTTCTTGTGTACGAGTTCCAGGTTGAGCGTCGCCCGGGTCGAATGGCCAGCAGTTTCGTAACAGCGCACGATCAGGTCGCTGCCGTTCTCGGCCTGCTTCACGACTGAGACGATGACGTCCGGAGCATCCACGGAAAGGAACGAAGCGGACTGCGGACGGCTTCCGGGATGAATCCCCTGGTAAATTACCGGCACGGGAGCGGTGAACTCATCCGCGAGCCGCACCACACCCGCGTCCTGCCACGAACCCGCATGTGGCACGAGGAGCATGCGGATGGTTTGAATCCCCTGGTCCTGCCAGATGTATTCGCCTTGGGGGTCGATTCTGCGTGGCTGGTGCTGGGCATAAACGGCGCCGCGCGCAATCGAGACCCTCATGTCATTCCCCTGCACGCTGTAGCCATATTTGGCGTCGTTGATGACGGCCAGACCGTATGGACGCCCCCTGAGCTCTCCGGTAACTTCAATCCACCTCTGCCCCGGGTCTTCCCATCCGTTGGCCTGCCGCCGGATCGCGCCGTAAGCGATCTCGTAAGTTGGGACCGGCTTCTCGACGTTCACCGGGAAGGAGAACTTCAGTATCTTCTGGTGCTCGTGCCAATCGAGTTGCACTCTGGCCTCGAGGTCCCGGCTGCCTGCGTAGAGTATCCAGTCGATGCGCAACCGGGAGTTGCCGTAGGTCGACCGGATACGCAACTCCGCGCGTAAGGGCCCGCTTTCCAGCACCCGGAATGACGCTGTGCCGAATGCGCCCATCTCGTCGGCATATTCGTTAACATCGTGGCTCCAGGTGTCGCTGGGATCGTTTAGCACCACAGCGCGCGCGCCGGTCTTTCCCGCTTGGAACAATTCACATTGGTTATCCTTGTCGAAGATCGTGAACGAGCCGTCGGGCGCGAAACTGATCCGCAAGTGGTCGTTCTCAAGCTGCTTTTCCGTGGCGCGGACGATGCCCGTGGCCTTGGAGGCCTCGGCCACCGGTCGAATCCGGAATTGTCGATATCCAAATGCCGGGACAGGCGCACGGAAGATCAGCTTGCGCCGGTCGCCCGCGACGGATGTGCCTGCCGTCCACTGGTGGGGCAAGGCCTGGCCGTTCCCGTCCTCGACAACGGAAGGCATCGGCACTCGGTGGCCTGCCTGGCCGGGCTCTGCGTGCCCTGGCCAGTCGAGATCATATTCAACATTCAAGCTGGTATCCCAGGCGTGCGGATTGAAGACGACGAGGTATTGGGATTCCGGGTCCCGTGCAGGAATTTGCCAGGCAATTTTCTGCGCTGCCAAGGTGATGGCCTGCTGAGCTACCGTCATCGCGTACCCGTGCGCGTCGCGGGCGTAATCGTAATGCTCGGGAATGGAGGTTCCCGCCATGCTGTCGTGGAATTGCAGAAACAGGACATTCTTCCACGCCGCGGCGAAATCGGCCTTGGGGTAGGGGGATTCAGTGAGTACGGAAGCCAGAGAAGCCAGTTTTTCACCCACCATGAGGAGTTGTTCCGCGGTGCGATTATCTTTTTTGATTTGGGATTCCGCCGTGTAGCAACCCACGGAATGATGTTGGAGGTCGTCATCCACGACCGGCAGATTCAAGTTGGGCAACTTGCGAAGCTCAGAAAAGTAAAGCTCCGGCGTACTGAGCAGGAGCGTCGGTGCGCCCGCCTCGGCCTGGACTTTGTGAATCGACTCGAGATTCAGCTTGGTGGCTCCGCCTCCGTGGTCGCCCACGCCATAGAAATACATCAGGGTTTGCACCGGTTCGTGCAGCGTGCCCAGGTACTGCCGCAGGCCACGGTCCACTGAAGCTGGATCGTTGTAGCTGAACGGAATGCGGAAGGTCAGCATGCGGGTGCCGTCCGGGCTTTCCCACCAAAAGACGTCGGCAGGGAGTCTCTTCTCCCTTGGCTGGGGCCGCATGAACACGTAGTCCTGCAACCCCTGCAACTTGAGGATTTGCGGCAGGGTTCCCACGTGGCCGAAGGAATCAGGGTTATACCCCACCGTCGCCATGCGACCGAAAAGCCGCTTGAAAAGCATCTGCCCGTAGAGACCCTGGCGGACTAATGATTCGCCGTTGGGAATATTCACGTCCGGCTCGATCCACCAACCGCCCACCAGGCCCCATCGGCCTTCTTCGATCCGCTGGCGAATCTCCGCCAGCATCTGCGGATCGTTCTCCGCAACCCACTCGTAGAACTGCGCGGAACTGGCCGTGAATTTGAAGTCGGGGTCTTCCTTCATCCGATCCAGCGCCGAGCGAAACGTGCTGTGCACCACCGAAACGCCCTCCGACCACGGCCAAAGCCAGACAGGATCGATGTGGGCGTTTCCGATCATGTGAAAGCGGAATTGCCTGGCCTCGGCCGGCCAGGGCTTCGACGTTTGCGCCGCAGCCTGCGGCAGGAGCGTCATGAGAAGCGCGAGCACGCCGAGTATCCAAACGGTCTTCGTGTGAGTAACTGGTGGATCAATCATCCTCGACCCTCCAATGCGGCTGAAATCCCGCCCTGCACAGCGTTTGCCGAAACTTAGACAGGAGTCATGGGTGCGAGTCCAGTCATCAGTGCTTCCTCTGTGTTGCGTCCTTTTATGGGCACAGAGAACGCAGAGGAGCACCAGGAACTGCCTCTAAACCCGCAGTAAGTCCATCCATTTGCCATTAATTGATTGGACCAAAAACGCCGGCATGGCGTTCAATCGAAAGCAGTGCCTGTCCAGCGTCATTGCCAGGCATATTATCAACCTGCTCTGACTTTCTTGATTTCCTCGATGAGCGGGGGGACGACTTCGAAGAGGTCGCCGACGATGCCGTAGGTGGCGACCTCGAAGATGGGCGCTTCCTTGTCCTTGTTGATGGCGACGACGGTCTTCGAACCTTTCATCCCCACCATATGCTGAATGGCGCCGGAGATGCCGAGCGCCACGTAGAGTTTCGGCGCCACCGTCTGCCCGGAGCTTCCAATCTGCCGGTCCATGGGCAGCCAACCGCCGTCGCAGATGGGGCGCGAGGCGCCAATTTCCGCCCCCAGCGCTTCGGCGAGTTGTTTGGCCAAGTCGAGGTTCTCGGGCTTCTTGATGCCCCGGCCGACAGCCACGATGATTTCCGCCTGCGTCAAGTCCACCGCCTGCTTGGCTTCACGGAAACGCTCTCCAGGCCTGGCGCGGATGGACTCCGCAGCCAGCGTGATGGGAACGGTGGTGATCTTCGCGGGCGCCGAGCCGCGCTGGACCGCGTCCTCGCGAAACGCGGCGGCCTGAAACGTCACGAAGTAGGGCGGGTCGCCGACAAACTCCACGTCGGCGGCGAACTTGCCCTGAAAAACCTGGCGGACGAAGATCAAACGCCCGCCCTCGTTCCGGTAGGCGAGGCAATCGCTGATCAGACCGCGGTCGAGCGAAGCGGCAAGCTTGGGCGCGAAGTCGCGCACCATATACGTATGGCTGAAGACCACGAAGCGGGGCTTCTGTTGCTCGACAATTTGGCGCAGCGCCTGCGCGGTGCCGTCGGCGGTGTAATCGGCGAGCAGCGGCGATTCGGCGCTCAGCACTTCCTGCACGTCCACGACGGCGAGTTCCGAGGCCAGCGGCGCGAGGTCCCGGCCGAGCAGCGCCACGGAGACGGCGCCTCCCACATCGCGGGCAAGCTGCTGGCCGGCCGCCAGCGCCTCCCAGGTCGGGCGAGTCAGCTTGCCGCCTTGATGCTCAGCGAAGACCAGGACTCCATCTGCCATAACATTCGCTCTCGTGGTGCGCGGTAAATAGTGAATGGTGAATAGTGAATTACCTAAAAGCGAAACATAATTCTTGATCTTGAATTGAGGAATCCCCCGGGCTTAACCGCTGATCGCTTTCCCCACACGCCCCTGACGTGAGCGATGGACCTGCAATTCACTATTCAGAATTCACTATTCACTATTTGTTTACTCGCCTTCCGCCGTGGGGGCGACGAAGCCCTTGTTAGGGCTAGCGGCGGCGGCAGCGGCTTCGCCTTTCGGGGTTTTCTCGGCCTTCTCCGCTTTTTCGTTCTTCTCATTCTTGCGGGCCTTCGCCGCGGTGATCACGCCGAAGGAGCCGAGGGACTCGCAGACGAGCTCCAGGGGAATGGTTTTGTAGAACTTCCCCGCCTCGAACTTCTTGATCTGGTCGCGCCACACGGGATTTTCGCGCGCCGCTTCGAGCGCCTTGTGATCTCTCCAGAAAACCACCCACAGGTACTCGGGCTTGCGCGCCTCGAACACCTTCATGAACTGGGCATCGATGCACCCATCGATTTTCTTGAGGGCCGGCAGCGTCACCTGTTGGCCGAACTTCTCGTAATTTTCCACCTTCTTCTTTCGGGCCCGCATTCTCCAAATGTGTACATGCATGGAAATGCCTCCTTGCGCGGCTAGCAGGGCAGTGAAAAGGTCGCCAGGCATGTCATTCTGAGCGAAGCGAAGAATCCCTGCATTTCAGGTATTAAGGAAATGCCGAGATCCTTCGTCGCCTGCGGCTCCTCAGGATGACAGCGTCGGCGGCTCTTCATCGTCCTCCTAGATCACGCGCGCTTCGTTCTTCAGCTTGTCTACTAGCCGGGCAGCAATCTCCTTTGAGCTACCCTGCAAGAATTCCGTCCGCGCGGCCTTGGGGGGGACATAGACCTTGGTGATGCGCTGGCGCGGGGCAAGGTCCTGAGGGCTGAGCCCCAGGTCCGCCGGCGTCAGCTTCTTCAAAGGTTTCGATTTGGCCGCCATGATGCCCTTTAGCGTGGCGTAGCGAGGCTTGTTGATGCCGGATTGAATGGTCAGGACCGCGGGCAGCGGCAGATCAATCCACTGGAACCAGCCGCCCTCGAGTTCGCGTTTCACGCGCAACGCCGCGCCGTTCACTTGAATTTCCATGATGATGGTGGAATGCGGCAACCCCAGCAGCTCGGCGATGAGCACGCCGGTCTGCGCAAAGCCGTAATCGTCGGATTGCAGGCCGGTCAGGATGAGGTCCGGATTTTCATTGCGCAGTGCCGCGGCCATCACGCGCGCCACGCCGGAAGCGTCCAGGCCCTGAAACGCGGGATCGTCAAGATGCAGCGCCCGGTCCGCGCCTTTCGAAAGCGCTTCTTTGATGGCCTGCTGCGCCCGCGCCGGGCCAAGACAGCAGATCACCACTTCCCCGCCGTGCTTTGCCTTCAGGCGCAGGCCCTCCTCGAGCGCGTAAATATCCGGCTCATTGACTTCGAAGCTCAGGTCGGCTTCCTGGATCCAGGTCCCCGCGGAGTTCAGGCGCAGCACGGAATCGCGGGCAGGGACCTGCTTGAGACAAACAACAATCTTCACGACAATGCTCCGTCTCGTGAGACTTGGGGGCGGCCATTGTAACAGCTTGCGGGCGCGGGCGCCATTCTAAGCGAAGCGGCGGGAGGGCGCAAATCTTTTCGCTTTTCTTGCCCTGCCGTGCGACTGTGTCCAATTGGCGCCCGTGGTTGACACTTCCCGTGGCGGATACTATCCTCCCCATGAGGAGGCTTCATGATCTTCAAGGTGGTGATCAAGCGAGGGGAGGACGGCTACTATGTAGCCAACTGCCCGTCACTGAAGAGTTGCTGGTCTCAAGGAAAAACCAGGGAACAAGCCCTTGAAAACATTCGGGAAGCTATAACTCTCTATTTGGAGCCCCCGCCGGATCAAGCCCCCGCGGACGATGCTCAGGAAGCTGTCGAACTCTCCTTGTGATCTTGCCATTCCTTTCGAGCTGATAGTTTCTGCAAGGACATCACGAGCCTTTGGCCCGACACCGTGCACCAAAAACCATGGATTCCCGCTTCCGCGGGAATGACGGTGGTAGAGACGCCCCACCGGGGCGTCTCTACTCTTGCGCGGGAATGACCGGCTGGTGGATTGACTCTCGTGAGGGAATGACGGTCGGTGGGAAGCACGACAATGACGGGGCCAATGGCCCATCCTTGTCACCCCCGCGAAAGCGGGGGTCCACGTCGTCCCAAACAACAGGCGGGTTCGTCAAAGGCATCGAGGGCGCTATTCGTTGTAGCGTTTCAAGAGCAAGGCCGCGTTAGTGCCGCCGAAGCCGAAGGAATTCGACAGGGCGTACTCGAACGAAGCCCGGCGCGCCTGGTTGGGGACGTAATCCAGGTCGCAATCGGGGTCGGGGTTCTCCAGGTTGATGGTGGGGGGCAGGATCTGGTCGCGCAGAGCGAGGGTAGCAATGCCCGCCTCGAGCCCTCCGGCGCCACCCAGCAGGTGGCCGGTCATGGACTTGGTGGAGCTGACCGGTATTTTGGCCGCGCGTTCGCCGAACACCTTCTTGATGGCCAGCGTTTCCAGGCGGTCGTTGTAGGGCGTCGAAGTGCCGTGAGCGTTGATGTAACCGATCTGCTCGGGCTGGACCTGGGCGTCGGCGAGCGTCGCTTGCATAACGCGCACCGCACCGCCGGCGTCTTCGGAAGGCTGAGTAATATGAAACGCGTCGCCGGACATCCCGTAGCCCACCACTTCCGCCAGGATGGTGGCGCCGCGCCGCTTCGCGAATTCCAGTTCTTCCAGAATCAGGATGCCCGAGCCCTCGCCGATGACGAAGCCATCGCGCTCGCGGTCGAACGGCCGGCTGGCTTTCTGAGGAGCATCGTTGCGGGTGGAGAGCGCGCGCATGGAGGCGAAACCGCCCACGCCCATGGGCGTAATCGCGGCTTCCGCGCCCCCGCAGATCATTACATCCGCGGCGCAACGCTCGACAATCTTGGCGGAATCGCCCACGGCGTGCGCGCTCGACGAGCACGCCGTGCAGGTGGCGGAGTTCGGCCCCTTGGCGCCCCAGCGGATTGAAACGTAGCCTGCCGCCAGGTTGACAATCGCCGCGGGAATAAAAAAGGGAGAGATGCGCCGCGGCCCGCCCTGCATCAGCGCGGTGTGCTCGCGCTCGATCACGTCGAATCCCCCGATGCCGGAGCCGATGTACACGCCCGTGCGGTCGGCGATCTCGGGGGTAATCTTCAGTTGGGCCTGCTCGAGCGCGAACTGCGAAGCCGCCAGCGCGAACTGGATGAACAGGCCCATCTTCTTCAGTTCTTTCTTCTCGATGAACTGAAGCGGGTCGAAGTTCTTGACCTCCGCCGCGAAAGTCACGGAGAAACCCGTGGTGTCGAAATGGGTGATGGGGGCGGCGCCGCTGGTGCCGGCCAGAAGGCTCTGCCAGGTCGCTTCCGTGCCCACGCCCACAGCGCTGACCAAGCCAACGCCCGTCACCACAACTCTACGCTTCAAGATTTGGTCCTCCTGGGAGGCGCGTCCTGGGTTGGTCAATTCTTCGAGGCTTTGGTGTGGCCCTGAATGTACTCGATGGCGTCTTTAACGGTCTGGATCTTCTCCGCGTCCTCGTCGGGAATCTCGATCTCAAACGCTTCTTCGAAGGCCATGACAAGCTCTACGATGTCCAGCGAATCTGCCCCCAGGTCGTCCACAAAGTGGGCGGTCGGGGTCACCTCCGCCTCATCCACGCCAAGCTGCTCCACAATAATCTGTTTCACCTTTTCATCGGGCGAAGCCATCAGTCTATCCTCCTCAAAGTCACATGGGGGCGGTCATTCTAACAGTGACGAGTGACCAGTGACAAGGGAATTGCGCGATTGAGTCATTGGGTCATTGAGCCATTGAAAAAGCTTCCTGCTCGCGGGCACCGTGAGCCCGGCCGCGCCTGATCCTGTCATTCCAGTTCAATCCTGGACAAAAGCTAATCCATAAACATGCCGCCGTTGACGTTCAGGACGTGACCCGTGATGTATCGTGCGTCGTCGGAGGCCAGGAAGCGCACGCCATGAGCCACTTCGCAATCGGTGCCCATGCGCGCCATGGGAATCAGGCTGAGCATGCGCTGGTGCACTTCCGGCGGAAGGTTTTCGGTCATGGGCGTGGCGATGAAGCCTGGCGCCACGGCGTTCACCGTGATGTTCCGGCGCGCCACCTCCGCCGCCACGGCTTTCGTCAGGCCGATGACGCCCGCCTTGGAGGCGATATAGTTGGCCTGGCCCACGTTCCCCACCTGGGCGACCACCGAGGCGATATTGATGATGCGCCCGTAACGTTGCCGGACCATGTAGGGCAGCACCGCGCGAGTGCAGTGGAAGGCGCCATCCAGATTCACGCGCAGCACCGCATCCCAGTCCTCAGGCTTCATGCGCATGATCAGGTTGTCCTTGGTGATCCCGGCGTTGTTTACCAAGATATCAATCTTGCCCCAGGCCTCGATGACCTGGTCGACCATTTCTTTGACCGCGACATGGTCCGAGACGTCCACGCAGAATCTCATCCCCTTGCGGCCCAGGCCTTCAATCAGCTTGACCACCGCGTCGAGCTTCTCGCACTGCCGGTTGGTCAGCGCCACGTCGGCGCCCGCCTCCGCCAGCGCCAAGGCGATGGCCTTGCCGATGCCCTGAGCGGAACCCGTCACCAGCGCCGTCCGTCCCTCTAAACTGATCATACTCGCTCCCATCTCGGACTAATTGAGGACTTCAATGGCTTTTGGAGCGGCGCTGTCCTCAGCGCCGAATAGCGCCGGTGAGGTCCGATTTCTGGACTCCGATGGAGTCCATCGGACTCCGGCCATCGGAGACACCGGCGCTACAGCTAAGCATTCGCGGTGGCCAGCCGCGACATCGCCTCGTTCAACGAAGCAACGTCTTCGACTCGGAGGCTTTCGGCCTGCCGATCGATTTGCCGCAGCAGGCCCGCCAGCACCTTGCCCGGTCCCACTTCCACGAAAACGTCTACCCCTTCGGCCCGCAACACGCGCATCGATTGTTCCCAGAGTACTGGCGCAGTGACTTGACGCTTCAATCCCTCTCGAACTTCAGGTGCCGAACGTACGACTCGAGCTTCAGCATTATTGACCAGAGGGCACTTCGGATCGGCAATCTCCGCGCGGTCGAGGTCAACCGCCAGGCGTTCCTGCGCGGGCTGCATCAGCGCGCAATGGAATGGCGCGCTCACGTTCAGGAGGATGGCGCGCTTGGCGCCACGCGTCTTGGCCGCCTCGACGGCGCGCCCCACCGCCCCGGCGTGGCCCGCAATCACAATCTGGCCGGGCGAATTCAGATTCGCGGGCGAAACCACCTCGCCTTGCGCGGCGGCTGCGCAAACTTCCTCAACCACTTTCGCCTCGAGCCCCAGCAGCGCGGCCATCGCGCCTTGGCCCACCGGCACGGCTTCCTGCATGTACTGCCCGCGCTTGCGGACCAATTGCACGGCCTCGCTGACCTTCAACGCCCCCGCGGCCACCAGCGCCGAGTACTCGCCCAGGCTGTGCCCTGCTACATAATCCGCCCGAATGCCCTTCTCGCGCAAGACTTCGGCCGCCGCCACGGAAACCGCCAGAATCGCGGGCTGCGTGTTGGCAGTAAGCTGGAGTTCCTCGGCCGGGCCTTCGAAGCAGAGCTTCGAGAGCGGATAACCGAGTGCCCGGTCCGCTTCATCAAACACCTGCCGCGCCGCGGGAAACGCTTCCGCCAGCTCCCGCCCCATGCCGGGATACTGCGAACCTTGACCGGGAAACAAGAAGGCTACTTTCATTTAGCGAATGAGTGATTTAGCCATTGAGCCATTTTCAAGAACCGTCGTCCCCGCTTTTTTCAATGGCTTAATGAAGAAATGAACAAATGACTCAATGGTTTCACCAGCGCATGACCACGGCTCCCCAGGTCACCCCCGCGCCGAAGGCGGACATCAGGACCAAGTCGCCGCGTTTCAGGCGCCCGCTGCGCACGCATTCATCCAGGCAAATAGGGATGGACGCCGAAGAGGTATTGCCCACGCGGCTGATGTTGGAGTAGACCTTCTCAGGGTTCACGCCCAGCCGCTCGCGGACCGCCTCGGTAATGCGCTGGTTGGCCTGATGGGGGATGAAGAGACTCAATTGCTCCGGGCAAACCTGGGCTTGCGTGAGCACGCGGCGGGAGACGTCCTCCATGCTGCGCACCGCCACCTTGAAAAGTTCGTTGCCGCGCATCTTGATGTAATGCTCGCCCCCCTCGACGGTCTCGCGGGAGGCGGGCTTGGCCGTGCCGCCCGCGGGGATAAAGAGGTGGTCGGCATAAGCACCCTCGGTGTGCAGTTCTTCCGCCAGGATGCCCGAGGGTGGTTCAACCGCGCCGAGCACGCCGGCCGCGACGCCATCGCCGAAAATAACGCAGGTAGCGCGGTCTTTGTAATCCAGGTAGCGCGAGAGCAGCTCCGCGCCGATGACCAGCACGTGCCGGGAGCTCCCCGTGCGAATGAACTTCTCGGCCACCGTGATGCCAAACAGGAAGCCGGAGCAGGCCGCGGCCAGATCGAAGGCGCAGCAACTGCGCGCGCCCAGTTCTGCCTGGATAAACGCCGCCGTCGAGGGCAGGGGCATATCCGGCGAAATGGTCGAGCAGATAATCAAGTCCAGGTCCTGAGGCTTGAGCCCCGCCATTTCCAGGGCCTTGCGGGCCGCCTGGACGGAAAGCTTGGAGGTTGTTTCATCGGGCCCGGCCTGCCGGCGCTCTCGAATTCCCGTTCGCTCGGTGATCCACTGGTCCGACGTCTCGACCATCTTCTCAAGGTCGGCGTTGGTGATGATTTTTTTCGGCAGCGCCGAACCCGTGCCCAGAATGCCTGCTGATGCCATGCCCGCTCCTCAGATTCCCCGCTCAGTTTCCCGCCGCACACCCGCCGCGCTGTTCTCACTGACGGCATTGTCGGACTGTCGGCGCTGGCGGGCTAGGGAGGCTCCCGCCAAGCCTTGTTCAATCTTCTCGTTCACTCTTCCTTCGGCGAATTCCGCCGCCACGCGAATGGCGTTCTTGATGGCGTTGGCGTTCGACCCGCCGTGGCAAATGATGCACACACCCCGCACGCCCAGGAGTGGCGCGCCGCCGTATTCCGAATAATCCACGCGCTTCTTGAAATTCTGAAAGGCCTTCCGCGAGAGAACGTAGCCCACCTTCGAGGACAATGTGCTGGAGAGCGCCTCTTTCAGCAGGCTGGCCACGGCCTCGATGAGCCCTTCGCTGATCTTCAGGGCGACGTTCCCGATGAACCCGTCGCAGACGATGACTTCCACACGCCCGTTGTAAAGGTCGCGGCCTTCCACGTTGCCGACGAAATTGCCGGGCCATTGCTTGAGCAGCGCCAGGGCTTCGCGCGTCAGGTCGTTGCCTTTGTGTTCTTCCTTGCCAATCGAGAGCAGGCCCACGCGCGGCCGCTCGACGCCGAAAATCACACGGTAGTACGCCTCGCCCATCACCGCGAACTGCTCGAGGTGATGCGGCTTGCAATCCACGTTGGCGCCCACGTCCAGGAGCACCGCGGCGGTGCCTTTGGAGGTGGGGAAAACCGCGGCCAGCGCCGGCCGGTCCACGCCCTCGAGCGTGCCGAGGGTGATTTTCACCGCGGTCATCACCGCGCCGGTGTTTCCCGCACTGATCAGGCCGTCGGCCTTGCCCTCGCGCACCAGGCGCGCCGCCACCCGGATAGAGGAATCGCGCTTGCGGCGAAATGCCTTGGCGGCGTGGTCTTCCATCGTCACTGCCTCGCTGGCATGCACGATTTCGAGCGGCAACCCCTTAGCGCCACGGCGGTCCAACTCGCGCTTCAAGACCTCGCCCGGCCCCACCAGCAGCACCTGGGCGTATCCCGCGCGCGCCGCCAGTATCGCTCCTTCGACCTCCGGCGCGGGAGCCACGTCTGTGCCCATGGCGTCAACGGCAATACATCGCATGCGAGTTAGGTCAATCCGTGGAATGCACGCGGCGCGGGATGAGCCGTTCGCGCCGTTTCTTGCCCCGAGGATGCGTCCGGTGCTCGCTCAGGCCGATTCCTCCACCAGTAGCGCTTCGCGGCTGCGATAGTAGCCGCAATGCGGGCAAGCCTGGTGAGGCAGCTTCATTTCATGGCAATGCGGGCATTCCGCCAGGGAGCGCGCGGGCAGATGATCGTGCGCTCGTCGCCGGTTGCGCCGCGCTTTCGAATGTCGTCGCTTGGGATTGGGCATCGTTCTTCCTTTTAATAATGCATCGCCCGTCGGGCGGGCGCTACACCGGCCTCGAAGCCTCGCGGCCCGGGCCTTGTGAGTTTTGGCGGGAACGGCCCGGGAGGCAGGTCCTCCGTCCGAGCCGCTATCCGTTTAGTCTTCCTTCAACGAAGCGAAAGGAGATTCCTCCTGTGGCGGCCGGCAATGGCATGGCCCCACATTCCGGTTGGCCCCGCAGGTCGGGCAAAGCCCTAAGCACTCCGCCCGGCAGATGACCTTCATGGGGACAGACAGAATCACTTGCTCCGTCAGCACGTCCGCCAGCTCAATGCCGTCGCCGGTATAGAAGCCGACGTCCAATTCGTCGGCCGGAATCTCCACCTCTTCTTCCCGGGCAATCGTGTGCATCGGCCGGTAAAACAAATCAAAGTCGCGCTCGACCGGCAGGGTCACGGGACCCAGGCATCGGTCGCATGTCGCTTCCAGCCGCGTCCCCAGGTGGCCGCGGATGCGGATCTCAGAGCCCACCAGTTCGGCCTCGGCGGCCACTTTCAGCGGGGCTGTTTGCTGAAACTCCGCGCTGTGATAATCGAACGCGCCGGGCGCGTAGGTCTTGGAGACGACGATCCGGTGTAACTCCAACTCCTCCAGGGTAATCCGCATCGTAGCCTCTTCAACCGGAACCTCTAATTATAACCGGGTGATGTCGGTTGTCAATAAGGGCCGCAAGAATCGGGCATGGGGCGCGACCTTCTGACTGGTCGGTAGGGGGGAGGCGACGCCTCAGCCTTACTCCCGGAGGGTGGCGCAGAGATCGGTCTTTGATGTCTGCGATTCACGGCGAACTGCCGCTTGAATCGCTCCGCATCGAAGGCGCGCGTCCCCCGCCGATGCGTACCGGTCGTCAGGCAATGAAGATGGTTGAGGCCATAGAAACGCTTCAGGTCTGTCATGCCGGGATTCTACCTGGTTCGGCACTTTTCAGCCGCAGACATTAGAAATCAATGTCTGCGCCACCCGCCCGACAGTTCCCATAAGTGTTGCCGGGCATGATAAAGATCGACAATCTGAATCGCTCCCGGGAAGTGCTCCTCGGTCAGGTTCCATATCCAAGGGGCGCCATCGCCGATCACCGCTTTCTTCTGGGCGCGGTTCCAGCCGCGACGCTGCGCTTCGACGTAGAGGCGTCGCCCAAAAGCTGCGGCCGTCTCGATGCCTCCCGTGTAGGTGGTGGAGCCTTCCTCGCGCACCGGCTGGCCGCGCGCATCCACGGTCGTCTGGGTGAAGACACAACCCAATTTCACCTCCCGCGTGCGCGCCTGCTCCGTCCGTTTCCCTGGGCGTCCCTCGGTCTCCGCACTCACCATCGGCACCCCGGTCCCATCCATCTCCACATAGAGCACGGGAATCTCCGGCCCCCCGGCCGGGGGCAGTGGCAGTGGCAGACTCTGCTGAATTTCTGCCTGCTCCTGGGCAGCGATCTCGGCGCCCAGCGCTTCCGCCTGCCGCTCCACGGCCTTGGTCGTCACCTCCAACCCCGCCAGCAGGGCGAGTTGTTCCCGCCCCTGTTCAAACGAGGTCTCGCTGCCCACCACCGCCATCATCCGTCGCACTCCGGGAGAATATTCCGTGCCCTCCACATCCAGTTCCTGGTCGCGCGGACTCTGCCCCCGGTGACAGGCCGCACACACGTAGTAGGGGCGCTCGGTCTCGACCCGCCCCAGCACGGTCAGCAGTTGCTTCCGACGCCTCCCGTGGTAGTGCGCCGCGTGGCCACACCCACAGGGAACTTGGCGAGGACCGTCCACCTCCGCGGCCAGCAGTTCCTCCAGCACCGCTGCCCCCGCCCGGTGCAAGGCCGCGCGCGTGGCCATCTCCACGGCTTCCAAATCCAGCTTTCCGGACTTGCGCCGCCCGGCAAAAATCACCCCCAGCAGGGACTCTACTTCCTGGGCGACTTCCCGCTGAATGGCTTGGGCCGTTTTTTTTCCTGCTCTGCCG
>JAIQGA010000111.1 GCA_020072925.1 Terriglobia bacterium | reverse complement strand
AAATTTCTCACGGACGCGAATCAGCCGGTTGCACACGTAACCTCCGTGAAGGAAGAAGTCGTGGCCACGCCGGAAGCGGCGGCAGCGGAAGCGGCGGCAGCTCCAGCCGAGCCCGAAGTTATCAAGAAAGGCAAGCAGGAGACCGAAGAGGAAGGCGCCGAGGCCGTGGCGGAGAAACCGGAGAAGGCCGAGAAGAAGGAGAAGAAGTAGCTTCGTGGTGATTCGGCCGGGCTTCGCCTTGGCCGGGCGGACGAGGCGTCCGCCGCTCCACGGATCAGGATGGTGGCGTGAAGCTGATCGTCGGTCTCGGCAATCCCGGTATCGACAAGGACGACGTTATCGCCAACAAAAAGGTATTGAAAAAGGTTACGGCCTCCGAAAAGCGATTGAATCTGGTAAACGTTGTTGTAAAGCTCCATCGCCGGCTCCTCCGCGGGAGTACATTGGTACACCCGCGGGCGGTCAAAGGTCAAATTGAATCGCGCGCGGCGCAAAGCTTTTCACTGCTTTGACTTTGGCGGCCGAAATTGTTAGCGTGGAGATGTCTCAGGGTTTACCCAAATCTCCATCGCGGAACGAGCCATGAAGAAATTCCTGAAGTGGATTCTCTCGGCGCTATACGGCCTCGTGATGATCGAAGTGATCGTCATGATCAGCCCGTTCGCTTTTTACTGGTATTCGGTCTACGCGCCCACGCTCCAGAAGCTGCACCGCTGGCGCGCCACGGCGTGGATGGAAGCGTTCTTCCTGCCGCATTCCGTGATCACCACGAGTCCGTTCCTCGAGTTCCTCCGCTGGCGCGTGGGGACGTACGCATTTAGCCTCGGCATCCTGGCCTTCCTGTTCTGCGCCGTGCAGGTCTACGGCGGCAAGCTGTTGCGGCGAGGCCCGGCCCATTCCTGGATTTATGCCCGAATCCGCCATCCTCAATACCTGAGCCTGGCCGTGGCGGGCTTCGGCCTGCTGACGATGTGGCCACGAATCATCATTTTGATTCTCTATCTCGGGATGCTTTTCGCCTATTACTTCCTGGCGCGTTTCGAAGAGAAACAGATGGAGGCGAAATATCCTGAGTACGCCAGCTACCGGCACCGTACCGCCATGTTCATTCCGGGCAATCCCGGTGGAAAGCTCTTTCGGCTGTTGTTCGGCTCGATGGGGAATGCCGCCCTGGCGCGCACACTCGCAAGCGCGGTGATCATCGCGATGGTGCTCGGCGGCGCGCTGATGCTTCGTCGCTACACCATCGGCCACTCGGCCACCACGCTGCTTCCCGAGGACCGGACGATGGCCATCGCGATCTGGCCGATGCCGCCGGAGCAGCTCAATCGCATCGTTTCCGTGGCGCTTGCGGACCCGCGCGTCCGTGCCGCGCTCGATAAGGAGAGTGGCGCCGCCTTCACCGCGCATGTGCTCCCGGAAGATTACGGGATGATCAACATGTTTGCTGACGTGGGCACCGACCACCGCATGTTCAGCCGGATTCGCCTGCGGCGTTTCAGCTACTTGCTGGCCTTTGTGTTTCCTTTCCTGCGGCCGGACATGCGGAACATGATCATGGGCAGCCCGCAGGACCGTCACCAGGTGGTCTTCTCTCGCGTCGACGAACCCGGCGGCCCGCCTCTGGCCGTGGCGAATGTGACAGACCTGACGGCAAAGATGACGCCGGTGGTCATCGCTGATATCCGGGGCACTGCATCCGCACCGCAGCGCGTCGTCATCCCGCCTCGCCGCAGTTTCTGGGGCGACATCACCATGCCCATGTTCTGATTTGGGATTTTTGATTGGATTTTGGACCAAGACTGCGAATGGCTTCCTCATTCACGTCTGTCGAATCTTCTGGAATGCCCGCGTGGCAATGCCAACACGGCAAACAATTTCGTTAGCCGCTGTGATATAAATCCGCTTCAATCCTCGGACCTCGACACTCGGCCCGCAGGTACCGAATTTCCTCGCCCACCTGAGAGGAGGAAATGCCATGAAGCGAAGACAATTCCTGGGAACGCTTGCTTCCCTTCCCGCACTGCCCGCCGCCCTAAACGCCCAGGAAGGCCCCCCAGTCCCGGACCCTGTCGAGCGCATGACGGCGCCGAATTGGCCGACCATCAATTTGAATCATCTGGGCTTCCGACCGCGCGTGGGCCAGAAGGCGCTGGTGGTGCGGGCGCTCGCCACACCGCCACCTGCCCAATTCACGCTGTCCGACGTAAGCGAGCGGCACTTCCGCTTCACTCGTGCGCTGTCGCGCGTGAATTCCGATTTCGGCCCGTTCCTCGTCGCGGATTTCTCGGACCTCGATCACCCTGGCCTCTACCAGGTCACAGTGGGCAATGAGCGCTCGGTCCAGTTCGCCATTCAGGAGGAGGTTTGGCGGCGGACGGTGCCGAAGGCCGTCGGCTACTATCGCTACCAGCGGTGCGGCGTTGAGGTGCCCCTCGTGCATCCGGCTTGCCATCTCGATGATGCGCGTCGCCGCGATAACGGCGAGCATGTGGATGAAGTCGGAGGCTGGCACGATGCGGGCGACCTGCGCAAGTGGATGGACGTCACGATGTTGAACGGCATCGCCCTCCTCAATCTTCTCCGCAACATTCCCGAGCCTCGTCCCGGAGACGTGACTCACGAGCAAATATTGGAAGAGGTCCGCTTTGGCAACCGCTATTTTCTGAAAATGCAGGATACGGACGGCAAGATCTGGGCCGACGTGGCAGGGGGCGTCAACGGCGACAACAGCGACAATCATTGGACCGACAACGACATCGGCACCAGCGACGACCGCTACCTCAACACGGCCAAACGCAGCGGCACGGCCGCGGTGTTCACGACTCTTGAAGCCCTGGCAGCGCAGTTCTACATCAAGACTGACCCCGACTACGCGAAACAATGCCTCGACGCCGGCGTGCGCGCCTGGAAGGCGTTCGACCGCCCGCCGGATTCGACCGAGGACTGCGCCTGGTGGACGCTTGCTGCGTGCGAGCTGTTTCGCGCCACGCTGCAGAGCGAGTATCGTGAACACGCCATGTTGCTCGGGCGCGACCTGCTCCGTCGCCAGAATACTTCCTATCTGGCCGATCAGCGACAGGTTCGAGGCTTCTGGATGAATGGCGACCAGCCTTACATGGACATCGTCAACTCGGCGATGCCGCCCCTGGCTTTGCTGCACCTCTACGACACTTTCCCTGACGCCGCGGCCCGTGGCAAGTGGAAGGACGCCGTGCAGTTGCATATTGATGAATACCTGACGCCCATGGCCGGGCGCAATGCTTATCGCGTCATCCCGCTGGGACTCTTTTTGGGATCTCCGACGCCGGAAAAGTATCGTCCGCTTGCCGGCGGGCTCACCTATCGCTATTTCCATCCCACGCGCAAACAGTATTGGTGGCAAGGCGCCAATTGCCATCTTGCCTCGAACGCCCTCCTGCTCGGATGGTTCTCCAAGCTTGCCGGAGACAAAGCCGGAGCATATGCCGGGCTCGCTTACCGCCAGCTCGAGTGGATCATGGGCGCGAATCCTTTTGCCGCCTGCATGATGACCGGCGAGGGCATGCGCAACCCGTTCCCGCATTCGCGCTTTGTGGGGCTGATCCCGGGAGGAATCATGAACGGCATCGCCGGCAACACCAAAGATGAGCCCGTGCTGGATATGGAATACACGCTGGACTGGCGCACCTGCGAGTACTGGAGCCCGCACGTGGCGTTCTACATTTGGGCGAACTCGGTGCTGGAAGGGATAGGATTGAGTAGCTAATCGAGCAAATTGATGTCGCCCGGCCGAAAGCAGGCCCGTGCCCTATTTGCTGGGGTCATCCATACTAGCGGGTATCCTGAGTGCCGTGAGCCGAGTGCCGGGCCTTGCCGGCAGGATCATCTTCCCATTCGCTCATCCGTTCGGGATTGAGACGCATCCTCATGACCGTCGCTTCGTCCCGCTCCACGCACACAATCAGGAGTTCGAAGTCATTGTTCAGCGGACGGGCGAAGACGTGGGTCTGCTCTCCATCGCGTCGTGATTCGACCCGCACGAAGGGGTGGAACTCCGGCCCCGCAGCGCGGGCCACGAACTCGGCAAAGTCGCTGGCCGGCGGGTTGGCTGACGTGTCCAAATCCTCGAAGACCGCGAAGCGAAGGTTCTTGACTCCCTCGGGCCGCGCGCGGTTCGCGATGAAGCTCACCAGGCCCATGAAGCGCATCGGCTTCCGGTGGTAGCGTGCCTCAATCCCTCGCACGATGGCATCGAATTGGCGGTCCTTCGCGACGGCCATCGCGGGCGCCACGAACGCCAGCGCCAAGAAAATGGATGCGCCTTTTCCCCGGCTATTTCTTTTCCTCATGACTACCTGCCGCCTTGCTTGGGGATTTGTCCTTTTCCATCTCGAGATGCGGAACACCCATGTGGCCTTCCAGCGCGCTCAACTTGTCGAGGTCGATTGGCCCGACGATATTCACGACGGTCAATTCCTTGGGCTCCGCCGCGATGATGACGAGACCCTGAACGGCCTTCTCACTCCCCGCGCTCATCAGATAAACGTCGGTATTCTCGCGCTCGCGTTTGCTGTGTACGCCCACGATTCTCACCCACCCCGGTGCGTGAAGCTGCGCGCGGATTGCCTCCACATCCTCCGGGGAATACTCGCCTTCCCTTTCGAACTCAAAACTCTTGACGTAGATCCCCTTGAGGTCCTTGATCAGCGCCAGGGTTTTGTCCGCATCAGGGTCTTCATCTGCGGCGATGAATTTGGAGGCGAGCTTCAGCATGGGCCCGTCCAGCGTCACGTCGACGACTTCCGCGGCTTTGCTCGCGAGCTTCTCCAGGCCGGTGATTTGCAGTCTTGCGCTTTGTGCGTAGGCCGGCAAGCCCGCGCAAGCCGCCACCACCACCAGCAGAACAGTTCGAAACGCCGCACGGCACGCGTCAGTTCTCATAAGTTTCTCCTCGCGATGCCCGTCCCCCAGCCGCACTCACTCCCTGCCGGAGCGTCAATTCAGGACTGTGGTCCCGAGCGGTCGATCTCCTGAACTTTCCTTCGGGCGATGTTCAGTTTGACGCTGGCGATGCGCAGCGCCTTCATCACCTGGGCTTTCGCCATCTCTCCTTGCGCTTCCATTCGCTGCTCCCGCCGGTGATAGACCACGGCCGCCACCAGCAGCAGGCAGGCGGCGACGGCCGCGGCGACCCAGCGCCAGCGCGGCGAGCGAACGAAGGCACGGAGCGGCGCCCACCAAGCAGTCTGCGGCGTCGGCCGCGTGTTCACCCGCGCCAGCACCCGTGCAGCGAAGCCCTCCGGCGGCTCCTGCTTCCGTAACGCGGCGCGCAGTTCTTCTTCAATCGGCTTCATCACCAGCACTCTCCAAAACCGTGTCCAGCTTCTCGCGCAGCATCGCCAGCGATCGCTGCAGGCGGCTTTTCACGGTGTTAATGGGGATCTCGAGAATCTCGGCGATCTCAGCCAATTCCAATTCCTCCTGAAAACGCAGGATAATCACCATGCGCGCGTTTTCGGGAAGCGAGGTGACGAGCCTGCGCAAACGGCGCGAAAGCAGGGGATCAGAAGGAGGACTGGGATCGAACGGCTCGGGCGCTTCCTCGAGGCTCACCTGTGGGCGCGCGGGATTTCGCCTCACTTCGTCGATACACCTACGGCTGGTCACCTTGCGGAGCCAGAGCATGAGATGAGCCGGAGACTTGATACCCGCGAGGTTCCGATATAGCCGCAGAAAGACGTCCTGAGCAATTTCCTCCGCCACGGATCGGTCGTGGAGGAAGTAGTAGGCCATGCTGAAGACCATCGCTTGATGCTCGCGCACGATCTCAACGAAGGCCGAGGACTCGCCGCGCCCCCATCGCGCAAGCGCCGCCTCCATCCGCTGTATGGCCGCTGGCGTCACTCTCGAGTCTCGTCCTCAACCACTCAGCCTTCTCACTAATTCAATACGCAAAATGCCGAGGAGTGAATGCAGAGAATTGCGATGGGAAACGAGCCACCAGGCATGTCCTCCCGCGGGCTCGGTCGATGCACGCGCCTCCGCCCCTGACGGGCCTGGAGAACGCTTGATTGGAAGCCCATTGCGTGGCGGAGCGCACGCGGCGATTGGGGTCACACCTCCGGGATCCCCAGGTCCTTGCTGCCGAAGGGAGACATCTTCGCGTGCGGCGCGTACTGCTCAAGCAAGTCCAGAGCGATGCGGGCGCGGCGGACGCGCTCGCGAGCGAGGCTTATCGCCGTGGCTTCCAGGTGCAGGCCGGAGGGATAGATATCCGGCGCGTTGCGCAACCCGAACTTGAAATAGATCGGCGCGGCGACATGAATCAGTTGCGGCATTTCGTAATAGCGCACGAAGCCGCCGAAGTTGTCGGGCACCTCGATATACATGTCGATGGGAATGTCCACCGCCTGGCGGATGCCGCCGATCTGCGCCGGTGTCAGGTCGGTGGGAATATTCAGCGTGGAAACGCCAGCACGCTCGAAAACTCGAGCCGTCGCGGGATTGGCGGCGGGAAGCGTCACGGAACTCTTGAGGACGAGGTTGCGAGGCAACTCGCCTTTCTGCTTCATTTCGTTCAGCACCCAGATGAGCCCGAGATCGGCGGGCAGCACGCTGCGGATGCCCAGGTCGCAGGCGCGGCGCACGTCTTCGAGCGCGTAGACCAGTTGGTCGGCGCCGCGGTGCTGCCACCCGATCACTTTGCCGGCGGGCGCGAGCGCCTGGGCGCCGGTCTCGAACGGGGCGCGCGGGCCCACGAACAGGCACACCTCGATGTGCTCTTCGTGACCCAGGCGCGCCATCTCCTGGATCTCGTCGCGGGTCAGGAGCATGATGCCGCTGCCCTGGCTAACGCGGTGGATGGGCACGCGATACTTCTTGGCGGCTTCGAGCACTTCGCGAAAAACGCGCGGCCCTTCCACACTGGGAATTTCAATCCGGTAGTCGCCGCCATCCTTGAAGTGCTGGCCGCTCGGCTTCAGCGCGTGGTTGTCCTCGAAGGGCAGCTTCAGCTTAGCGAGAAATTGTTGTGTTTTTTTCATTTGCAATTCTCCCGTATCAAGATTCTCAGCCCCTAGCGGCGGCCGGAGTCGGATGACGCGTTGTTCACTCGATCATTCCGATTCCAGCTTCAGGATCTGGCGCATTTTCCGCTCGGCCTCGTTCAAGGAATGCGCTTCCGCCTGGGCACGGAGTTCCTTGAACCGGGGATATCCGGCCGCCTGCTCGCGGCGCCACTCCGCCGCAAACCTTCCATCCCGAATGCCCGCCATGGCGCGTTCCATGAAGCCGCGCAGATCCTGCGCAAAAGGTAACTGACCGGCGCGCGAAAGCGTGCCGTACTGGCTGGTGTGGGAATGCAGCCGCATTTGCCGGAAAAAGCCCACGCGCGCCATCTCCCGGAAAATCTCCGCTGCCTCTTCCGAGCCGTACATTTCAAGCGCCACCATTTCAGGCGGGAAGCCCTGCTCGACCAAGAATTCATAGCTCAGCAGCATGGTGCGAATCAATAGCGGCCAAAGGCCCTGCTCCTGAAACAGATCCAACTCCGTTTCCTGAGCGAAGGTCGTCTCGAGAACCCCGGCGCGCGTCGCTCCGATGCCCCGTGCCCAGGCTAAGGCGGTCTCGAGAGCATGCCCAGAAGCCTCCTGCGCGACGGCGACAAACGCGGGGGCGCCCCCACCCTGCACATACGCTTCGCGCACCCGAGCGCCAATCATGCGCGGCGCCACCATGATGACGTCCACATCCGCGGGTGGCACGATCAGCCGGTAATGAATATTGTATCCATGCGCGAACACCAGCGTCTGTCCAGGGTGCAGTCTCCGACTCAAAACTTCTTCGTACACTTGCCGTTGAACTTCGTCGGGAATGAGTAGGGCCAAAACGTCGGCGCGCTCCGCGGCTTCGGCGACAGCCAACACTGAAAAGCCGTCCTCCTCAGCCTGACGAGCGCTTTCATCGCCAATACCGCCGATAAGCACCTGGAGGCCGGAATCCCGCAGGTTAAGCGCCTGGGCGCGCCCCTGGTTTCCGTAACCGATAATGCCCAGCGTCTTATTGCGGAGAATCTCAAGGCTCGCATCGTCCTCGTGGTAAGCTCGCATAGAATCCTCTGGCCGTGTGGCTGCGTTCTGAAGGGGTGCTAAAGAGATTTCAGGCGCTGCTCGCGCTGCTCCGGCGACGACATCAGCGCTACGGCGAATGAGAATCCGCTTAGGCAGCCGCGCATCACCGCCAGGCTCCGATAATAGTCGTTATACCGGAATCCGGTCTCTCCCCGCCACATGGGAAAAGCGGCGCACGCTTCCAGCCATGTTTGATAAATGGCGCTGACATCCAGGTAGGTATCCGGCTGAAAGTCGGTCATGTCCTCCCAGTTTTCCGCGAAGTAAATTCTGCCTACCGAATGGGCCGGCAGCTTTCGCGCGATGGCCGGCAGGGCCGCGTAGAAGATGGCGTCTTGAACAATCGCGTGGCAATTCTGGTGGTCCTTGTGCCAGCTTCCGCGCCAGTGTGTGAGGACAACGCCGGGCTTGTACTCGCGAATCTGGTCGCAGACCGCAAAGCGGATTTCATCGCCCAGGGGAATCTCGCCGTCAGGATAAGTTAGAAAGGCCGCCTTGGCACCCAACTGCTTGGCGGCCTTCTCGGTAGCCATGCGCTGGAGTTCGCCGTATTCTCTGGGCGGAATCTTGGGGTGGCCGCGTTCACCAAGAGAGAGGCTGAGGAAGACTCCTCGGCCACCACTGCGTATCTGCTGGGCCGCCGCCGCACCCATGGTGAAGAGCCCGTCGCCGGGATGCGCGGCAATGGCCAGGATGGTGGAAGGCATGAAACAACTCCTCGCTAGCGGAGCCAGACAAGAGTCGAAAGTTGAAAGTCGAAAGTCAAAGTGCCGACGAATCTACTCCAGACATCCAGATTACTCAGGCGCACCCGGGAGCACCAAAGCCGAAGGATGCACGCGATCGTGATAAACCATATTCGTCGCCTTCACCCAGCGGGTGGAACGCCCCTGATCTTCCCCAGTGTTGAGGTTGCGGTCGAAGCGCGGAAAATTGCTGCTGGAGATTTCCAGGCGCAATTTGTGACCTTTCAGGAACACGTTCGACGTGGCCCACAGGTCGATGGAGAATTTGTAGATCTCGTTGGGATTCATGAATTCGGGTTTCTCCTGTGAGTTCCGGTAACGCGCGCGGACGATTCCCTCGGCGAGGTTTTGCGCGAAGCCGTTCGGCCAGACCTCCACGAGCTTGGCGGTGAAGTCCGTATCTACGGCGGAAGAGCTGGCATAAAGCTCCGCACTGACCGGGCCAGTCACTTCGAAATCGCTGTCGAACGCCGGGGTGGTATAAACAAGTACGTCATCGCGGTTCTCGACAGGCCGCTGGTCGCGCGGGCCTGCGGGCAGATGCCAGGGATCGCAGCACAGCGGCCCACCATCCGTGGGCGTCGGGTCCGCCGGATCGTAAACGTATTTGTCCGTCGCTTCGCTTTCAGGCGCCGTCGTGCTGAGCGTGCCATCGCCCCGCAGCGAATTCGCCTTACCCGCCGAGTGCAAGTAGTAGCGCGCTTCCCGCACACGCGACGGCGGCCAAGCGTCTTCCTCCCGCCACTGGTTCTTTCCCATTACGAAGATCCTCACGGGCTTTTCTTTCTCGACGCCGTTGTCCGCGCCCTTCAGTAAGTGGTCATACCAGCGCAACTGGACCTCATCCAGGTCGAGGTCGGCGGCCGGCCCGAAATCGACATCGCCGACCTTGCGGCCACTCCCCGCATGCCCGCCGATGATCACAAGCAGTCGCTGGCGGTTGCGTGCCGCCTCGCTGCCGCCGTGCGCTTGGATGCCGAGGTAATTCCGCAGCGATCCACCTAGAAAGATGTCGTACCAGGCCGCAATGTGGAAGGCCGGAACCTTCACCTTCGCGAAGTGCTCTTCGATGGCCCACTGTTTCCAGTACTCATCGTAATCGGGGTGCGCCAGCCAGTCGCGGAAATAGGGGGCAAGGTTCGTGGTTTCCGGTTGAACAAAGAGAGGATAATCCGTCAGCGGAAGCAGAGTGGTCCAGCGCAACGCGTTGGCATTCTCCCCGACGCGGCGGTCGAGCGTGTTCTGGGCCAGTCCCGAGGTCCACGATTCATTGAACCACTGCTCGAACGCCCCGCCCTGGTAGGTCCAGCCGTCGTGATAGTTCGAAGCGGTGACCACCGGGCAAATGCCCGCCAAGTGCGGCGGCGAAGCGATGGCCGCCAGCATTTGCGTCGCGCCGACGTAAGACCCGCCGAACATGCCGACCTTGCCGTTCGAATAAGGCAAAGACGCCGCCCATTCCACGGTGTCGTAACCATCCTGCGACTCGTACTTGAAGGGATACCACTCACCTTCGGAGGCAAAGCGCCCGCGCACGTCCTGAATAATGACCACGTAACCGCGCGCCGCCGCTTTGAGGCCGAAGTCGACCTCATTGCGCCGGTCGTAGGGCGTGCGTTGAAGGAGCACAGGGAACTTCCCCTGAGTCTTGGGCCTGTAGATGTCCGCGCGCAGCACCACCCCATCCCGCATCTTCGCGGCCATGCCGTGCTCGATGGTCACTTCGGAGTTTTGCCCGGCGACGACCGGAGATGTCGAGAATCCCCACGCCAGCAGAACGACCAAGCACACGAAGGTCTTTTTCATTGTGGACCTCGAGCGAAATACAGGGCAGACCCCAGCCAGCCCGCTGACCTTATGCCAGCTCACCGGAAGGCCCGATTATGCGCACAGGTGGGGAACTAATCAAGCGGCAAGAAAATCGAAATTGGAAAATCGAAACTCGAAATCCGTCAATCGACAATTAGTATTAGGTTATGAAAAGGCGCCATCATTTTGGGCAGCACGCCCGCCCCGCGGCAATCACCCTCTGACCTGCGAGCCTAGTTGCCTTCGTCGCGGCCATGGACCACGCGCACGAGATCGATATGCGTCCGGTCGCCGACGTTCTTCAGGGCGACGACTTTCTCCTGATCGTTGCGCTTAATCTCAAAAACGGTTTTCCCTTCCTGGTCTTTCTCGGCATAGCGAGTCACTTGGCTGCCGAGCTGGGCATGGTAGTAGTCGCGGACCTTGTCGATGGGATCGGCGGTTTCGAACTTTGCCACCAACACGCGCACGTTCTGCTCGCCCGCGATGTTGATACTCACGGTCGCGGAGCCCTCGTCGTGAAAGCGTGTAGCGCCGGGGTAGAGCGGCAACCCAATGCGCTCGACATCCACGTCTTTGTGAACTTCCAAGGATCCGAGCGGCGTCTTGATCGAAACCTCGTTCTTCCTGCCGCCGCTTTTGTCGACCTGGACTTTCACGCTGCGCGAGAGGATGTTGATGCCGGTATAAATCATCAGCCCGCCGACCACAACAATCAATGCCAGAACCAACAGGGCGATGGCGATGATTGGGCTGCTGCTCCGCGGCGGAGGCGGGGGCTCGGGAGGACGGGGAGGATTTGGGGACGTGGCCATGGCGCACACCTCCACTCTTCAATGAATCTACTCAGATCTACGGTTTTACTGCCTCGCAAGTTCCGAAAATCTGCAATTTATCGAGCCAGCCCTCCGATAGGAGTTTGGCCGTCCAAAGCTCGTCCGGAGAAAGTCGGGGGCATGGCGTTCCGCCCGAATTCAAGCTATCTCCTAGAACCGCACCTTCACATCCGGGCGCCGCGATAAGTGGACCGTATCCATTGAGCGGCCGTGCCGCGTCACTAGGACGGCGGCTTCCTCGGAGACAAGGACGAATTCCAGTGAAAGCTCGATTTCCATGTTCCCTCGTCGGCCATCGGCGAGGATACCTTTGGCTTCGATCTTGAGCGGCCACGAGTCGGGATGCTATCCTGAGTTCTTGCTTCCAATGATGGCACGACAGGGAGGGCACCTTCATGCGTTATCGGAAACTGGGGCATAGCGAGTTGAACGTCTCTGCATTGGGTCTGGGATGCATGGGGATGTCGGAGTTCTACGGGCCCGGCGACGAGGACGAATCCGTCGCCACTATCCATCATGCCCTGGACCTGGGGATGAATTTCCTCGACACGGCGGACGCCTACGGCCTGGGGCGGAACGAACAGTTGGTGGGTCGGGCCCTTCGCGGCCGCCGTCACCAGGCGGTGCTGGCGACGAAGTTCGGCAACGTGCGCGAGCCGGACGGCCGCTTTGTGGCCATCAATGGTCGCCCCGATTACATACGCAAAGCCTGCGACGCCAGCCTGCAACGACTCCAGGTAGATTGCATCGATCTCTACTATCAACACCGCGTTGACCGCACCGTGCCTATCGAGGAAACCGTGGGAGCCATGTCGCGCCTGATCGAAGACGGCAAGGTGCGATACTTGGGGCTCTCCGAGGCGGGGCCGGGCACGATCCGCCGCGCGCACCGCACGCATCCGATCAGCGCGCTGCAAACCGAATACTCCCTCTGGAGCCGCGACCCGGAAGACGAGATTCTTCCCACGTGCCGGGAACTCGGCATCACCTTCGTCGCATACAGCCCGCTGGGACGCGGTTTCCTGACCGGAAAGATCAAGCGCTGCGAGGACCTCGCTCCGGACGACTGGCGCCGCAATATGCCGCGCTTCCTGGGGGGCAATTTCGAGAAGAATCTCGAGCTGGTCCGCCACATCGAGCAGCTTGCGGCCCAGAAGGCCTGCCAGCCTTCGCAGTTGGCGCTCGCGTGGGTGATGGCGCAAGGCGAAGACATCGCCCCCATTCCCGGCACCACGAAACGCGCCCACCTGGACGAAAATCTCGCCGCGCTCGAGATCGTGTTCACGCCCGACGAGTTGGCGCGCATCAACGAAATCGCGCCCCAGGGCGTTGCCGCCGGCGAGCGTTATCCGGAGATGGGCATGAAGGTCGTCAGCCTCTGAAAACTGGAACGAATGTCTAAGTGCGAAAGGGGTTGCGCAAAACCCACCCGTCCAGTCTGTATCGCGGTATGATGTTCGTTCAGGGCGAAGCCTCCAAGGAAAACTTAGATGCCATCCTACGACTACGACTGGCTGGTCATCGGCTCGGGCCCCGCGGGGCAACGCGCCGCCATCCAGGCGGCGAAGCTGCGCAAGCGAACCGCGCTCGTCGAGCGCAAGGCCGTGGTGGGCGGGGTCTGCATCAACACCGGTACGATCCCCAGCAAAACTCTGCGCGAGGCGGTCCTTTACCTCTCCGGGTATCGCCAACGTGAAATCTACGGCGAGTCGTATACCGTCAAGCAGAACATTACCATTGGAGACCTGCTGTTCCGGACCGAGCACGTCATCCGGCATGAGATCGAAGTCATCCGCCACCAGTTGAATCGGAACGGCGTCGACTTGATCAACGCTGAGGCCTCGTTCGTTGATCCCCACACGCTGCTTCTGAAGCTGGTGGACTGTACGGGGCAACGCCGCGTGACCGCCGCTAATTTTGTGATTGCCACCGGCTCGACACCCACTCAGCCGACCGGTATCCCCTTCGACGCCCAGACGATTTTCGTGAGCGACGAGATTCTGGGATTGAAATCCCTGCCGCGCACCATGGCGGTAATCGGCGCGGGAGTGGTGGGCTGCGAGTACGCCAGCATTTTCGCCGCGCTGGGCATCCGCGTGACGCTGGTCGAGCGTGGCCATCGCCTGCTGCCTTTTGTGGACTCCGAGATCATCGAGACGCTCGACTATCACCTGCGCGAGAACTACATGACCCTGCGCTTGGGCGAAACAGTCAGCGGCCTCGAGGTGCACGATAACGATAATGGCCGGCACGTGAAGATCAACCTCGCCAGCGGCAAACAGATCATCGTCGAGAAAGCGCTCTACAGTATCGGGCGAAGTGGCGCCACGCAAAGCCTTAACCTCGACGCCGCGGGACTCGCGGCCGACGAGCGCGGACGCCTGAAGGTCAACGAGAACTATCAAACCTCCGTGCCCCATATTTACGCCGCCGGAGACGTTATTGGCTTTCCCAGCCTCGCGTCAACCTCTATGGAACAGGGGCGCCTCGCGGCGTGCCACGCGTTCGGCGTGCCCACCTCGAGCGCGCCCGCGCTGTTTCCTTACGGCATCTACACCATTCCGGAAATTTCTTATGTGGGGCGCAACGAGGAAGAACTGACTCAACAGAACGTTCCCTACGAAGTCGGCAAGGCGCCTTATCGCGAGATCGCGCGCGGACAGATCATCGGCGACGTGGTCGGCATGCTCAAGCTTATCTTCCACCGCGAGACGCGCGAACTGCTGGGCGTCCACATCATCGGCGAGAGCGCCAGCGAACTGGTCCACATCGGCCAGGCTGTGCTGGCCTTTGGCGGGAAAATCGATTACTTCGTCAACAACGTCTTCAACTATCCTACCCTCGCGGAATGTTACAAGAACGCCGCGCTCGACGGCATCAACCGTTTGGCTTGCTGAATGGTGATGAGCGTTGGGGCTGTTTCAACCCGTACCCGCTTCTCGTCATTCTGAGCCCTTCAATCTGCAATCACCAATCGTCAATTCACTAATCCCTGACCCCTGCTCCCTAATCCCTGTTCTTCGTGGTAGGATTCCGTTCCATGCGCACAACACTTTTGGCGATGTTGATCTTCCTGCTGAGTGTCCCGGCACGCGCCGCGAAGACACTCAACTTCTACTTCATCGACGTGGAAGGCGGACAGTCGACGCTGGTGGTTTCACCCTCCGGCGAATCCATGTTGATTGACACCGGTTGGCCGGGCGAGCGCGACGCGGGCCGCATTCTGGATGCCTGCCACCGCGCGGGCGTGAAGCGGATCGATTACCTGGTCGTCACGCACTACCACCTCGACCACGTGGGCGGCGTGCCGGACCTCGCGGCCCGGATTCCCGTCGGCACGTTTGTAGACCACGGCGCAAGCGTCGAGAAGGATGCGGATGGCGAAAAGCTCTTCACGGCGTACGAGCGAGCGCGCGCCAATGGCCATCGCCTGCTGGCCAAGCCCGGAGAGAAGATTCCCATTTCGGGAATCCAGGTGGAGATCGTTTCGGCCGCGGGCCAGGTGCTCTCGAAGCCCTTGCCCGGCGCGGGCACGCCCAATCCGGCTTGCTCGACCAGTCCTCCCCAACAGGCCGACCCCTCGGAAAACGCGCAGTCCGTCGGCCTGGTGATTTCTTACGGGAAATTTCGGTTGGTTGACCTCGGCGATCTGACCTGGAACAAGGAACTTGACCTGATGTGCCCCAACAATAAACTGGGCATGACGGACGTTTACCTGACCTCGCATCACGGGTTGAAGATTTCCGGGTCGCCGGCGCTGGTCGCCGCGCTGCACCCACGCGCCGCCATTATGAACAACGGCGCGCGCAAAGGCGGTGACCCCGAGGCGTGGCAGACCGTCCATAACTCGCTGGGGCTCGAGGACCTCTGGCAACTACACTACGCGGAAGCGAGCAGCCCGCAAAACAACGCCCCCGATGAGCTCATCGCCAACACGGGCAAAGACGAAGGTCACTTCATCGAGCTTCTCGCGCAATCGAGCGGCGAGTTCACCATCACCAATTCCCGAAATGGGAAAACCAAGACCTATAAGCCGTAGGGGTGGTCCACGGACCTCTATTAGGGGGCCTTGCGGGAGTGCGTGGATTCGACGCGCTTGTAGACGATGAGCGCGGAGTCCGGCCGGCGTTTCAGGGTCACGGGCAAGCCCTGGTCACTCAGTTCAGCGCCGGTCATTTCCTGGGCCGCGGAAGTATCCAGATTTGTGACCCGGTAGCGGGCGGCGGGGTCGAGGCCGCGCAGCTTGAAGCGCGCGGAGCCGTAGGGACTCCCCGGCCGGCGAAAGGCCATGACCACGCCTTCTCCCTGCTCCGGGCAGTCGTACTGCCACGCCATCCAGACATCGTCCTGGGTCCGGTAGCCCGTCAAAGGATAATAATCGCCGTAATAATACTTGGAGATGGTCCGCCATTCGGCCACCCGGCGGCGAAGCAATACGTAGTCCAGGTCCGGGCGGCGCACATCGAGGCCCACGGCTAGCGCCGGGGACATCTGGCTGCG
>JAIQGA010000110.1 GCA_020072925.1 Terriglobia bacterium | reverse complement strand
AGTCGGATTCCGTAAGATCCCCCCACGGGCGCGGAAAGAAAATGCCGGCGTTGTTCACCAGAATATCTATCCGTCTGAAAGCGCGCTCGAAAGCGCGGAACATGGCCTGGACCTGTTTGGGTTTGGAAACGTCGGCGCGAAAAGCCATCGCGTGGACGCCCAGCGCCTCGATGTCGCGAACGGTGATCAAAGCCTCGCGGCGCGATTCATGATAATTAACCGCGATCTCCGCCCCCGCGCGCGCGAGGGTCAGCGCGATGACGCGGCCGATTCTGCGGCCCGCGCCCGTGACCAACGCAACCTGCCCGGCAAGTGGATGCTCGTTCATCAGTCGAGGATTGATAGCACTATAAAGAATAAAGTCAAGTGTAGCCTTGGTGGACTGGGGTTTGCCAGTATGACATCGCGACACGCCCAAACACGAAGACAAAGATCTCAACACAGAGATCGCAGAGGCCAAACAGAGTTCACAGAGCTTGCGCACGGGCTTTTTCTCTGCGCCCTCAGATGTTCCGCTCTGTGCGCTCTGCGTTGAGTCTTTTCTTCGCGAGCTGGGAGGCCGTTCGACATAAGCGGTACAAGGCCATTCTTGAATCGCCCCTATGCGGGTTCCAAGTGCGCCGTGAAGTGGCGCAGGAAGGGCGCCTCGTAGGTCAGCTTCAGGCCTCGGATCTGCTCGCGCCGCCTCCAGACCTCCAGAATGACCTCCACAACATAATCAATATGACTCTGAGTATAAACGCGCCGGGGGATGGCCAGCCGGACCAGGTCCATCTTCGCCGCCGCGCCGAACATCAGAGTCCCGATCTCGACCGAGCGGATGCCGCCCTCGAGATAGAGTTCGGCGGCGAGCGCCACCCCAGGAAACTGCTCCTGGGGAATATGGGGAAGGAACGCCCGCGCGTCGAGGTAAATCGCGTGGCCACCGGGCGGTTGGACGATGGGCACACCCTGGTCGGCAACGTGCTTCCCGAGGTACGCCGTCGAAACGATCCGGTAGCGCAGGTAATCCTCTTCGAGAGCCTCTTCAATTCCCACGGCGATGGCTTCGAGGTCGCGTCCCGCGAGGCCGCCGTAAGTCGGATAACCTTCCGTGAGAATCAGCAGGTTCTTTTCCTGCTGGGCCAGCACGTCGTCGTTGGTGCAAAGGAAACCTCCGATGTTGGCCATCCCGTCCTTCTTCGCGGACATGGTGCAGCCGTCGCCCAGGCGGAAAATCTCGCGGGCGATTTCCTTGGGGGTTTTCGACTCGTAGCCCGGTTCCCGCAGCTTGATGAAGTAGGCGTTCTCGGCAAATCGGCAGGCGTCCAGGTAAAGCGGAATGCCGTGCCTCCGGCACACCGCACTCACCGCGCGCATGTTCTCGAGCGACGCCGGCTGTCCGCCCCCGGAGTTATTGGTAATGGTCATCATGACTAGCGGGACGTGCTGCCGCCCTACGCGCTCGATCAATTGTTCGAGCCCCGTCACGTCCATGTTCCCCTTGAAAGGATGAACGCACGCGGGTTCGCGCGCCTCCCCGATAGGCAAGTCGACGGCTTCCGCGCCCACAAACTCGATATTGGCGCGCGTCGTGTCGAAATGCGTGTTGTTGGGGACCACGTCACCCTTCTTGCACATCACTCCGAACAGAATGCGCTCCGCGGCGCGACCCTGGTGCGTAGGAATGACGTGCTTGTAGCCGAAAATCCCCTGCACCGACTCACGGAAACGGTCGAAGCTCTTGCTGCCCGCGTAGCTCTCGTCGCCTTCCATCATCGCGGCCCACTGGCGCGTGGACATGGCGCCGGTCCCGGAATCCGTGAGCAGGTCGATGAGCACGTCCTCGGCGGGAAGCAGAAACAGGTTGTAATGCGCGGCACGTAACAACTGCTCGCGCTCGGCGCGAGTCGTCCAGCGGATGGGCTCGACGGTCTTGATTCTGAAGGGTTCGATGATCGTATGGATGGCCATGAAAACCCCCGGGCCGGCGGCATTCACCGCGCCCTTGCCTGCCGGCGGAACGTCTCACGACTCCGATTCTATACCGGGAGTGCCGGGCGTTTGGAACTTTGCAGGGTGGCGGGATTCCGATTCACGGCTCTAGCCCCGCGGGGCGGAAGGCAGCCTGGAGCAGACTGTTCGTCGCCTCTCCTGCGAGTTCTCGAAGACCCGCTCCTCGGCCCCTTCTTGGGTCACTTTTTTCGGCCGCTCTCAGCCTCAAGAACGGACCTAAGAAGCATCCCCAACACGCGACGGGGAATGCGGCGACATCATGCCCTCGCCCACGTTTTTCGCATGATGCCCCAGGAGGACCTCGTATCTGCTAGTAACAGTGGCAAATCCCTCGATCGCTCCGGCACGCGATGGCCCAAGGGCGAGTCGCTCGGACAAAGACGCGGGGCTTCACGGACACAAAAATGCTCTTAAGAACGCCCTGGGGGAAAATTCGGACACGAAGTCCGAGGCGCTGGGAAATATCTCCCCCCTGAGGTCAGAATGCCCGAAGCTCCTGCGGTTGCAAGAGGTCGCAAGTTCCGGGGGTCAGTTTTCATTGATTGGGACCGATGCAAAGGCTGCGGCTTTTGCATCGAGTTCTGTCCCCCCAAAGTCCTGCAGTTCTCTGATAAGTTCAACACCCACGGCTATCACCCCCCGCACCTTGCCAACGAAGCGGCATGCACCGGATGCGACCTGTGTGGGCTATACTGCCCCGACTTTGCGATCTTCGGCGTGCGCATTCCCCTCGAAACTGAGAAGACGGAGGCGGACCCTGCCAAAAGCTAATCCCAAAGCGGTGCTTACGGGCGCGCATTTCCTCGATGGGGACCAGGCAGCGTGCGAAGGCGCACTGGCGGCGGGTGCGAACTTTGCCGCCGGTTATCCCATCACGCCTTCCACCGAAGTCGTCGAGCGGTTTGCGGCGCGCATTCCGACAGTCGGCGGAACATTCTTACAGATGGAGGACGAACTGGCGTCCTCAATTGCCATTCTGGGCGCGGCCTGGGGCGGCGCCAAGGCGTTCACCGTCACTTCGGGCCCGGGCTTCTCACTGATGATGGAGCACCTGGGTTATGCCGCGATGACGGAAACGCCCTGCGTGCTCGTCGACGTGCAGCGCGGCGGCCCGTCCACGGGTCTGCCCACGCTTCCCGGCCAGGCCGACATGATGCAGGCGCGCTGGGGTTCGCACGGCGATTACGAGATCATCGCGCTTTGCCCCAACTCGCCGCAGGAATGCTTCGATCTGATGATCGACGCCTTCAACCTGGCAGAGCGATACCGCACGCCGGTCCTCTTCATGATGGACGAATGTGTGGGGCACATGACGGAGAAGGTGGTGATTCCTTCCGCCGAGAAGATTGAGATTGTGCCGCGGCGTTTCACTTCCCTGCCCCCGGGCGAATACAAACCTTTCCAAGCGGGAGAGGACGGTGTCCCGGAAATGGTGAAGGCCGGTGACGGCTATCGCATCCACGTCACCGGCCTGACGCACGACGAGCAGGGCTATCCCGCCATGAACTGGCGCGGTCAGGAAAAGCTCCTGCGGCGGCTGGTGGACAAAGTCCGCAAGCATCCGCCGGTGCGTTATGAAGAACGCGACCTCGAGGACGCCGACGTGGTCGTGTTGGCGTACGGCATCACCTCGCGCGTGGCGCTGCGAGCGTTGCAGATGGCGCGCGCCGAAGGCATCCGCGCGGGCCTGCACCGGCCAATCATTGTCTGGCCATTTCCCGAAAAGCGAATCCGCGAGCTGGCTGCGAAAGCCAAGGCGTTTGTGGTGGTGGAGATGAATTACGGCCAGATCGTGCATGAAGTCGAGCGCCTGGCGGGCGGGAAGGTGCCGGTCACGCTCGTCCCGCACGCCGGCGGAACGGTGCACGAACCGGAAGTTATCCTGAAAGCCATACGCGAGGCGGCCCAATGAGCACGGCAGTAGCAAGCGAACGACCCGTTAATCCCGTCGAGCCTTTTCTGCGCACCGACCGCATGCCGCATATCTGGTGCCCGGGCTGCGGCATCGGAACCACCGTGAACTGCTTTGCGCGGGCGCTCGTCGAGTCGAAGCAGCCGCTCGACAAGGTGGCGATTGTTTCCGGCATCGGATGCACGGGGCGCGTGGCGGGCTACGTGAAGCTCGATTCCTTCCACACCACCCACGGCCGCGCCATCCCCTTCGCCACGGGGTTGAAGCTCGCGAATCCGGGTCTGAGCGTGGTCGTGTACAGCGGCGACGGCGACCTGATCGCCATCGGCGGCAACCATTTCATTCATGCCGCGAGACGTAATGCTGATATTAAGGTTATCTGTGTCAATAACTTCATCTACGGCATGACGGGCGGGCAGGTGGCGCCCACCACGCCTGTGGGGGCGACCGCCACGACCTCGCCCTACGGGTCCTACGAGCGGCCATTCAATCTGCCCTACCTCGCCGAGTCCTCGGGGGCGGTGTACGTGGCGCGCTGGACGGCGTTCCACGTTCGCCATATCGCGCACTCGATGGCGGAGGCGTTCAGCAAGAAGGGGTTCTGCTTCATCGAGATCATCGCGCCCTGCCCGACGCTCTACCAGCGCCGCAACCGCCTGGGCGACGGCCTGGACACGATGAAATTGTACAAGCAGCGCAGCGTCATCAAGAACGGCGCCAGCACCCGCGACCTCGACGTGGGCCTGCAGGGCGAGATCGTGGTGGGCAAGTTCGTCGATATCGAGCGGCCGACGCTGCAGCAGAATATGGAGCAGCAGCTCCGACAAACGCTCAAAGACCGTTTTGCCGGCCTGGGAGGCGCCTGATGGGGAGTTCGGAGATTCGCATTGCGGGGTTTGGCGGCCAAGGGGTGATCCTGGCGGGGATGGTGATCGGCAAGGCCGCGGCGATCCACGACGGCAAGTCCGTGACCCTCACCCAGAGTTTTGGCCCCGAAGCCCGCGGCAGCGCCTGTAGCGTCCAGTTGATTGTTTCTACGGAAGCTATACTCTATCCTTATCTTTCCCATCCGGATATCCTGGTGGTTATGTCTCAGGAAGCCGCGGCGCGTTTCTGCCCGGAACTGAAACCCGGCGGCACGCTGATTTATGAGCAGGACCTCATTCAGCTCGGCACGCTCCCGCCCGGCGTGAAAAAGTACGGGATTTCCGCCACGCGCCTCGCGGAGGAGTTGGGACGCAAACTCGTCCTTAACATGGTCATGGTGGGCTTCGTCACCGCGGTCACCGGCCTCGCCACGCCCGAGGCCGCCCGCAAGGCCGTCGCGGATTCTGTGCCCAGGGGGACCGAAACCCTCAACCTCGCCGCTTTCGAAAAAGGGTTTGCTTACGGGCAATCGCAGGCGGCGGCTCTTCGCCAGGTGGCGTAGACCTTTTCCTCCCCGCGAGCGCCAAGGGATTTCGCACCCGGCGCAAGACGGGCACTTCCCAGGATCTCCGGCAACAGGCCTCGGGCAACTCGCTAACAAATTCGTGCAGCAAAATGGTGCAGCTTGACCCTCTCCCGCGCGCGGAGTACACTGGCGTTGGTGTGCGCCTGTAGCTCAGATGGATAGAGCGGTTGCCTCCGGAGCAACAGGTCGCAGGTTCGAATCCTGCCAGGCGTACCAACCATTTGTAACCAAAGCACTTAGTAGCAAAACATAGTCCCCCAGCACACCTGCTTTCACGGTATTCGAGGCCGCCCACAGAAAACCTAATTCATTGCGAATAAATGGCTTAACATTGGCGCGAAACGGTTGCGTCAAAAACAACAAGTTCTTAGTTCGAATGTTTCCCCAGATACCACAAGTATTTGTGAAGCGAGAACATGCGGCTACGCCGAGGGGCGAGTTCCCTTGGCTGTACCAGAACTGTACCAAAAGTCTTTCTTCGTGTGAGGATTTGCAGACGTAACGAGGGATTTTGGGTTTAGGGTTTGCAAGAACCTCGACACGACTTTCAGAAGGGTTCAAGCCGGATGGCATCTTAGCCGATGTTGCTGACACCCGACACTAATTAAGGATCGGAAGGGCGTTTATCATTCCAAATCCGGCAAACCACGACCCTACGTAGTGTCCTGGCCCGCAGTATCGTACGGCCTCGGACATGCCCTCATGCTCTTTGTCCCGCTCAACTTTGTCGTGTGGACCACCAAGCCCGAGCAATGAACAAGACTTGCATCGGTATTCTCAGCAGCAGTGTCGTTGCAGGTCTTCCCTGGAGCGTAACCCCAGATTTAGCCGCAGAGATATTTGTCGGCAGTACAGCAAGGAAGAAAACGATCAGGGCAATGCCGGCGGCATGGCTTAGGCCAGGAACAAATAGGCTTATGCCCCCGGCGATCTCACAGATCCCTGTGAAATAGACGACCGCGCGCGGCCACGGGGGCCACGGCGGTGTCATGCGAACAAGATCGTCCCTCATTGACGCAAAGTGAGCACTGGCTGTGAAGTAATGCCGTAAAATATATGGAGGTCAGGGTTTGAGATCGAGATAAGCGCCTCCTACTTGTGGGGGGCCAGGTGGAGTCTACTTTGTTGGATATTGACTCCGTCCAGAAAATCATTCTCGTGATGGCGGAATCGGAGAGCTTGGATGCTGCTCTAAAGAGAATTGTCGGGGTCTTGCGGATTTTCACCATCTTTCACCCAGGGATTTTCACCATCATTCACCCACCCCTGGCTTTTACTTTTAACTTTCTACCAGTTTCCTTCCTTCATGGCAATCACCCACGCTTCGTTCGTTGAAAAGAGGGGAGCGCCAGCTCCCCATAGAAGGACCGCAGCCGGAGCGAGGACGCCGTCAAGGACGCGGAGCGAGGCACGAGCGGAGCGCCGCGCAGCGGGCTTGATCCTTGACGGCCGTCCGAGCGGAGGCTACCGATCGTGGGCCCGATTTTGGGGGTGAAGACCGCGTTGGTCGTTGCCGCTCGAGAAAAATCTCGTTTAATTGGCCGTAGATGCATTTTCTCGACTTTCCCCATGGTTTAGGTTGTGGCTGGTCGGCCGGTTTTGGGCGCGGACGCCGATCCGGGGGCGGTGCGCTTGCGGTAGGACTCGCCCTCGATCACGAACTGGTGGGCGCGGTGGCAGAAGCGATCCAACGCGCTCTGGCCCAGCAACGGTTCATCAAAGACCGCCATCCATTCGTCCACAGCTCGATTCGATGTGAGGATCGTCGAGCTGCCTGGCAGGATTCGAACCTGCGACCTGTTGCTCCGGAGGCAGGCCAGTCTCATTCCACCCTTTCAGTATCTCTCACCTTTTCTTTGGTTTCCTGGTAATCGAGGCATCTGCTTTCGCTCGCAAATTAACCCTTTCCCCTCAATACGGGGCTTTTTGGTACATTTTTGGTACGGTCGCAGCTCCGCGCAGGCGGTGTTCACGACCCCGCACTTACCGGTGTGCCTTGGCGCCAACCGACTTGCATTCATGCCCATAACCTGTAGCTCACTCGATCAACGTGTTGTCCGGTCGCTAGGTTCGCCTCCCGCGCCGGTGGGAGAAATCCTTCCTTCTCTTACCATCACGAAGCACAGACTCAAGCAGCTTGAACTCATCCAACTGGTGCGTGAACAGCGCGAGGCAGCAGCGAGGCGCGAGTTCGAAACCAGGAGCGGATGCTAACAACCGCGGCAAGCAAAGCAGTGAACATAAGGGGGACATAAACCATGGCCTCCGATTAGTTCAATGAGTCCACTCTGAACGAGATTATTGGCAGGGGCACCCTTCACAAAATTCTTGACGGTATGCGCTTCCCTCCGCCGGTCCTTTCGGACTTGCACATCTGGAACAAGGCTATTGACATCGGCAAAAGACTGTGATTAAACTGCTCGTTTAAATCGATTGATTCATTCAAACGAAACGGAACAAATCAGATGCATTTTCTGTGAATGATCCAAATGCCCCTAGTTACTCCCACTCTTAAACGGGCCTTGAGGGGCTGTTCTGGCCAAACCTCCTGTTGTCGTGGGCGGTGTCGTTTCGATCATGGGGATGTGCTATTCGAGCCTTGCTTGCGGCGCCCCAGGACTGTCGCGGCAATCAGCAGCCTTAACCGAAATAGGCCGACACTTGGGCTTGCCGGTGTGGTCCACGGCGGGGGGTACGGATTCCAAAGTCGTTGACGAACAGGCCGCGATCGAAAGCGCGATCTCCATCTTGTTCGCCGCCTTGTCCGGCGGGGATTTGACACACGACGTCGGCTTTATCGAAGGATCATCGATGAATGGATCGCTGCAGATGGCGGTCATGAGCGACGTGGTGATGAGCTTCGTCAAAAGACTCTTGCGGGGGATTGAGGTGGACCCCGAGACCTTGGCATCGAAGGTGATTCATGAGGTAGGACCCGGGGGGCATTTCCTTAGTACTGACCGCACCTTGAATTGCTTCAAACGCGAGTTCTGGTTTCCCCGTCTGTTGGACAGTTCGCGTCGGGAAGAGTGGCAAGCTGGTGGCGCTCGTTCCATGGAAAAACGTGGGCAAGTTTATATGGAAGATATCCTAAAGAATCATCGGCCGGCCTCCCTCACCGCAAGGGCCCAGGAGCAAATTGAGGTCATCTTGGCAAATGATGAATCGCGGTACGCGCCCCAGACTCAGGCGAAGGGTAGGAGGCCGTCCGCATCCCTGCGAAGCAAAGGAGTGAGCAATGAGCGATGCTCTGCTGCAGCTACGTAATGCGGTCATCGACGGCCGCGTGAAGGAGTTGGAGGCCCTGACGTCAGCGGCTCTCTCGGCCGGGTTGACGCCCAAAGAGATTCTGGACAATGGCTTGGTTCAGGGAATGCAGGTCGTGGGTAGCGAATTCAAGGAAGGGAAGAAATTCGTCCCCGAAGTCTTATTTTCCGCGCGCGCGATGCAAGTGTCGCTGAATATTCTCAAACCTCTGCTCGCCCAGACGGGAACAAAGATGGTGGGCAAGGTGGTCATTGGCACCGTGAAGGGCGATCTGCATGACATCGGAAAGAACCTCGTCGGGATGATGATGGAAGGTGCTGGCTTTGAGGTGGTGGACCTCGGCAGAGACGTCGCACCCGAGAAATTTGTGGAAGTGGTCAGGCGAGAAAATGCTGATATCCTCGCCCTCTCGGCCCTGTTGACAACTACGATGCGCGCTATGGACCAGACGATTAAGATGCTCAAAGAGGCTAACGTGCGCGACGCTGTGAAAGTCATGGTGGGGGGCGCTCCCGTCACTGCCGATTTCGCCCTGAAGATTGGCGCTGATTCGTATGGATCGACAGCGGCGGATGCGGCGGAAATCGCCAAGAAGCTAATCCATGCAAGCTGAGAAGCCGCGCGCGATTATTGCCTGTAGGGTGCTCCAAAGCCTGATCGAGCCGTATTTGCTCCAAGCATTGACCGCTGCCACGTTTATGGAATACGGTCTCCACCGCACCCCGGCATTAATGCGTGAGGCACTCCAAGAGAGGATCGACAGAATCAAACAGCCTTCGGTGATCGTCCTGGGCTACGGTCTTTGCGGGAATGGCCTCGTCGACCTGAAGGCAGGCATCCACACACTGGTTGTGCCGCGAGCACACGACTGTATCACGATCTTCCTGGGATCGCACGAACGCTACATGGAAGAGTTCTCATCAAACCCCGGGACCTACTACTTAACCAAAGGATGGCTCGAGAGCGGCAGTCATCCATTAAGAGAGTACCAGGATCTAGTCGAGAAGTATGATCGGGAGGCGGCCGAATGGGTCATCGACGAGCAATACCGGAATTACTCTCGTCTCGTCCTGGTCGTACCGGACACGGGTGAGCTCGCGGTCTGCCGGGATCAAGCGTGTAAGGTTGCGCAGTTCTGCGCGGCTCGCTGGGGCTTTCGCTACGAGGAACGCGTTGGCTCCGACAAGTTCGTCAAAGAGCTAGTCACGAGCGCACCGTGGCTTCAGGAATCGACACATGATTTTCTCGTGATCCCCCCCGGAGGTGAAATCAAGCAGGAGATGTTCTGGCACGAGCAAAGCAGGGAGAAAGGATGGGAGGGAACGGCTCGGTAGCCGGCTTGTTATAAGAGACTGGGCGAAAAAGACCCAGGGATTTCCCTTGATATGCGCAGGTATAGACCAGCGAGTCAAGCAGGGCGGCCCCTCAGCCGGCATTACTCTTTGTTGGAGAGAGGAGATTCATGCGAGTCAACTATCAGACGAATGTTACGCCTCGCCTAAGGGTGTTATCCGAAGACCAAATTGAGCAGATTGTTTACGAAGCCATGGACGTCTTACAGCAAACGGGCACGCGCGTCTATGAAGAGGAAGCGTTAACCCTTTTGCGGGGTGCGGGGTGCGTGATCGATGGTGAGAATCTCGTGCACATACCCGCTTGGCTCATTGAGGCCAGCATTCAGTCCGCACCTTCGCGCGTCCTCCTGGGAGGGCGCGACCGGGAAAAGCGGATCGCTCTGGAGAAGAACCGCATTTATTTCGGAACCGGCTCTGACTGCCCATTCCTAACCGATCCTTGCACGTCCGAGCGTCGCCGCTATACCAAGGAAGACATTTACCGCGCCGCGAAGATCACGGAGGCGCTCCCCCAGATTGACTTTCACATGTCACTGGGCTTGACTTCTGACGTCCCGGTCGGCACGTACGACCGCCATCAATTGCTGGCCATGCTGCGCGGTACAACAAAACCTCTGGTCATCACGGCAATTGACCGGGAAGGGCTGGCCGACCAACTCGAAATGGCCTGCGCAGTGGTTGGGGGAGTGGATGAGTGGCGCAAATTGCCCTTATTCGCAGTTTACGTGGAACCCACCTCGCCTCTCGATAATTCTCGCGAAGCCGTAGAAAAACTCCTCTTCGCCGCTGAAAAGAATATCCCTCTGATCTACACTCCCTGTCCGATCTGTGGTGCGACTGGCCCAGCCACCATGGCGGGGAACCTCGTACAAGGGCTCGCGGAGTGCCTGGCGGGATTGGTGATCTCGCAGCTCAAGCGCAAGGGAGCTGCGGTAATAATCGGCGGGGTTATGTCCATCCTTGACATGACGACGACCGTGCTCAGTTATGGTGCGCCCGAATTGCCTCTGCTTAGCGCCGCCATGACCAACATCGCTCAGTACCTCGGATTGCCCGTCTTTTCGACGGCCGGCTGCTCGGATGCAAAGACATTCGATCAGCAGGCGGCAATTGAGTCCACGCTATCGATTGCGTTCGCAGCGCTTTCTGGGGCTAACTTGATCCATGACGTGGGGTACCTCGAGTCTGGATTGAACGGCTCATACGATATGCTGGTCATGTCAAATGAGATCATCTCCGGGGTCAAACGGATTCTGTGCGGCGTCCCGGTGGACGCCGAGCACTTGGCGCTGGAGGCCATCCGTCGCGTCGGTCCTGGCGGCCACTACCTGATGGACGAGCATACGATGAAGCACTTTCGCAATGAATTCTGGGTTCCCGAGTTGCTCGATCGCTCCAATTGGGACACCTGGCAATCTAGGGGAGGGAAAACGCTCAAGATGCGCGTCCACGACAAAGTCTTGGACCTGATTGAGCACTACGCCCCCCCACCGATTCCAGAGAAGACCGAGAGGGAGCTCGAGAAAATTGTCGCCCGCGCGGATGAGGCACATCGGGCGGAAGAAGTAACGCAGCCCTGATCTCATGGCGTGGATGTCGCGGGAGCGTCAGTCCGCAAGTCTTAAAGGATCCACGAAGACATCAGTTTGGCGGTCTTTACTTTGGAACCGGCGTACAAGTGCGACATCGTGAAAGAATTATGGGACACACCAGGTCACCCAAACGCGCGCTCATGTCAGGGTTTTGCCGCGCTCTACGATGGAAAACAGAGACGCCGAGGTATACGTCCACGAAGTCGATTCCCTGCGCCTCACACGACCGGAATCCGGTCGAAAGGATTCTTCGAACTAGTTGAGCTCCAGGCGCTTGATCTGGCCGACGATCAGCAAGTAGCTGAACATGGCGGTGAGTGCGTTAGCCGCCAGGAAGATCAGCGCGCCTTTGAAATTTCCGGTGGCCTGGACGATATAGCCGATCACAATCGGCGTGGTGATGGCCGCGATATTCGCGAAAGTGTTAAAAACGCCCGCGGTCAATCCTGAGATTTGTTTGGGTGCAACATCGGCGATTACGGCCCAACCTAACGATCCAAATCCCTTCCCGAAGTACGCCACAGCCATGATGAGAATAACAGCCCATTGAGCACTTACATAATTGCAGGCGATAATGTCAAGCACCAGCAGCATCCCGACCACGATAGGGGCCTTTCTTGCAAACGTTAACGAATGACCCTTTCGCAGCAGGTAATCCGAGACAATACCACCCGATATCCCCCCGGCAAATCCGCATAGACCGGGGAGGGCGATAACTGCGCCAGCCTTAAGGACCGACATACCACGCGTTTGAAGGTAGATAGGGAGCCAGGTAAGGAAAAAATACATAACGGCGGTTACGCAATACGTCCCGATGTACACGCCGAGTAGCGTCCGGTTTCCAAGCAATATCTTGAGATTCTCCCGCCAACTGCGGAAGGCGCCAGCGTCGTCCTTAGCCCGCCGGTCCATATCAATTAGGGCGCCACCTTGCTCGATATAGTCCAGTTCGGAGGATCCGATTCTCGGATGCTCCCGAGGGTTGTAAATCGACTTAACGCAGAGCACGGTCACTGCAAAACCCACCGCGCCCATGACTAAGAAGACGTACTTCCATCCAAAGGCATGTGTGATCCATCCCATGAGTGGACCGAATAACACCGCGGCAAAGTACTGAGCGGAATTAAAAACCGCGGCGGCAGTCCCCCGCTCCGTCGCCGGGAACCATGCGGCGACAATCCGGCTGTTCGCTGGAAATACCGGTGCCTCACACAAGCCCATCAGGAAGACAAGGGCGAACAGCACAAAGACGGCAGCAGCAGGCCAATAGCCAACGAACGCCTGCAAGAGTACAAAACCAGACCACGAGAAGACGCTCAGGGCATAGATCCGGCGGGAGCCGAACCGGTCCAACAGCCAGCCACCAGGAATTTGTCCAGCTGCATAGGCCCAACCGAACGCGGAGAAGATGAATCCCAACGCCAGGGGAGTTAGCCGGAGGTCCTGCGATATCGCCGGTCCGGTGAGCGAGAGCATCGACCGGTCGGCAAAACTCACCGCCGTGGCCAGAAACAACACCGCGAGTGTCACATACCGGATGTGGGTTCTCATTTAGGAGTTATGGCATTCCAGATCGGGTCCCCTGGAGACGGGTGTTCCAGTGATCGACAGTGCCCCCCGATCAGCACCGTTAATCGCTGTGGCCAGGAAAGACCATGGAGAGCACGAGGTAGCGCGCACGGCCTCTTCGCTTGTCCGCCACTGCGCCGCACATCTCCTGTTATGCGATCGCCCCGTTCATCGACTCTCCCAAGCGTGGGCGCAGGATCAGTCAAAGATTTCCGGACCGGCGAAGTGGGTAGCCGCGCCCAATTCCTCTTCGATCCGAAGAATCGCATTGTGTTTTGCGAGTCGCTCCCCGGTCCGCGGCGCCCCAAATTTCGCCAAGGGAGCGCCAACCGCGACGGCAATATCAGTGATGGGATCATCGATGGTTCCGCCCGCCCGCCCGGAACCGATTACTGTGTAGCCGTGGTGCTGGGCATAGCGGGCGGCGGAGATCGCCTCGGAAATGGTTCCCACCATGTTCGGCTTCAAAATCATGGCATTGGCCGCCCCGAGCGCCACCCCGTGTTTGATCCGTTCGAGATTCGACACAAAAAGGTCATCACCCGCGATGATGGCTGGAATCCGGCGGGTGAGGGCGGCGAAACCCTCGAAGTCATCCTCTTCCAGCGGGTCTTCGATCATGAACAGCTTGTAGGCCTTGGCAAGTCCTTCGAGGACGCAAACGAGGTCCTCGCGGCTCATGGATTCTCCGCAGAACTGGTATCGGCCCGTGGCGGAGTCATAGAATTCGCTGGCGGCACAGTCCAAGCCAAGCCGGCACTGACCCCTGTAGCCGGCGACAGTCGCCGCCTCCAGCAAGACCTCCAGGATCTCCGCAGGGTCGCCTGCAGGAGCGCTGTATCCCGCAGAAGGCACGTGAAAGAGGTGGTCTTCCCCATAGCGTCGGTGGATGACCTCGCCCACGGCGGCATAGATCTCGACGCCCATCCGCAACGCCTCGGCATAGCATTGGGCCGTGGCAGGGATCACGTGGAACTCCTGAATCGCCATCTGCGCGCCAGCGTGGCGCCCCCCCGTGATCATGTTGAACATCGGCACCGGAAGACCGCAGGGTGCGGGTCCACCCAAATAGCGGTAGAGAGGCACACCGAGGGTTGCGGCAGCAGCGCGCGCCGCGGCGATGGACACGCTGTAGATGGCGTTGGCGCCCAATCGCGACTTGTCCGGCGTGCCATCCAGTTCGATGAGCAGGGAATCGATCTGCTCCTGGTTTGCCACGCTTCGACCAGCGAGCGCCGGAGCGATTACTTCCATGACGTTCCGCACGGCTTGGCGGGCGCCCAATCCACCATAGCGCTTGCCGCCATCCCGGAGCACGAAGGCCTCGTGCGACCCAACGGAGGTCCCACACGGAGACGAACCCCTCCCCGAAACTCCCCCCGCAGTCCACACATCCACTTCCACCAGCGGGCGAGCCTTGCTGTCCAGAATCTCTCGAGCCTTCAGTGCAACAATCGTGTCACCCGGCATCAGGCACTCCCTCCCTCGCTGGAAACATAGATAACGTTCAGGTCACAGACATTCGTGCCCGTGTTCCCGGTGATCACCGCATCATCAGCCGCCCGAAGAACGGTCGAGCTGTCGTGAGCCAGCAGGGATCGATGAGGATCCAATCCCTTTGCCGTGGCCCGCGCCATGGTGGTGCCGTCGACTAGTCCCCCGGCAATAGGGGTAGGGCCATCGGTCCCATCCGTATCCAAGGCACAGAGGCAAACGTCCCGCCGGTCCGCGATCTCCGCCGCAAATCCCAGGGCCAGTTCCTGAGAGGGGCCGCCTTCTCCGGCGGGTCCGTCGATGCGAGTGGTAGTTTCGCCGCCCGCTATGAGCAAGCAGGGCACCGGCACGGGTTGGCGGTTCAAAGCGACTTCTTTGGCAACACAGGCAAGAAACGCTCCCGCCGCGCTGCTCTCGCCTTCTAAGACCGTGGTCAGGACGCACGCCAGGAGGCCTCGCTCTTCGGCGGCGCGCTTGGCGGCCACGCAGGCATTTGCAGGCCGCGCGAGGACATACTGATGAATACGCTCTCCGAAGGCTTTCGGCGTTTCGTTCTGGGAAGTGGCATTCCACAAGAAGTCGAGAATGGCGCGCGGGATCCGCCCCTTAAGGCAGTATTTCTCGATCGCGTTGCGGGCGTCCTGGAGCGTGGTGCCGTCCGGTGCGACCGGAGTCCCAAAATGGCTGACGGGCTGGGCCGGATCGAGGGTAGGCCTAGCCCCCAGGCTGTCGGAGATGATGAAGTTGATCATCTCCGCCCCCCGCGCTTCAATCTTCTGGGCCAAGCGTCCCCCATTCGTCGCCGAGATGTGGCGCCGCACGGCGTTGATCTCCAGAATGCGCGCGCCGCTCTTGAGCAGCATTTCGGTCAGCCGCTGTTCATCCTCCAGGCTGATTCCTGGGAGGGGACAGGTCATGAGCGCGGAACTGCCCCCGCTGATGACGCTGAGAAATAGGTCGTCCGGCAGGGCCCGGCCGGCGATCTCCAGGATGCGTCGGCTGGCGGCAAGGCCGTCTTCATTGGGGAGGGGATGACCGCCAACGACGAGCTCAATCCGCGAGAGGATGTCGCCCGGCTCCCGCTGCTTCACGATTACCAGCCCCTCGGTGATGCGGTCGCCCAGGACCTCCTCGACCGCCCGAGCCATAGCATTGGCCGCCTTCCCGGCCCCTACCACGATCACGCGACGCTTGGATGCCAGGTCCCACCGGCGTTGCCCGATGCGGAGACTGTTCCCTTCGACCCGCAACATGCCGCGGATGATACGCTGTGCATCCAGCGTCTGAAGGGTAGCATCCATGACCTCCAGGGCCACTTTTCGCGCTGGCACATCCCCCACGGCTTCGAGCGCGGCGCGATTCTTGATCGTCATGCGACTCAACTCGCTTTACACTCCGACC
>JAIQGA010000419.1 GCA_020072925.1 Terriglobia bacterium | reverse complement strand
GCCATCCCAGGCGTGGAGCACTTTGCGAGTGACATTCAGCGGGCCTCTGTTCACGGTCTATTTCAATGGCGAGAAATTGTTCGACGTGGAGGACTCGACCTTCACTGATCCTGGCAAAGTGGGCCTGTGGACTAAGGCCGACAGCGTGATCTATTTCGATGACTGTGACCTGGTTCAAAAGTGAATAGGAGTCCGACATCCGATGCCACCGCTGAAGGCCGTCTTTTTGCCGCCCATTGCGCGGAGATTCACTAGACGTGGCAATCGACTCTCGTGGACTAGGCCGAGAATAATGGACCACTGGCGCGTAGGCTCAATCGCGAAACGCTTCCTCCAGACTGCAGCTGCTCTGGCTGCAACCCTCGTTCTTGTAGGGCCCGTTTATGCTCAAACCGGAAGGGCCAGCTACAGTATCGAGGGAAAACTGATCGATCCCTCAAACAGTGCTGTCCCTGGGGCGCGGGTCATGCTCCGGGGGCCTGCGGCAGATCAAGTATGCGAATCCTCAATCGACGGCGGCTTCCGATTCGACTCCCTTGCTCCTGGCCGTTATCGTTTACAGACGGAAGTTCCAGGGCTTGTCTCGGTAGACCGGGAAGTAGAAGTTCGAAACCGCGCCATGACCCGGGTCGTCATCCGGCTGGCTCTCGCTCCAATCAAGGGAGAAATTTCCGTTTCGGGAAATTCCAAGGCATTGACCTCTGACATCGCCAATAATCGGAACGCAATTTCAGTTGAGCAGGGATTGCTCGGAGCCTTGCCAATCCTGAATTTGGACTTTCTGAGCGCTCTGTCTCGATTCCTGGATCCTTCCAATCCTGACAGTGCGGTCTCTCTAGTTGTTGACGGAATGGAGGCCCGCAATATCGGCGTGACCGCCTCGGCCATTCAGGAGATCAAGATTAATCAGAACCCCTATACGGCTGAATACCCGCGCTGGAGCCGTCGGCGCGTTGAGGTCATCACAAAGAGCGCCACCGATCGCTACCACGGCACATTCAACTTCCTCTTTCGCGACCATCATCTGAATGCCCGTGATGCTTTTGCGGTGGAGCGTCCGCCCGAGCAACGCCGGATCTTCGAAGGAAGCCTGTTTGGCCCGATCGGCTCCGGGAAGAAGACTTCCTTCCTGCTGTCTGGGCTGCGTGAAAGCGAAGACCTGCAGGCTGTCGTTTTTGCTCAGGGTCCGAATGGGCTCATCGCTGAAAACACTCCGACTCCCCAGCAGAATACATTCTTTTCGGCCCGCCTGAGTCATGAGCCTAACGACCGACACGCCATGTTCTGGCAAGTCAACTTTCAAGACCGCTGGCAAAACAACCTCGGAGTTGGCGGGACGGTCCTGCCGGAGGCGGGCGCGCAAAGCCGGTTTCGCGAGGATGAATTCATCTTTAACTATCGTGCGACGATATCGCCGCATCTGCTCAGTCAGTTTCGTATTCTGCTGGGACGGTATTGGGCACCCACGAAAAGCAACCTTGATCAGCCAAAAGTTGTTGTCATTGATGCCTTCACGACGGGGGGTGCCCAAGCGGATGGCTTGCGCACCGAACTACACACATCCATTACCTGGCTCCTCACGCAAACCGTGGGCCATCATATCTTGAAGTACGGTGTCAATGTGCCAGACTGGAGCCGCCGGGGATGGAGTGATCGATCTAACCGACTGGGGACGTATTTTTTTGGATCGCTCGAGGACTATCGGCTCGGGCACCCGTTTTCGGGAGTCTTGCAGGCCGGAGACGCCCGAACCGTGTTCATCGAAAAGAACTTGGGGGCGTTCGTCCAGGACGAGTGGAAAGTCAAAGCCAATTTGTCCTTAGCCCTGGGCCTTCGCTACGACTGGCAGAATTATTTTGGAGGTTTGAATAATGTCTCGCCTCGACTGGCGTTTGCCTTCTCCCCTACACAGCGAAGGAACTTTGTGATTCGGGGCGGGGCCGGGATGTTTTACGACCGCTCCGGGCCTGCGCCCATTTTCGATATCCTTCGCTATGACGGCTTGCATCTTCGCCGCTACGTCATCAGCGATCCACCCTTTCCCCTACCGGAGCCAAGCGACGGGGTCTCGACCCCTCCCGCGAGCATTACGCGGCTGGGTGTCGGCACCGAACTGCCTGAAGTGTTTCAGTTCAACCTCGGTGTCGAGCGCCAGCTGTCGGAAAAGACCGTCCTCGCCATCAACTATGTTGGGACGCGGGGCAGGCATCAGTTTCGCTCGCGTGACGGTAATGCGCCGCTGCCGCCGGAGTTTGCCAGCCGACCGGATCCGAGCGTCAGTGTGTTGAGATTCATTGAATCGACAAGCCACTTGCAAGGGAACGCTCTGGACGTGACCATCACGGGAGCCCTTGGTCCAAAGATTACCGGACTGGCGCAATACACTTTTGGAAAGACCCTCAGCGATACGGGTGGACTGAGCTGGTTTCCCGCTGACAGTTTCAACCCACGAGGGGAATGGGGGCGGGCAGACACCGACCGGCGCCAGCAGTTCAATCTTCTGGCTACGGGCAAGTTCCACCCCTGGCTCAACCTAGGCGCTTCAGTGAGTCTGCTCTCCGGAGTTCCATTCAACATAACAACGGGGCTCGATGAGAACCGAGACGGATTAGCCAACGACCGGCCAGTGGGCGTCACTCGTAACACTGGCAAAGGACCTGGAGTAGCCGTCATCGACTTGCGCTGGTTTCGTGAGTGGCGTTTGAAACCCTCCATCAAGGGAAAAAGTCCCGTGGCCACAATCTCATTGGATGCGTTCAATCTGTTCAATCGTGTCAACTATCAAAACTACGTTGGAGCACTAAGCTCCCCATTCTTTGGACAGTCCACGGGGTCGCAGCCGGCACGGCGAATCCAACTGGGTCTGAGACTCCAGTTCTAGTTGTCCTGTAGGACCGGACTTTGGCGAGTGTCCAACTTCAGCGCAAATGAGAACGATGAGTGAGGTTGGTTTTGCGCTGGTTTACCCCTCAACCCGCCCTGGACTGGCCGATATGGGGGAGGAGTGAACCATGAGTGAAGATCCATAACCGTCCGGCGAAGCCATCTTTTCCCAACGAAGCTCACGCCTGATAATTTCCCACAGATGAGCACCGCATGCGTACTCACTTGCGCATGCATTTGTGCGAAATATAGCCGGAGGTGTGGGAAGGGACGCAGGGAGGGCATTGATGGGGTCAACAAATTGCCGCTTCAGACCCTTGGCCATCAGTCAGCATCCTTGGCGCAGAATCATATAATATCGGATTGAAT
>JAIQGA010000418.1 GCA_020072925.1 Terriglobia bacterium | reverse complement strand
ACGAACTCGCCGACGCCCTCGCGACTTTCGTGGCGCTGCCGGAGGGTTTTGTGACGCCAGACGGTGCGACGGTAGGGGATCGCTGGGGCGCCTTTTTTGATGTGCTCGTCTCCCAGCGCCGCACGGGGCGCGCCTCTTGCGCCGGGCGTCTTTGGTGGGTGCCGGCCGATAAAGCACGGATGTTTCTCAGCATTTTTCCTGAAGCACAGTTTCAAAATGCAGTCGCCGAGGTCGACAGCGCAGCCTCTTCCCGCGACGATGCCGTCACAGAAATGGTTCGCGGCTTCATGAGCCATGTTGGCCCGGTGGTGGCAGATTCGCTCGCCGGCGCTCTCGGTCTGGCGTTCGAGGACGTGCAAGGAGCGTTATTGCGGCTCGAGGCGAGCGGCGCCGTGCTGCGCGGCCTGTTCACCGGGCATGAGGCAACCGAGTGGTGCGAGCGGCGTTTGCTGGCGCGCATCCACCGCATGACCCTCGGGGCGCTGCGCGCCGAAATTGCGCCGATCCCCCCATCACAATTGATGAGTTGGCTGCTGCATTGGCAGCATCTCGCTCCCGGCACGCAGGTGCATGGCGAGCGCGGCCTGCTTGAAGTCCTGCGCCAGTTGCAGGGCTTCGAGATCCCGGCCAACGCCTGGGAGCCGCAGATCCTGGCTCGCCGGGTTGCGGACTTCGATCCGAAAATTCTCGACCAGCTCTGCCTGACCGGCGCGGTCGGCTGGGGAAGGATTTCGCCGCATCCCGCCACTCTCGATCAAACCGCGAACGGGGCGGAGCATCCAGCCGTTTCGCGGCGCGTCGTACCGTCGAGCGTGGCTCCCATCACATTCTTTATCCGCGAGGATGCGGATTGGCTTGCGTTGCGGCATGTGGACTCCTTCCCCTCGACGGCGGGCCTCAGCCCCGCAGGGCGTCAGGTTCTGGAATTTCTCGAGCAGCGCGGCGCCTCATTTTTCGTAGACATCGTGCGCGGCACAGGCCGCCTGAAATCGGAAGTCGAGACGGCGCTCTGGGAACTCGTCGCAGCAGGGCGCGTGACGGCGGATGGCTTCGACAACCTGCGCGCCCTGATCGATCCCAAGCGGCGCGCCGGCCAGGGGCGCGGGAAAACTTCGCGGCCTCGCCACAGCACAGGCCGATGGTCGCTGCTTTTCTCTGAGAAGTCCGATGATCGCCCCCGGGCAGTCGAGGCTCTCTGCAAAATCCTGCTGGAGCGTTATGGCGTGGTTTTCCGCGAGTTGCTCACCCGCGAAAACCTGGGCGTGAAATGGCGAGAACTCCTCGTTTCTTTCCGTCGCCTGGAGGACCGCGGCGACGTGCGCGGCGGGCGCTTTGTGGATGGTTTTCTTGGCGAGCAGTTCGCGCTCCCGGTGGCCGTGGAATCGCTGCGGGCGATGCGCAAGGCCGGCCCGCGTGGCGAGACCGTGACGCTCGCCGCCGCCGACCCGCTGAACATGGCTGGCGTCATCATCCCCGGCGACCGCGTGCCGGCGATTTCCGGAAGACGCCTGGCTTTGCGCGACGGCGTCCTGGTCGGGGAAGGCGATATTTCCAGCAATAGCCGAGCCGAATGCGTTCGCGCCGCTCAGTAACAACTTATTCCCTCCTATTTTCTCTTGCATAGCTCGAAGTCTGATGCTATAGGTATAACTTCGGGCTATGGCCGTTACAAATCTGGATCGCGGACCCATCGGGACGCCGTGGCTGGCGTTCCTCTTTACGCTGCCCGCGCAGCGAGCCAGCCAGCGTGTCAGCGTCTGGCGGAAGCTTCAAAAGTACGGCGCGTTGCCGTGGAAGAAATCCGCGTATCTACTTCCCTACACCCACGCCAACTTGGAAAAGTTTCAGTGGCTGGGGGCGGAAATCCACAAGTACCGCGGCGACGCATCGGTCCTCAAGGTGGCACGAATCGAGGGAGCATCGGACAAGCAGATCACGGCGATGTTCAACGCCGCGCGCGTCAAGGACTACGAGCAACTGATTCGCGACACCCGTATGGCCTTGCGAACCGCTGCGGGTCGGAGCAAGGCCCAGCTCGGCGGGAGCTTCGCGCGCTTGAATCTTCGCCTGAGCGAAATTGAGGCCGTGGACGCCTTCGGCTGCTACAAACGCAAGGAAGCGGAAATGTTGCTCAAGGAACTGGAAGACTGCACTCGAGCGGAACCCGCTCGCGCTTCGGGCGCATCTCGAAAGACCGATGAGTATCGCGGCAGGGTATGGATGACCCGGCCACGGCCAGGCATCGACCGCGTTTCCTCGGCGTGGCTGATTCGGAATTTCATCGATTCCAAGGCCAAATTCATCTTCTCGCCCGAGGCAGGTGCACGCGATGGAGTTCTCCGTTTCGACATGTTCGAAGGCGAGTTCACGCATGTGGGCGACGACTGCACGTTCGAGACCCTGCTGAAGCGCTTCAAGCTGCGGGACAAGCGCCTGCGCAGGATCGCCGAGATGATTCACGACGCCGACTTGCACGACAACAAGTATGGCCGGCCGGAGGGCAAGGCAATTGATTGGATCCTCGTCGGGTGGGGAAAAACCGATTGGCCGGATGGAGAAATTCTGCGCAAAGGTTTCGAACTTTTCGATGCGCTTTACCTCACGCTCGAAACCTAAAGTAGGAGAGTACCGGGAGGAGGTTGGCAGGGCCGTGCAAACGAACAGACGGCTGGGAATCACAATGCTGTTGGGTCTTGCCCTGGAAATCGGGTGGCTGGCGCCGCGCCTGGCTGGTCAGGCGGCGAATGCCCCACCCCGGAAGTTCACCTTGGAGCAGGCCGTTAATTACGCGCTGCAGAACTATCCCGCCGTGCGCGCAGCGATGGAGCGCATTCAGGCGGCGCAAGGGCGAACTGATCTTGCCCGAACCAACTACCTGCCCAGTTCGAATTTGCTGTGGCAATCGAATCGCGCGACCGCCAACAATATCTTCGGCCTGCTCCTGCCTCAAGGCGTTGTCCCCTCGATTTCGGGCCCAGTGTTGCCCGCCGCTTCAAACCGCTCGGTGTGGGGGAGCGCCGCCGGAGTTCTCCTCTCCTGGGAACCCTTTGATTTCGGCTATCGCCGCGCGACCGTCGACGCCGCGCACCGTGGCGAGAACATTACGCGCTCGCAGGCTGATTTGACCCGGTTGGACGTGGCAGCGACGGCGGCGCGCGCGTTTTTCTCCCTCCTCGCCGCGGAGCAAGTGGCGCAGGCGGCTCAGTCCAACGTGAAACGTTGGGAAGTCTTTGACAAGTCGGTGCGCGTCCTCGTCGAC
>JAIQGA010000417.1 GCA_020072925.1 Terriglobia bacterium | reverse complement strand
CTTCGGGATTTCGGAAACCGGCCTGGTGCGGGGCTCCCTTAAGGAATTTCTCGAAGCCTGCTTTAGTGGCACAAATATCAAGAGTGAATTCTCCACCCAGAAAATAGTCGGGGTCCAGGCGCCCGAGCAGCAAGTTTGCGTCCGTAACGGTAGGCCACGTTCCGCCGCGAGCATAACAGATGGGTCCAGGCTCCGCGCCGGCGCTTTGCGGTCCGACGCGCAGTGCGCCCGCCCCATCAATCCGCGCCAGCGAGCCGCCACCCGCGCCGACCGAGTGTACGTCGAGCACAGGTACGGCAACGGGCAGACCCGCGACGGTGGTTTCGCTGGTGGTGCGCGGCGTGCCGTCGAGCAGACAGACGTCCGTCGAGGTCCCGCCCATGTCGAAGCTGATGGCGCGCGCCAGGCCGAGTTGCCGCGCCAGCCACGCGGAGGCGACCACGCCTCCCGCCGGCCCCGAGAGGATCGTTCGGACCGGCTCTCGCGCGGCGCGCGCCGCCGTGGTGATTCCGCCGCTCGATTGCATCACATATATCCGCGTCGAATCCTGGTTCGACCTTCCAGCGCGCGATTTCAGGAAGCGGCTGGCCGGAATGAATCCGGTGCCAATCTGATGCCGCGCCAGGCGCTCCAGATTAGATAAGTACGCGCCCATTCTTGGCGCGAGATAAGCATTGATGACGACGGTGGAGAGGCGCTCGAATTCGCGGAACTCCGGCAGAATCTCATGCGAGACGGAAATGGGAAGGCCTAAGCCCGCAAGAGCACGCGCGGCCGCGCGCTCGTTGGCGGAATTGGCAAATGAGAATAGGAAGCAAACCGCAAGCGATTGGGCGGCCGAGCGCCGCACGCGCCGCTTCAAACGCGCAAGCTCCGCGCGAGATGGTTTGAGCAGGATGCGGCCCCCCGCCCCAACGCGTTCCCGAACGCCCAGGCGCAGCGCGCGCGAGACGAGCGGCGGTTCCCGCTGCACGTTGAGGTCATACAGACGCGGTCGAGCCTGGCGACCGATCTCGATGAGGTCTTCAAAGCCCGCGGTGGTGATCAGCGCTACGCGCGCGCCGCGGCGTTCGAGAAGACTATTCGTGCCCACCGTGGTGCCGTGCAGAATTTCAAGTGGAGCCGTCGGCGCGGCAAACTTGCCGAGTCGGCGAACGCCCTCAACGACGGCGAGCGAGGCGTCGGAAGGAGTGGAAAAAACCTTCTGAATACGCACCTCGCCGCGTTCGAGCACAACGCAATCTGTGAACGTTCCGCCGGTGTCCACACCCACGCGCATAGCAGTTCGCCCCGGGTACTGCAACTGCCGAAGAAGAGCGCCCATTGTAACGGATTCCCCAACGTTCGCAAGCGGGCGGCCCGACTTCGGCGCCGAATTCCCAGCGATTTGCGACATGGGGTTGGAGTGAGCTTGCCTTCCCGCCGGGTGGCGTTACAATACGCACCTGCTTTGAGCGCCCCAAGGAGGCCGCGATGGACGTTGACTTGAATCTGGAACATATGCCGCCAGCCCCAAAGAAGCAAGACTACCGCATTGGGGTGATTGGGGCGGGTTTCATTATGCGCGACTGCCACCTGGTGGCTTACGCCAACGCGGGGTACAACGTGGTGGCGATCGCCTGTGATGTGCCTGGGCAGGCCGCGGAAGTGGCGCAGGCGCGAGGCATTCCGAAAGTTTTTCAGACCGTCGAGGAGCTCTTGGCCGACGAGACGATCGAGGTTTTGGACATTGCGGTGCCGCCTCAATATCAACTTGCCATTGTGCGCGAGGCCGCCAAGCAGAAGCACCTCAAGGGAATTCTCGCCCAGAAGCCGCTGGCCACAAGCTATCGCGAAGCCAGGGAAGTGGTGCGGGTCGCTCAGGATGCTGGCATTACGCTGGCGGTGAACCAGAACATGCGCTACGACCAATCGATGCGGGCATTGAAAACGGTTTTGGCACGCGGCTACCTGGGCGAACCCGTGCTCGCCACCATCGAGATGCGCGCCATCCCGCACTGGCAAAAGTGGATCGCGGACATCGGCCGGGTAACGATGCTCAATATGAGCATTCACCATTTGGATACCTTCCGTTTCTTGTTTGGCGATCCGGAGAGTGTGTATGTCAGTGCGCGGACCGATCCGCGCACGAAGTTCCCCCACCGTGACGGCATCGTGCTGTATATCCTCGAATACGCGGGCGGACTGCGCGCGGCGGCCTGGGACGATGTGTGGGCGGGTCCTGCGCGAGAAGGCGCCGCCCCGGACCTCTATATCAAGTGGCGCGTGGAGGGCACCGAGGGATTGGCGCAGGGTACCATCGGCTGGCCGAGTTACCCCAACCGTGCGCCCAGCACCATCGACTTCACCACCACGCGACAGCCCGGCTGCTGGTTCTCTCCACGCTGGAAAGAGGTGTGGTTCCCCGACGCGTTCCAGGGAACGATGGGCCAGTTGTTGGAGAGTCTCGCGTCCGGCAAAGAGCCGGCCATCAGCGGGCGGGACAACCTGAAGACGATGGCGCTGATCGATGCATGCTACAAGTCCGCAGAAGAGCGGAGGCCGGTCAGCATAGAAGAGATTATGCAATCATAAGAAATGGTGCATAGTGAATGGTGAACTATGAACGATTGAGGAGGCACGATGAAGCTCGGACTCATAAATTCGGCCTGGGTTGGGACGAAGGTTGGCACGGCGGAGGGGATTCGCCAAACGAAGAAGATCGGGTTCGACACGATCGATGTTTTCGCCGACCCACTGGAAATTGATATCAAAGAGCGGAAACTCATCAAAGACACCTGCCGCGAAGTAGGTCTTCCGATCGTCTCAGTCTGTTGCGTGGGGCTGGGTATCGCGGACTTCAACAAGTCCGTGCAGCGCTTTCACGTCCAGCGCGCGAAGGCGTATCTGGATTTCGTCTATGAGCTGGAGGCGCGCAATCTGCTTCTGGTGCTCGGCGAATACATCTGGCAGCAGGAAGTAATCAAGCCCCAGGACCAGTGGCAGATGGCGGTGGACAACGTGCGTGAGCTGGGAGAATACGCGGCGGGCCTGGGACTGGAAATCGCCATCGAGCTCGAGCCGTTCAAGCTCTCGCTCATCAACGACCTGGTGAAGATGGTACGCGCCGGAGGACCGCACCGTCCTGCTGGTGATGGACAGCGACGACGATCTCGTGGCGTGGCTGAACGGACAGCGTGTGTGGTTCAACGACGTCGCCCGCGGGCTGCGCTCGGGCAGCGACACGGTGCCGGTGCGTCTTGCCGCCGGGTCGGGGCGTGGTGGATTTCGTTCCCTACCTGCAACAACTCAAGCACACGGGCTTCAGCGGCACGATCAGCATCGAGCTTGAGTATTCTCCGGAGCCCGACAAGATCGTGGATTGGGTGCGCGAGGCGTATCAGGCCACGGACCGCTTAATGCAGACGGTCGGCATTCGGGGTTAGAAGGGAGAACGCGGACCCGCTTCGCACGCTGGCCGCAGGGTTGGTCCAGCATTGGCACGGGATTCTCTCAGGCTGTCGCGTCTCCGAGGGGAAACGAAGCGTGGCCGGTGAGCGAGACGTCGGCGCGCTCGCCCGCCTGCAATTTGTAATAGCCTGTGGCGGCGATCATCGCGGCGTTATCGGTGGATAGGTCGGGTGAAGGGAAAAAAATGTGAAACCTTCGCTCGCTCGCGGCCTCGGCAAAACGCTCGCGAAGCAGGGAATTGCAGGCGACGCCGCCGGAGACGAAGAGCGTCTCTACCCCCTCGCTTTCTGCGGCCGCCAGTGTGCGCTCGACTAGATCGCGCACAACCGCATGCTGGAAACTCGCAAGAAGATCCAGGGTAGCCGGCGAGCAATGGGCGCACAATTCTTCCCTGATCATTTGATCTGCCGTCTTTCGCCAGGTGCGGCGCGCTTCGGCTTCGACCGCAAGGGGCGTTCCGCGCACACGATACAGGACCGCGGTTTTCAAGCCTGAAAAGCTAAAATCCAGGGGATTGCCTTTCATCCTGATGCGGCCAAAGTCCAGAGCTTGAGGATTGCCAAGGCGCGCCAGGCCGTCAATCACCGGGCCGCCCGGATAACCAAGCGCGAGGAGTTTGGCCACTTTGTCGAAGGCTTCGCCGGCCGCATCGTCGCGCGTCCGGCCGAGACAGCAATACACAAAGGTCGGGATATTGCCATTGCGGGCGAGCGGCCGCACTTCGACGCGGAACAGACTCGTATGTCCCCCTGAAACCACGAGCGTGACGGCGGGCAGACGCGCCTCCTCCACATCCTTGCGCCCGTGACGCGCCATCTGATTCTCCAGCAACACGGCGTGGATGTGCCCTTCAAGGTGGTTCACGCCCACGAGCGGCTTGCCGAGCGACCTCGCCAGCGCCTTGCCGTACACCAATCCCACCAGGAGCGAGCCGATCAACCCCGGGCCCTCCGTCACGGCCAGCGCCTCGATCTGCGACAGACTTACGCCCGCGCGCCGGCAGGCTTCGTCCACTACCGGCACGATTTTGCGGAGGTGTTCCCGCGAGGCCAGTTCCGGCACCACGCCGCCATATTTCGCATGGGTCAGCACTTGCGAGGCAACGACACTGGAGAGAATACGCACGCCGTCTGCGACCACGGCCGCGGCGGTTTCATCGCAACTGGATTCAATCCCCAGCACCAACATCAACGAAGTCCCTCAATCTCATGCTAGCATAGTCGAGGATGCCAGAAGACCGCAGTCAGGCGTACTGATTGCTGATTGCTTATTGTATCGATCTTCCCAGGGCAGTTGAAAACGAACAACCGACGAAAAACCCGTCGCAGAACACAATGCAGCCGTTCATGGTGAGGACACAATGAAGATACGCAAAGCCGTTTTGCCGGTGGCCGGGTTGGGGACTCGTTTTCTACCCGCCACGAAAGCGCAACCAAAGGAGATGCTCCCGATTGTAGACAAGCCCCTGGTGCAGTACGCCGTGGAAGAGGTTGCAGCCTCGGGTCTTCCGATGGTGATTTTCGTGACCGGCCGCGGCAAGCAGGCGATTGAAAACCACTTTGACGTTTCGGCGGAGCTGGAGCGCGAGCTGGCCGGCCGCGGTAAGGAAGACCTGCGCGAACAAGTGCGCGCCATCGCCGGGCTCTTAAGATTCGCCTACGTTCGCCAGCAGGTGCCGCGCGGGCTGGGGCACGCCATTCTGGCTGCGCAAGACCTGGTCGATGATGAGCCGTTTTGCGTCCTCCTTTCCGACGACGTGATTCATAGCCAGGTTCCGTGCCTGAAGCAAATGCTGGACGTGTTCGAGTGTTACGGCCGCAGCGTGGTGGCGATCCAGCGCGTGCCGCGCGGAACCGTTTCGAGCTACGGCATCATTCGTGGCCAGTTGGTTCCTGACCGACGATGGGGTGGGCGGCTCTTTCGCATCGAAGACATGGTGGAGAAGCCCGATCCCAAGAAGGCGCCTTCCAATCTGGCGGTGATTGGCCGCTACATCCTGACTCCGGGGATCTTTGGCGAACTGGCGGCGACTCGTGCGGGTGCGGGCGGCGAGATTCAATTGACCGACGGCCTCCGTCGCCTGCTCGAGCGAGAACCGATTTACGGATACGTTTTTGAGGGAACGCGCTACGACGCGGGTGACAAACTGGGATTTCTGAAAGCCACGGTCGAAATAGCCTTGTCGCGGCCGGATCTGGGGAATCCCTTCCGTCAATATCTCAAGTCGCTCAAGCTCTAGTGCCGCGGCCGTGGCGCCGGCTGGCTTCACTTCTCCTTCGAAGCAGGTGCCTTGGACGACTCTTTAGCGGTTGCCGCAGGTTTCTCTCCGCCACCGTTCGAAGGAGTCGGAGCGTTACTCCCCGCCGGGGCTGAGTTCTTGTGCGCGTAGTCGGTCACGTACCAGCCGCTGCCCTTGAACTGGATGGCGGGTGATGAGATCAGGCGCTCCAGCCTGCCTCCGCACTTCTCGCACTTGGCAAGGGGAGGGTCCGAGAACTTCTGGATCTTCTCGACGTGCTCTCCGCACTTGTTGCACCGGTATTCGTAGAGTGGCAAGCCCACCTCCTGCTTACAAACAAGCCCGCTTGTATTATACCGGGTCGCGTGCCCTCGCGTCAAAACCTGACGGAAGTGCAATCAAAACGCATAGCGGTAGCGTAACGTCTTTTGTGTAAATTTGGGTTTTGAAGAAGAAAGAGGGTGTACTTTTTCGAGAGCGGGAAAACTCTACGAAGGAGGTACACCCTCATGCGAGAACTGGAAGTCCTCGACAAGGGGCATCTTAAGCTT
>JAIQGA010000416.1 GCA_020072925.1 Terriglobia bacterium | reverse complement strand
GTGGACGCGGCGAATCAAGCCAACGTTTCGCTCTACACGATGGACGCGCGTGGCCTGGAGGCCCTGCCGGCGGGCGGTGACGCCTCCTCCGCCAGTCCCGCCGGGACCGCGATTTATTCCGGCTCCGCAATGTATTCGCAGATCAGCTCACTCCAGGACAGCCGCGAGACGTTGGCCACACTTGCCGCGGACACCGGCGGGCGGAGCTTTTACGACTTGAACGATTTCGCGCCGGCTTTTCAGCAGGTCCAGCAAGATAATTCCAGCTATTACCTGCTGGGTTATTCGCCCAGTAACACGCGATCGGACGGCCGCTTCCGCCGCATCCGCGTGGAGGTGGACCGCCCCGGAGTCAAGGTGGAAGCGCGGCCCGGCTACTTTGCCCCCAAGAATTTCCGCCAATACACTCGCGAGGACAAGGAACTGCAACTCCAGCAGGCGATGGAACTCGACACGCCTTTCGTCGATTTGCCCTTCGTCGTGGACACGGCTTATTTCCGCCGCTCGGACAACAAATTCGACGTTGTCCTGGCCGCGAAGATTCCCGGCTCGGCGGTGTCTTTTCTGCACAAGTCCGGCAAGCACCAGACGGAATTTGATTTTGCCTGGCGTGTGACCGATGCGACGAGTCATAAGGTAGAGGGCGCGCTGCGTGATACCCTGCCGGTGAATCTCACCGGCGAGGCTTACGAGCAGGTGTTGAGCGGCAACATTCTCTATGAAGGGCAGATCGTGCTGGACCCCGGCAAGTATTTGTTGAAAGCCGTGGTGCGCGAGAATGAAAGCGGGAAACTGGGCACGTTCGAGCAGCCCCTCGTCCTTCCCGAGATTTCCAAGACCGGCTTGCTTGTCAGTTCGGTGGTCCTGTCAAATGAGTTGAAGCAAATGGCGGAAACGCAGCGCGGCCGCGCCCGCAAGGGGAAGGAAGAAATCCCGTTGCAGGTTGGCGACCGCTCGGTATTGCCCAGCGTCACGCGCGTGTTCCGCACTAACCAGACGCTCGCGATCTATCTCGAGTCGTACGCGGGTAAACAGAAAACGCCGCCAAGCGGAACGCCTGCCGCGCAAGTGGGGCCATCGGTTGCAGTGGTCTTTTTCCGGAACGGGCGGAAGACCGCCGAGGCCGGTCCGTTCCCCGGCAAACTCGAGAAGGCCGGCGGGGAGAAGGCGATCTATTTTGTGCAGATTCCTCTCTCGAAATTTCCCGCGGGGCGTTACCTGCTGCAGGTTAACGTGCTGGATCCCGCGGCCAACAGCGTGGCATTCGCCCGGATTCCCCTGGCCGTCGTGCCGCCGCCCCGCCGGCCAGTCGTCACGGGCAAGGGAGGCTAGTTCTGGACCCGACCGTGAGGATTCAAAATTTTTTCAGAATGCGAGAATCAGCCAAAAAAGCGCAAGATTTTTGTTGACAGCGCCTGAGCGGTTTGGCTACGATGAGCATCGACAATTGAATATTTGATTCAGTAACCCTGAATCTCATCGAGAGTGGCTGAGGGACGGGCCCGATGACGCCACGACAACCGCCCCCGCGGAAGCGGGGGGTCAGGTGCCAATTCCCGCCCGGTACTGGGGCAGATGAGAGAGGGCCGATAAAGTTCAAAAAGGCGCCTCTTCCCGACCGGGAAGGGGCATTTTAGTTTGGCCTCTTTCCGAATCCGACCTGCATTTTCCCCACCCCAATTCTCGATGCGAAACAGCGAAGGGAGGAGTTGTGAGTTATCTGTTGCATTTGCGTTGTCGTGAGTGCGGGCGGACATACCCGCTGGAACCGCTGGCCGCCTGCGAGGAATGCTGGGCTCCGTTGGAGGTCCAGTACGATTACGGACGCTTGTGGGCCGACCTGCGTCCTCAAGACCTTGCCTCCCGTCCGGCCACCATGTGGCGCTATCGCGAACTCCTCCCCGTCGATGGCGAGCCCTGGGTGGGCCAGCAGACCGGGTTCACGCCCCTGGTATCCGCGCCGCGCCTGGCGCGCCTGCTGGGCGTGCGCGAAGTCTATGTCAAGAACGACGCGGTGAATCACCCCACGCTTTCCTTCAAGGACCGCGTGGTGGCCGTGGCGCTCAGCAAGGCACGCGAGTTCGGCTTTGACACCGTGGGCTGTTCGTCCACGGGCAACCTGGCGAATGCGGTGGCGGCGCAGGCCGCTGCCGGCGGCTTCAAGGCCTTCATCTTCGTTCCCGCCGACCTCGAAAGCGAAAAGATCATCGCCACGCAAATTTACGGCGCCACGCTCGTCAAGATTCAGGGCACGTACGACCAGGTGAATCGCCTCTGCTCCGAAGTGGCCATGAAATATTCTTGGGGCATCGTGAATGTGAACCTGCGCTCGTATTATTCCGAAGGCTCGAAGACCGTCGCCTATGAAATCGCCGAGCAACTGGGCTGGCGGCTGCCGCAAAACATTGTGGTGCCGATGGCGGGCGGCTCGCTCATCACCAAAATTCACAAGGGCTTTGAAGAGCTGAAAAAACTCGGCTGGGTGGAGCCCGCGCCGACGAAATTCTTTGGCGCGCAGGCCACGGGCTGCTCGCCGATCACCACCGCGGCGAAGCGCGGCACCACGGAAATCGATCCGCAAAAGCCCAACACCATTGCCAAATCGCTCGCCATCGGCAATCCCGCTGACGGCATCTTCGCCGTAAAGGCCATCCTCGGTTCGGGTGGCGCAGGCGAAGACGTCACCGACGACGAGATCGTCGCGGGCATCCGCCTGCTGGCAGAAACCGAAGGCATCTTCACCGAAACCGCGGGCGGCGTGACGGTCGCTGTCGCCCGCAAACTCCTCCGACAGGGGCGCATCAATCCTGATGAATCGCTTGTGCTCGCCATCACCGGCAACGGCTTGAAGACTGTCGCGGCGGTCACGGGAAGGTTGGAGGAGCCTGAAGCGATTCGTCCGAAGCTCGTGGAGTTCGAGGAGCGCTTCCTCACCACGGCCACCGCGGCCACCGTCTGACGCCGCGGATTGAGCTGGTAGCGCGTTCCTCGCTGTTTTCGTTTGCGGACCTCTTCCCTCGCAGGGAGGTTTGCTTGTCAGTGACGATTCGTATTCCCACTCCTCTGCACAAATTCACCGCCGGCGCCGCTTCGGTCGAGACCGCGGCGCGCAACCTGGTTGAGCTCTTCGAGCACCTCGACCAGCGCTTTCCCGGCATCAAGAAGGCACTCGCCCGGCCGGACGGGACGCCGCAGCAATTCGTCAGCGTCTTTGTGAATGACGAGGACATTCGCTTTCTAGGCGGGCTGCGGTACACTTTCC
>JAIQGA010000109.1 GCA_020072925.1 Terriglobia bacterium | reverse complement strand
ATCAGGCCAACGAGGGGAAATTGGGGAAGTCGCTGCATCCGGGGGACCGCGTCGTGATCCCCGGTTACGAGACGGCCCCGATCGTCGAGCACCCGGTTCCCATGGCGAAGGACCGTGAGGTGCGCGCGATTTACCTCACTGGCTTGATGGCGGGCAGCAAGCACGGCATCGAACTGATCCGCGACTGGAAGAACCTGGGCGGCAACGCGATTGTTTTCGACATCAAGGACAGCGACGGCTCGGTGACCGTGCCGTTTGATAATCCTTTGGCGCCGCCGCAGCGTCACTACAAAATGGAAAATCTGCCGAAGTTCGCGCGCTTTCTGCACTCGCTGGGGCTGCACAGCATCGCGCGCATCGCGGTGTTTCGCGACGAAGAGCTGGTGACGCATCATCCGGAGGTGGCGGTGCGCTCGCGGAAGTCCAGCCAAGCCTGGCGCGAGAACGGCAAGCTGGTATGGACCGACCCGTCGAGCCAGGAAGTGCAGGACTACAACATCGCGCTGGCGAAACTGGCCGCGCACGCGGGCATTGACGAAATCCAGTTTGACTATATTCGCTTCCCGGCCGAGGGCGATCAGCAGGACGCGGAGTTCCATTTTCAAAAGGCGCATCCGGAGTGGCCGCGCTCGAAGGTGATCGTCGATTTCCTCACCCGCGCGCACTCCGAGCTGCATCCGCTGGGCGTGCTGTTTTCGGTGGACGTTTTCGGCGTGATGGCCTGGCAGCGGCCCATCGACCTCTCGCACACGGGCCAGGACATTGCCGCCATGTCGCGCCATTGCGACATCCTCTCGCCGATGGTTTACCCTTCGCACTTCTTCGGCATGGACGGCTACGCGCATCCGGGCGACGCGCCTGAGCACTTCATCTCCGGGTCCATGGAACGCTTCAAGGAAATCACCGCGGGCTCGGGGGTGGTCCTGCGCCCCTGGCTGCAGGCCTTCGGCTGGCGCACCAGGACTTACTCTTCCGGGTACATCATCAAGCAGGTCGACGTCGCCAGAGTCAACGACGGCGTCGGATACATGTTCTGGAACGCGCGCAACGACTACTCGAAGCCCTTCCTGGCCATGCCCGGAATGCGCGTGGCGCAGACGAGCACGGCTCGCGTGCGCGCTTCGGCGCCGACTGAAACCAAAGGTGCTCCGTGTCCGCGGCCGAGTTCGAACCCATGACCCACAAGCCCGCCGAAGATTGGCGATTTTCAATTGCCCCCTCACCCACCGCTGCGCGGTTCCCCCTCTCCTCAAGGGAAAGGGCAAAGGTCGGATTGATGAATTACAGCCCTCTCCCAAGGGGAGAGGGTTGTCGTGGAGCCTTCGTTTCCCGGCCTCTCCCCAACGGGGTGGGCTGTGGTCGAGCCTTTATTTTCGACCCTCTCTCCAACGTCGAGGGCTGTGATCCCCACTTCCAATCCAACCCTCTCCCGTGGGGAGAGGGTGTCCCGATCGGATCGGGACGGGTGAGGGGTTTCGTCACCAATTTCGATTGGAAAAGGAAGATTTGAGATTTGAAGTCCGGGATGCTGAGGCAGCGATCAGAAATGAAAACGGGGAGCCAGGGTCGGCTCCCCGTTTGCCTATCTTTGCGTAACGCCGTGGCAGCGTCCGCGGCGCGCTGTCAACGGTACGCACCGCAAAAGCGGTGTGATAATCGTTACATCACTCGTGCGCCCGGTGGAGTCGTTTCTCCTTCCGTTAGCACAATCCCTTCATACGCCTGTCCGGGGAGAAAAGCAAGGCCTTTGAGAGAAAAAGTTTGGGCCGGCTGGCGCAGACCTTTATTCTCAGGTCGGCGCACCGCGGGGCGTATTTCGCGGACCGGACCGGGTCCCCGCGCAGCACCAGGCTTGCGGGCTGCTCTACGGCGCGGTCGTGCGGCAGTCGAACATGCTGACTTACCTCGACAATTTCTGGATTTTGGCCGTGATTGCCCTGGCGGTGATCCCATTTGTCTTCCTGATGAAGAGGCCTCCCAAGGGAACCGTCGCCGCGGCCCACTGAGATTTCACAAGCATCCATTCCCATCGCCGATTTCAACGAGGCGTTGAAGTGTCCGGCGAAAACCGGCAGAATGGGCGCGAGGCTGGCGCGCGGCAGGAGAAGTGAGGCGGCCGGGACGGTTGTGCCGGCACGGAAGGCGCTGCTGGGGCTTCCCGTCCAGCACGTCTTTCCGGCGGGCAAGCACAGGTCCAGCGGAACATTTGCTCGGCCTGGGGCGGCACGCGGTATGGCGCGAGAAGCGCCACCCGAGCTTTGAGCAGCTTCAAAACCTGCGCATCATATATACTGCTCCGGATGCGACGAGAAAGATCGCAGTCGAGCTTGTTGCGACTTGCTGCCGGCATCGTCCTTTGAAAAGGTTTATCAACTTATGAGCATCTCGACGGGATTTTCTGACAAGGCGGAGCAGAGTGTGAACGAACATCCGCCGCTTTTCGCGCCAGGCTTCATGGCGCCCTTTGTTCTGGTGACGGCGTTGTTCCTGTTCTGGGGGATTCCCAGCAACATGAACGACATCCTGATCAAGCAGTTCATGAAGTCGTTCGAGCTCACGCGCTTCAAAGCCGGGCTGATCCAGTCGGCGTTCTACATGGGTTATTTCCTGCTGGCGATGCCGGCGGCGCTGATCATGCGCAAGTACAGCTACAAGACCGGCCTGGTCATCGGGCTCCTGCTGTACAGCGCGGGGACGTTCCTTTTCTGGCCGGCGGCCATTCACCGGCAGTACGGGTTCTTCCTGTTCGCGCTGTTTGTGATTGCCAGCGGGGCGTCCTTCCTGGAAACCGGGGCGAACCCGTTTATTGCCGTCCTGGGCGACCCGCGCACTTCCGAGCGGCGGCTGAATTTTTCCCAGGCCTTCAACCCGGTCGGGGCCGTGACCAGCGTGCTGGTCGGGACGATCTTCATCCTCTCCGGGATCGAGCTGAAGCCCGACCAGATCGTGGCGATGAGAGCCGAGGGAACTTACAACGCCTATCTGCAAGCCGAAACGATGCGGGTCGTCAAACCGTATCTGGTCATCGGAACGGTAATGTTCATCTGGGCGATGCTCATCCTGAGAACCAAGTTCCCGAAGATCGCCGAGGAGGCGGAAGAGGGCCCGGAACGCGAGAAAGGGCGATTTGTGGACCTGTTCAAGCACCGGCACTTCGTTCTGGGCGTGGTGGCGCAGTTTCTCTATGTGGGCGCGCAGGTGGGGACTTGGAGCTACTACATCCAGTACATCCAGGACTACACGCACCAGCCGGAAAAGATCGCGGGGTATCTGCTGACCGGGACGCTGGTCGCCTTTGGGGTGGGGAGATTCAGCGCGACTTACTTGATGAAGTTCTTCTCGCCCAGCAAGCTGATGGGCATTTATGGCCTCGCCAATGTCACGCTGCTGGGCATCGCGGTGGTGCGCCCCGGCTGGCTAGGCGTGTGGGCGATCTTCCTGACCAGCTTTTTCATGTCCTTGATGTTTCCAACGATATTTGCCCTGGGGATTAAAGGGCTGGGAGCGAACACGAAGCTGGGTGGTTCGCTGATGGTGATGGCGATTATCGGCGGGGCGGCGTTTCCGCCCCTGGAAGGGCTGATCTTCCAGGCCACCCACAGCATGGCTCTGGCCCTGTCGATCCTGCTGGTCTGCTACGCGTTCATCACACACTATGCCTTCATAGGATCGAAGGTGGGGACTGCACCTTCTGCGAGGTTTTGACGCCGAAGCTGCGGGAAGACTGATGCCGCGCCCAAGACCGCCGCAGCCCTCGAGGAAATCCCCGACCTTTCCGATGCGAGGCACCCCCGCGCGGAATGAAATGACCGTCGGAAGAAACCAGCGGCGGACTTCCCGCGACGTCACTGGCAGGTCAACAATCCCCGGCTCATTCAATCTGCCCTCAAGCTTGTGTATTAGCTGGAGATTCGTTGCCGACGAGAGGTACCTGAAGGTCCCCCTCGCGTCGATTTTTGTCCAATTCCCGTGACGGCAATTCAGCATCCAGCAGTGTTAAGGAATCTCTTGCGCACATCGTGCTCCCGGACTGATGATGGGTGGGGGGGAGGGCCAACTCAGGGGCGTCTCGTACGGTCCGCTACGACGGACGAAGGTCCGATGCCTCTGGTGCGCTTTCAACATTTCATGTGGAGGAGCCAGCCATGCGCCCTGTATATATGATTTCCGGAGGCATTACCAAGTTCACGAAGGCGAACCCTCGTCAAAGTTTTCGCCTGATGGTGAAGGAGTCGTTTGATTATGCCATGCACGACGTGCCCAAGCTCCGCCACGACATGATTGACGGCAGCGTGGTTTCTTATTTTTCCGATCATTTCACGCGGCAGCTTATGGCGGGGATCATGGCGACGGATTTTCTCGGTCTCTGCCCCAAACCCAACAAGCGTGTGGAAGGCGGCGGCGCCACCGGGGGGCTCTGTTTCCAGGCGGCCTGGGAAGCGGTGGCTTCGGGGCGCATGAACGTTTGTGCCGCCTACGGCTTTGAAACCATGTCACACGTGAACACCTGGAAGGGGAATGAATTCATCGCGCTTGCCTCCGACACGAATTTCGATTATCCCGTCGGTGGGTTCTATAGCGGATATTACGCCATGATGGCCGTCCGCCACATGTACGAATTCGGCACGACCGTCGAGCAGATGGCGATGGTCTCCGTGAAAAACCATAAGAATGCGCTGCACAACACCTGGGCGCAGAAGCACCTCGATCTGACCGTTGAGGACGTGCGCAAGGCGCCCATGGTGGCTTACCCGCTCACCCTGCTCGATATCTGCACCATGTCGGACGGCGCGGCGTGCTGCCTTCTCGCCTCAGAAGAGGTGGCCGCCAAGGTCTGCGCCCGCCCCGTCAAAATCATTGGCGTGGGCTGCGGCACCGACGCCATGCGCATGGCCGACCGGCCCCATGGCAACGTTATCCTGCTCAAGCACGAGGAGCCGAGCTGGTACAAGAACTTGAAGTACCCCGGGGTCCATTCCTTTCGTGCCGGGCGCATGGCCACCAAGCTCGCCTACGAGCAGGCGGGCATCGAGCAGCCGCTCGAAGACCTGGACTTTGTCGAATTGCACGATGCCTATACTTCCTCCGAGATCCAGACTTACGAAGACATGGGACTCTGCCGGTACGGCGAGGGCGGCAAATTCATTGAGTCCGGCGCACCCGCGCTCAAGGGGAAAATTCCAGTCAATCCCTCCGGCGGGCTCATTGCCTGCGGGCATCCCGTGGGCGCAACCGGCCTCATGCAGGCGGTCTTCGCCTTCTGGCAACTGCAGGGCGCTGTGGCCCAGCACAACAACGGCGATGGCGCGATTCAGATCAAGCCGAAAAAGAAGTCGCGTCCCCTGCGCGGCGCCATCCACTCGCACGCCGGCACGGGCACGTACGTGACCGTCAGCATTATGGAAAGCACCCAGTAACACTCAAGTCAGGTTGAGTGCACAGGGCGACTCCGAATCACAAGGAGAACTCCCATGCCAGGAAAAGAAGTTCCTTCGGGAAAATCAGCAGCCAAGGCTCAAACGAAACCCCGGTATGACAAAATCAAGTTGCCCGAAACCGACGAAGGGACGATGGTTTTCAATCTCGATCCTCTGATTATCAAGCAGCACTATGCGATCGATTACCTCCACAGCTACGCCGAGGACTCGCCGTTTTTCGCCGGGCTCGCGGAGGGCAAACTGCGCGGCAGCGAGTGCATCAAATGCCACTACCGCTACGCGACGCCGCGCGCCTGCTGCATGCAGTGCGGCAAGAAAACCAAATGGATCGAACTTCCTCTCGCCGGCCGGATTCACTCCTGGACGACCTGCTACTTTGGTTCGGAAGCGTTTCTGAAAGAGACGCCCTTCAACCTGGCGCTGATCGAATTCGACGGGATCAACACGCTTCTGCTGACGCGCCTGATCGGACCGACACAGGAGGAGATGCGTGTGGGGATGAAGGTCCGCGCGAAGTTCCGGCGCAATTCCAAGTTCGATCCCACCGACGTCTACTTCGTGCCTGATGAACCTGTGGCTCGCCGCGAAGGCGCGGTGTAATTCGTAAAGGGGCCTCTCAGCAGCAATTGCCGGTTCCCATCTACTCGCAGGGGGCCGCGGGCGACATCAACCCGCGCGTGGTTGGTGGCCTGGACGGGAACCCTGATAACATCGAAACCACATGGGCGCTCGGCGAGGAAATAGGGCGCGAAGTGGCGCGCGTCTACCGGCAACTTTCGCCGGAGCCCTGGGTCAAGCCCTCGGTTCAGGTCGAAACGACTGAGATCCTCTTGCCCCGGCGCTATGACGAGCTGTTTAAGGATTTCACCGCCACTGCGATAAAGGTTCCCACAACTGCCGTCCGCATTGGCGACCTCATGTGGACAACCTTTCCCGGGGAAATGTTCAGTGGCATAGGGGAACAGGTCAAGGCGGCTATGCCGGCCACTCACGCTTACCTGATGGGTTACACGAACGGTTACATTGGCTATTTCCCGGAGCGAAAGGCCTACGCGGAAGGTGGGTACGAAGTGGCCGTCACTCACCTCGACCCGGCGTCTGAAAACATCTACCTGCCAGCCCTGGCCCAACTCCTCATGCGCTTTAAGTAGAGTAAGTTTCCGCTGGCAAAGCCGGGGGCTATAGGATTGCTGGCGCCTAAAAGGGGCCAGGTGCTGATCGGTGGGAGCCATAGAGACTCAATCATTCAAAAAGACCTTCACCCGGCCCTTGCGGGCCACCTTCTTTCCGCCGGAGAGGGTTAGTGACCAGATTTGTCACTTACTTGAGTTCGTTCACATTTGCTGCCGGATAGCCGTGGAGTTGCGGGCCAACGACGTTGGAGAATTCGTAGTTGTCACGGCGGTCGGCGTCGATGGTCCAGAACATGGCGCCGATCATGCCGGAGTAGCCAGCGGGCTGGCGCAGCTTGTACCGGCTTCCGGCGGGAGGCTTGCCGGTGATGATGTAGTCCATCGCCTGGCTGACGATGGTGGGCGTGGTGTCTCCGGTGAGGAAGCCGACCGCAACCTTATCGGCAGGTATCGGTGGGAAGAAGTTTTTGGGATCGCCTCCAACATTGAAGCCTTGCAGGAGAAGTTCGGTCATGGCGGCGTGATAGTCCACGGAGCCGGCCTGATAGATCTCGCCATCGAGACCTTCCAGCGGCGGGGTGTTGTAGTCCTGCACATCAATGAAGGAGAGGATGTCGCGGAGCGCGTACGTGATGGGCAAATAAGAGCCGAACTGGCCGCTATAGCTGGAATAGCCAGCAGGGATCTGCGTGCCTTCGGGCACGAGGCTGATCATGAAGCGGGAGCCGAAATGATCGTGCAACTGGCGAAGCGCTGAGATGAGATTCACGATGGACGGCGTAGTGGGATGCTTGAAGTCGGCGTCTCGGTGATCGAGAGAGAGAGAGGGGGTTTCGAAGTCGATGTCGATGCCGTCGAAGCCGTACTCGGTGACGATGCGGGTGACCGAGGAAACAAAGTTTGGTACACGCTTGGGATCGGCGAGCGTGAAATATTCGCCTCCGCCCCCGAGAGAAATCATCACCTTCTTGCCTTGGCGCTGCAGGTAAGCAATGTCCGCTTTGAACTGCTCGGCATCCAGGCCGGCGGGCGTGTGGAACTGCATAGTCCCTTCCGGTCCATTCTTATCCGGTGTGGCAAAGGCAACGATGATGACGTCCCACTGCGGTGAGACCTCACGGAGCGGCAAGGCGGAACCCGCAGGGCCATAGCCGACCCAGTAGCCGATGAGCCAGTGGCCGTTCGGCGAGCCGCTTGTTGGCACCGGCGCGACCGAGGGTTGCGGAGGCGCCGGCGTCCCACCCTCTGCGCCGGGACGACCGCCGCGCGCCGGGCACGGCGTGGATGGCTTGGTGAGCGCCTCTGCGTCCGGGAAGCTGTAAGTGCTGCCGAGTCCTTCTGAGGCGCCCGTATACCAAGGCAGCAGGGCCACGTTCTGCAAGTGATAAGTGGTTCCATCCACTTGGGCGACAAAGGCCTTCGACGCGGGGAAATTGTTTTTGGGGTTCGTATCGGTGGGTTCGAGAAGGAAGTAGGCGGAGGCGACGCCCGTGCCACCGCAGCGGCCCTGGTCTCCGGGACGCATCGAGGCGGGACGCATCCATCTGGGGAAGGAGTTTCCCGGAGCCTGGACGTTGCGGCCGTGGAGCAACGGATCGTGTAGGGGATCGTAGACGAACTCCCCAAGCTGCTGAGTGAGGGGCTGCACGTCAGCGTCTTCGACAACAGCGGGTGCGGCGTGGAGATACGAGCCGAGCACAAAAGAATTTCCCGTGGCGGAGTCAACCCCGTGCGTTCCCCAGGAGCAGCACAACGTCGCGTCGCCCATGGTGTAATAAGTGGTGTTATGCGTCATGGCGATGACGAGCTTGTCTGGCTGTTTGGAAAGCTGCTTAAAGAGTTCCTTCTGCAGAAACTCCACATCCACGACGGCCAAGGAGCCGCCGTCCTTCTTCGAAGTGAGGATGTAGCCGTAGCCGACCGGAATGGTGATCTTCACACGCTTCACCTTGGGCTTGCCAAGCAGCGTATGCCAGCCGGTGGCCTTGGGGAAGGTGGTTTGCAGCATGGAGTCGGCATACTGCGTGCGGCCGCCGGAAGGGAAAGCGAACTTGGAGAAGATGGGCGAGCGAAGGACGCGCGGCACGTCCGGGGCTGCGTCCATGATGAAGGGCTTGCCGGGAGTCTTCTTCGCGTGGAAAGAGAGCGTAATAGGAACAAGCGTCGTGGGGATGGTGGTGGCGCCCCCCTGCGCCGGATCACGCCCGACGAGGGTATAGGTGCTCTGGCCGACGGTCTGCTGGAATGTGGGGACGGTGCCTTGCGCCGGCGCGAAGCGTGGCGACAAGGCGAGGAGAAAGAACAGGCTGATGAACTTGATTCGCATATCCGGGTTCACGGCCTTCGATTCAGGACGAATGATGACAGGCCACAGCCTATCCCAAGCAAGGCAGCAACAGCAACAGGGAGCGTCATCATGAATTCCTCAGCTAAGCCGAAAGCCCCACTGGCAATTGCCTTGGGAAGCGGTTCGGAGTACGTTATCCGTCGATCGAGAAGTCGAGATGGAAATTCCGACTCATAGTGATGTGTTTCACCCATCCCCTGGCTCTGCGGATGAAGATTCCTGAATGATGGAGATGATGAAAATGCGCAAGCTGCTGCGAATAGCCCCACTGCTTATTCTTGTTCTGTCCGCTCTGCCGCTCGCTGCCCAGGAACGCCAGACCGACGAGGAGCGCCGCAAGGCCGAGGAACTCCGGGATTACATTCGTGCGAATTACACCAAATATGAATACCTGGCTCCCATGCGCGACAGCGTGCGCCTCTTCGTCGCCGTTTACTCGCCCAAGGACAGCTCGAAGCGCTATCCCATCTGGATGTTCCGCACACCCTACTCGGTGGCGCCCTACGGCATCGACAACTATCGCTGGACTCTGGGCCCCTCGGAGTCCTTCGCGCATGAAGGTTATATCTTTGCCTACTGCGACGTGCGCGGCCGGGGCAAGTCGGAAGGGACCTTCGTCCACGTCCGGCCGTACATTCCGAACAAGACGGGGCCCAACCAGGTCGATGAAGCCAGCGACACCTACGACACGATCGAGTACCTCCTGAAGACGATTCCGAACCATAACGGCCGGGTCGGCGTTTCCGGCACCTCCTATCCGGGCTTCTATGCCACCATGGCGGCGCTGAGCCGGCATCCCGCGCTGAAGGCCGTTTCCCCCCAGGCGCCGGTCACCGAGTGGTTCATCGGGGACGACTTTCGCCACAACGGCACGCTCTTCCTGGCGCACGCCTTTGGATTCTTCTCTTCCTTTGGCCGTCCACGCCCGGGCGAAAACGAAGTTCCCGGCCCGCGCTTCGATTACGGCACGCCGGACGGCTACGATTTCTTCCTGCGCATGGGGCCGCTGGGCAATGCCGACCGGGAGTTCTTCAAAGGGCAAATCGAGTGGTGGCGCGACCTCGTTTCACATGACACTTACACGAGTTTCTGGAAGGACCGCGATCCGCTTCCCTACCTTCAAGATATCAAGGCGGCGGTGATGACGGTGGGCGGGTGGTTTGACGCCGAAGATGTCTATGGGCCGCTCCACACCTATGCCGCCCTCGCCAAGCAGAGCCCCGGCACCGTGAACGTGCTGGTGGAAGGTCCCTGGTCGCATGGCCAATGGAATTACGACCCGGGCGATCATCTCGGCGACGTGCGCTTCAATCAAAAGACCGGCGAGTTCTTCCGCGAGTACATCGAGTTTCGGTTTTTTCAGCACTGCCTGAACGACCAGGAAGAGGAAAAGCTCCCGGGCGCCTGGGTCTTCGAGACCGGGCGCAACGAGTGGCACAAACTCGACGGCTGGCCTCCCAAGAACGTCGAGAAAAAGACGTTCTATTTCCGGAGCGCGGGCAAGCTTTCCAGCGAGCGCCCGACGGCTTCGCGCGAGGAGTTCGACGAGTACGTCAGCGATCCCTCGAAACCGGTGCCGCACATTTCCTGGACCAGCACCGCGATGACGTACGAATACATGACCGCCGACCAGCGCTTCGCCGCCCGCCGGACCGACGTTCTGGTCTATCAAACCGACCCGCTCGACGGCGATGTGACCGTCGCCGGGCCGCTGACCGCTTCGTTGTACGTGTCCACCAGCGGCACGGACTCCGACTGGGTCGTCAAGCTCATTGATGTTTATCCCGGGGATTACCCCGACCCCGAGCCGAACGCGAAGGAAGTCCACCTGGGCGATTACCAGCAGTTGGTCCGCGGTGAACCCTTTCGAGGGAAATTCCGAAGAAGCTTCGAGAAGCCGGAGCCCTTTGAGCCGGGCAAGCCGGATAAGGTGGAATTCCAGCTTCCTGATGTTTTTCACACCTTCCGCCGCGGCCACCGCATCATGGTGCAGGTGCAGAGCACCTGGTTCCCCTTGGTGGACCGGAATCCGCAGAAATTCATGAAGATTGACGAGGCGCAGCCCTCGGATTTTCAGAAGGCCACAGAAAAGGTGTATCGGTCGGCGAAGATGCCCTCGGGCATCATCGTGAATGTGCTTTCAGAAAAATGACGAGCGTCCGCAGGCCCGAACAACTCATTTGATCAGTTCATCAACAAACGCGTTGTTCTGCTCATCGCTGAGGTCCGTGGTATCGCCCAGGATATAGCGATAGCGGAACGGCGAAGGTAAGGGAACAATCCTGTTCATCCAGTTCGACGGGTCGGTCCAAATCACCGACCGATTCTCCATCGCTTTGGTGAGATCCTCCAAGTCCCAGTGAAGGGCGAAGCCGGGAATCACTGCGTCAAGCAGGTCGTTGTTCATCGTGGTTTCGAGGGCAACGCGCAGACTGTAGGGCGTTCGATCCAACCAAATCTTTTTGATCCGGGTGTCGGCAGCAGCCGCCAGCAAGAGCCAAATGCCCCTCACCCCGCGCGCCAGAGCGCGAATCGAAGTCGAATCGACATCGCTGCGGGCGGCGAGAAGATCGACCCCGCGTAGAATGTCATGCGCCCGCATCGCCGGCAGGTTTCGCCCGATTTGGTTGGCCCGAGAATTCGCGAGCCAATCTCCGAGAAAGGGACGGTCTGCGTCTTCCGGCACGGATGCGCGCGGCTCCAACACCAGAACGACTCGACCCGCTTTGGCCATTCTTTCCGCCAGCGAATCGATGGTTGGCGCCTGAAAGTACGGGGACTTGTCCGCCAGCGCCAGCACTGCCGGCTTGCGCCCTGGGGAATCGGGCAGATAGAGAATTCCCTCGATCTCCACGCCCGGTTCACTTTCGAACTTGATGCGCTGGCGTCGCCCCCAGGGGCGCGTGGCCTCATCCAAAACCTGGAAGGCTGAAGAAGAACCATCCGAGGAAATCCCGAGGGTGCGAAGCTCGGCGAGCACTTCCTGCGTAGTTCCTGGCTTTTTCTTGTCATGGAAGTCGTCGAGAAGAAGTTGATAGAGCTTCCGGCTTCCCGGCTCGTCCTCGACGCGTCCCGTTCGTGTCGCCCAAAGGTCCTGGTTGGGGTAGAGTCTGACTGGCTGCTCGTGAAAATCACCCTTGCCGTCGTTGAGCCAGCGAATCATCCATTCGTATATGGCTTCGCGACTTGCCAGGGGCGTGCCATGTGGGCCCGGACCGACGTAGAAACGCAATTTGTCTTCTGCTCCGTAAAGACGGTACCAACGCTGCGCTTCTTCAAAAACCAGTTGGGCGCCGGCGGGCGTGAAGTAGTCCTCCTCAGTCGCTTCGATGAGCCAGGGAGTGGGGGCGGATAGCTCCACAAAGTCCGCCACATCGAGCCCTCGCTCTAGGAAGCTGGGAAAGCTCATTTCGGAGTCAGGATCGGGGCCAGAAAACAACAGCCGGTAGGAATTGGGATAGCAGGCGGGAGCAACGGCTTTGACTCGTGGGTCGAGCGCGCCGAGGAAGGTCGTCAGTGCTCCTCCCCCCGAGCAGCCTGCGGCTCCAATGCGAGTTGAGTCCACGTCCGACCGGCTGACCAGATAATCCAGCGCGCGCATGGCGTCCCAAATGAAATAACGGCCCACGGCCTCGCCAAGCAGGAGGCTTTGCGCGCCTGCCTGGATATGTTCGGGCACGGACCAACCCGCCGCTGGACCGAGGAGTTGGGGGTCGTAGGTCTGTTCCCTTTCGCCTTGTCCGATGGGATCGAAGGCCAGCGCCACGAACCCTTTCAAGGCCAGGTTGGCCGCCAGTCGCTGGGGCTCGGGCTTGCCCTCCTGAGTGTGGCCCGATTGCAGGAGCACGCCGGGATAGCGGCCAGGTTGGCTTGGCCGGTAAACATCGGCCGAGACAAAGAAGCCTGGCAGACTTTCGAAAATCACCTTTTCGATTGTGTAACCATCAGCCTCGATGTGGCCGGTGATCCTCGCATGTAACGGGCCGTGGTAATCGGGCAAGCCGCCCAGAATGTCCAGGAGCGTTTTGCGGACCCATTCCTTGCGGCGTTCCGCCTCGGCAACCGTGCGGATGGCCGATATAACGCTGGCGCGTTTGTCCAGTTGCTGCTGCGCGATCCGGTCCATCCACCGGAGGAAGGGGTCAGGGGGCTGCTTTTGGGCGTGCAGCAGAGAAGGGCTGAGAACAATTGAGCACAAAAGCGTGAGGGCCGTAATTCGCATGGACCCCAGTTAAGGCCGACTCGAGTCCCCCTGTCAATGCCCTCGGAACGATAACATTTGACCCGCCTGCCGCGACTGATGTGCTCATGACGGGGGGATTGGTGTTGTGTATTTCCAAAAGGCATGCTCGGGTGTAGACTGCCAAAACCTAGGACCGCGCAACGAACATCCCCCGCTAACTTTGAGTGAGGGAGAGACAAGTGTCAAACAACATTTCGCGAAGGACCTTCATGGTTGGTGCGGCGACCGCTGCGGCGGCTCTGCGCGTGGTGGGAGCGAATGACCGCATCCGGCTGGGCATTATCGGGTCGGGCCAGCGCGGCACTTATCTGATGACGCGGGCCAACCAAGCCGGCAACATCCAATGGGTTGCAGTTTCCGACATCTGGGACCTCCGCCGCGACCAGGCGGAAAACACGGCCCAGGCCAAACTCGAAAAGTATGCGGACTACCGGAAGCTGCTTGATCGCCAGGATATTGACGGGGTCATCGTCGCCACCTTCGACCATGTCCATGCGCAGATCTCGATCGACGCCTGCAAAGCCGGCAAGGATGTGTTCGTCGAAAAACCCATGACCTCATTGCCGGAGCAGGGGCGGCCTCTTGTGCAAGCCGTGCGGGAGACCCATCGAATCGTGCAGGTTGGCGTCCAGCAACGAAGCACCGCGCACTTCGATGAGGCCAAGAAGAAGTTCTTTGACACTGGCCTGATCGGCAAAGTGAATATGGTGCGCACCATCTGGAACGCAAATGGTGGCTACCTGACGCCGGTCCCCAAGGGCTTCGAGCAAAAACCCGAAGGGCTGGATTGGGATGCTTGCCTGGCGTGGCTCCCGAAAATTCCCTGGAATGCCAAGCGATACTTCAACCGCTTCGCCTACTGGGATTTCTCCACTGGCGGGCAGACGGGCGGGTTGTTCGTGCACATGGTCGACGTGGTTCACTGGTTTCTCAATATTCGACGTCCACTCTCCGCAGTGGCGGCGGGTGGAATTTATCTCTACGATGACGGCCGCGACACTCCGGACAACGTCAACTTTGCGCTCGAATATCCCGAAAACCTCGACGTGACTTTTGAAGCCAGCCTGACCGACATGATTCCTGCCGGCTCCGCCGATATTGTGTTCCTGGGCACGGGCGGACGGCTTTCGATTTTTCGCCGAGGATATAAATTTCTTCCCGCCAGTGAAAACGCCCAACTGGGTGAGATTTCCAAGCCTGGGGTGAACGATTTTCATGTGGCCAACTGGCTCGACTGCATGCGCACACGCAAGCCGCCCAATGCCGACGTGGTCGAGGGTCACTACTCGGCAATGGCGTGTCATATGGGCAACCTGGCGTATAAGCAGCGAAGCCGGATAGTCTGGCGGAAGGAGTGGGACGTATGAGCATCGGAGTGGGCGTTAACCTGGAGTTCATCCGGTCGCAGGACAAACCCTTTGCCGTGGGTGTGGAACGCGCCGCTAAGCTCGGCTACCGGTATGTCGAGCCGCTGGTCCATAACGGCCGTGAGTTACTGAGCGAGGCCGGCTATTTTCATTCCTTCTCCATGGACGATGACCCGGGAGAAATGAAAGACATCCTGGATCAACATGGCGTCAAGCCCTCCGGCCTGAGCGCGCATTGTCCCTTGATGCGCCCGGAGATCAGCGTGCCCTACCTGCAGAAAGCCATCCGCTTCGCCGCGCAGATTGGCGCTCCGGTGGTGAATACGGATGAAGGGATTCAACCGTCCTGGGTGGGCCTTGACGAGGCTTTCCCCGTGATGAAATATACGCTCACCACGATCCTTCGCACGGCTGAGCGATACCGCGTCTACATCGGCATTGAACCACACCAGAGCATTTCCCGAACCACGGAAGGATTGCTGCGCATCGCGACTCTGGTGGAATCGCCTTTCCTGCGCGTGAATTACGACACGGGCAATGCTTATCTTTCCGGCGTCGATCCTTACGAAGGGCTCGAAGCAGTTCGCCACCTTCTGGTGCACGTTCATGCCAAGGACATTGCCCTCCAACACTCCGAGATGGAACGAGGGAAAGTGACCGGCACTCCGGTGGGCTGCGCATGCGGCGACGGTGTGATCGACTGGAAACGCGTGGTCGCCATCCTCCGCGCCGGAAAGTTTGATGGCGTCCTCTCCGTGGAATGCGGGACGGAGCAACAGGCGGCGCGAAGCCTGGCGCATTTGAATTCCGTTCTGGGGAATCCCTGAGTAAAGGCGAACCGTTGCCTGTTGCCGCAAAGTCTTGGCCTTAGCCGCACAACCAGGACGGAACTACCCAACCAGCGCGAAATGGTGACGAATCATGAACAGAACTCGTCGGCAGGCGATCATTTGGTTGACCAGTGTCGTGGCGTTTTTTCTTCCTGCGCAGGCGCTCGCGCAAGTCACGATTCCACTATTCCAGCCTGGCAGAGTCCGGGTGCTGATCTTTTCCGGGCGCAACAACCATGACTGGCGGACGACCACGCCCTTCCTGAAAAAAGTCTTGGTGGATAGCGGCCGGTTCGATGTTCGCATCGAGGAGGAGCCGGCGGGCGTCACGGACGCGACACTCGCCGCTTACGATGCGCTGGTGCTCGACTATGACGGCCCGCGCTGGGGAGAAGCGACGGAGAAAGCCGTCGAGGGCTTCGTCAAGTCGGGAAAAGGACTGGTCGCCGTTCACGCTGCGAGCTATTCATTCACGGGCTTGGAGGTCCTGGGTGACAACCACGTGCGCACGGGGATCAAGGAGCCTGCTTGGCCTGAGTATTTGAAGATGATCGGTGGATGGTGGACCGAAGACCCGCCCAAAACGGGGCATGCGCCGCGGCACTGTTTTTCCGTGAAGATTGTTGACCGCGACCACCCTGTGACTCAGGGATTGAAGGAATCGTTCACCGTATCCGACGAGCTTTACCACAGCCATCGCATGGCTGATGGGGTGCACGTCCTGGCCACGGCCTTCGATGACCCCTCGAATGGAGGGACCGGTAAAGACGAGCCGATGATCTGGACGAACCAATACGGAAGCGGGCGGGTGCTTTACAACGCGCTGGGCCACGACGTGGCGGCGATGCAGGAACCTGGTTTCGTCGCAACGTTCGCGCGCGGGACGGAGTGGGTGGCGACGGGCGCCGTCACGCTCTCCGTCGAGGGCGTGCTTCCCAGGAAGGGGC
>JAIQGA010000415.1 GCA_020072925.1 Terriglobia bacterium | reverse complement strand
GATGGCAACAGCGCTTACGAGATCTACGACTATCCCGGCGAATACCTGAACAAGGCACAGGGAAGTTCCCTGGCGAAGCTCCGCATGCAGGAAGAAGAAACCACCAGCACCGTGGTCCAGGGAACCAGCGAATGCCGCGCCTTCGTCTCCGGCTTCAAGTTCGACTTGGCGGATCACTACCGGCGGGATGCAAACGCCCCGTATCTTCTTACCCAGGTCCAGCACGTCGCCACGGAAGGAGATACCTACCTCAGCGGAGGGACCGAAAAGGGCGAGCACTACTCCAACCATTTCACCTGCATTCCGGCTCATGTCTCGTATCGCCCCTTGCGCAGGACACCCCGACCCTTTGTGCAGGGTCCGCAAACGGCCGTCGTCGTGGGCAAGTCCGGGGAAGAAATCTGGGTCGATAAGTATGGACGCGTGAAAGTCCAGTTCTTCTGGGACCGCGAAGGGAAAAAGGACGAAAACAGTTCTTGCTGGGTTCGTGTATCCCAGCCCTGGGCCGGCAAGAATTGGGGCGCCATTTGGATTCCGCGGATCGGTCAGGAAGTAATCGTGGACTTCCTGGAGGGAGATCCTGACCGGCCCCTCATCACCGGGCGCGTCTACAACGCCGATCAGATGCCCCCGTATGAACTGCCCACCAACCAGACGCAGAGCGGCTTCAAGTCCCGCAGTTCCAAGCAGGGTGGAGCGGCAAACTACAACGAAATCCGATTTGAGGACAAGAAGGGGAAGGAACTCCTGCTGATCCATGCGGAACTCAACAAAAATGAGAGCGTCGAATGCGACTCGACAGAATTTGTGGGCCGGGACCGATTGCTCACCGTAAAGCGCGACCAGAAGGAACTGGTGGAACGCGACAAGCACCAGCATGTCAAGGGAGTCCAGCGAACCCTCGTCGATATTGATAACCATATCCATATTAAAGGAAATCAGAAGACCTATGTGCAGGGCAATAACAACGTCCATGTGAAAGGCGACCACCTCGAGAAGATTGACGGGAACAGGTCACTGTCGGTCAGCGGCGCGCGCGACGAGAAATTCGGCACGAAGGCGGCCCTCGAGGCCGGCCAGGAAGTACATATCAAAGGCGGCCTGAAAGTGGTTATCGAAGGCGGAATGCAAGTGACCCTGAAGGGCCCCGGCGGTTTCGTCGATATCAGCCCGATGGGTGTGACCATCCAGGGAACGATGGTCCTTATCAACAGTGGCGGGGCCGCGGGAGCGGGAAGCGGCTCGAGCCCGGGCTCTCCGGAAGATCCCGAGGACCCCACCGATCCGGGAGCCAAAGAAGTACCGAAAGAATAGGAGAATAACCGAGAGGATCAGGAGAGTTTTCCAAAAGGTCTCAACATGCCACCAGCGGCTCGTATCAGCGATATGCACGTCTGCCCCCTGGTAACGGGCATCGTGCCACACGTCGGCGGCCCGATTTCCATGGGCTGCCCGACGGTGATGATCGGCTTCATGCCCGCGGCGCGGGTGGGAGATTTGGCCATCTGCGTTGGCCCCCCGGACGTCATCGCCATGGGCTCCTTTACGGTCATGATCGGCGGGATGCAAGCCGCCCGCATTGGTGATCTGACCGCCCACGGCGGCACCATCGTCCTGGGTTTTCCCACGGTGATGATTGGCGACGTAGGCGCCGGCGGGGGCGGAGGCGGAGGGTTGGGCGTTGTCCTCGGCGGCCTCATCGCCGGTTTGAAGAATATTTTCGCGCCCACATACCCCCGCACCGTCCTCGACGCAAACGGCAACGTGGTGACCCAGTACAACGAGGCCATCACCATCGTCGGCACCCCCGAGTATCAGGCCAAAGTCCTGGCGGACCTCCAGCGCATCGCCAACACGCCCACGGGTAAAGCGCTCCTCGACTCGATTGCAGGGAGCGGCAAGCACGTCACCATCCAGGCTCCCAGCGATCCGAATGCCGGAAACTCTTGCGGTTCGTACGACAACGCGGCCGGCCGCTTCTCGAATCCCGACGGGACGCCTGGAGACGGCTCGAATTCCACGGTGGAGTACAATCCGGACCGCACCAAGATTGGTGACGAGCCTTGGGAAACGCGCCCGCCCGGCGTGGGACTGGCGCATGAGCTGATCCATGCCGACCAGGCGGCGCACGGCACCATGACCCCGGGGACAACCAACAACGACGCCAAGCCTGATCCCTCCGACCCGACGCAGATCGACCAAGTGAACACGCGCGAAGCCGAGGCGGTGGGCATCCCACCCAACGATAACCGTGACTACACGGAGAACAAGATACGCAGTGAATGGGACCCCCCGCAGCCCGAGCGACAATGGTATTGAGGTTTTCTCGACGGAGTCCCGCGGCGCTGCTGGGCGCTTTGATCGTCTGCAACACGGTCTGGTCGTGTGCCGGTTGCGCGGCATCCCGCAAGGAGAGGCCCTCCATGCATCGAACTCTGCGCGTTGATTCAGGTCCCTTCACGCTCGAAGCAAGCATTGTCGATCAGAGCGAAAGTACACTGATCATGCAATATGTGTTTAAGAATGACAGCCCGCAGAATGCCTATTTGTTTAACAAGTTGTACAAGGGCTGGGAGGAGCAGGGCTTTTACAGCACGGGCCGAGACATAGTCTATGTGGAAATGGACGCTACGCAGGCCGTGGTGAGCAAGAAAATCATCCCTGTTCCGCCGGACATGGAAGTCGAAAAGCCGGTCATTCCCTGCGTGACCCTCGTGCGCGCGGGAGAAAAGTTCGAGGAGACCATCTCCATCAACCTGCCGCTCAAAACCTGGACCCCTTACCTGAGGTCGCGCGGCGCGGCCGCCAGGGAATTCGTCGCTGCCCTCCCCCTGTGGTTTGAGTTGGGTTTCTTTACCACTACGAAAGAAGGGGATGCTTTGGCCAAAACGGTCCGGACGGCGGACGGGCCGGCCCTCTATTTTTATCCCTTCTCCGCTTCGCGACAGCGGATCTTGCGGGTGGGACCTTTGCTCGACGCGCCGGTCTTGATTCAAGAGTAAAAAGCAAAGGCAAGCGGAAGCATGAATGTCATACTCAAGATTGCGACGGGTCCCGAAGCCGGGCGCGAAGTACCCATTCAGCCAGGGGAGGTCGTTACCGTAGGGCGCACGTCGCGCTCGACCTTCCCCCTCGGCCAGGACACTTTTCTCTCCGGCGTTCATTTCGCGCTGGAGGGCAGCGAGAGCGGCTGCCGTCTTCGCGACCGGGGAAGCGCGAACGGGACCTTTCTCAACGGGATTCGAGTGACGGAAGCAGTCCTCAAGGATGGCGATCAGATCAGCGCCGGGCAGAAAATTTTTATCCCCGGCG
>JAIQGA010000108.1 GCA_020072925.1 Terriglobia bacterium | reverse complement strand
CACATGGTATCGGCATGTCAAGAGGAATATCAATATATACATGGGAACATTTCCGACGTCCAAAGCTCCCCCCAACCCTTCCAAAATCAGAGCGTTGACCCACAATTCAGCGACGATTATCCGGGGAACTTCGGGCTAGCCATGCTTCAGTCTTGAGGCTTGCCGGCTGAATTTCTGATCGCGGGTGATGGCCGGGTCGTGGCCTATAAGTACGGCTCTCACATATGCGACAGGCGCAAGCTGGCGCTGGCAGTCATTCTTGCCGAATAAGGGACATCGCAGGGGGGATCGGTCCAGAGCCATCTAACGCATCCGGCCTGGCATGAGACCATAACAAGGGGAAGATTGTTGAAGAAATGCGGACCAAATGTCGTACTTAGGAATCTAAATGAGAAGGCGAGCTTGAATGCGCGTGAGAGATGAAGGCTTGCCGGAAAGATGCCTTGAAAATACTCACGACGAGCCCCCTTCTTGCTATCGAGGGCATGGCAAGAAAAGCGGAGTGTGTCAGCTCTCTCGGAGACGCGCTTTGAGATTACAGCCTCGTAAACACTTCCAACCGGCCGACCTCGTAATAGTTCGCGGTTCGCGCAGACCTGCCGAGACAAGAGTCGATCTAGTTTTTGGCGCCACGCGGTTTCTAACATATCTCAATTGAACGTCAGGCTGGAGATCGGATGGGCAACACCGCCGCGACGCAGACCCTATCACCCATGAAGGAAACGCTCGACTCACTTGTTCGGCTATATGTGACGTTGCTTGAAGTGTCGGAGTCCATTGCTTCGCATCGAGACCTTTCAGCTCTCATGCACGATCTGGCTCCACGGCTTCACGGGTTGGTCGAATTCGACGGCCTCGCCCTGCTTCTTTACAACCCCGGGCGCAATACTATGCGAATGCACATTCTGGAGGCGGCCGATACGAAAGCACTTAGACCCGGAATTGAGCTCCCTGCTGAAGAAACCCCTGCCGGTTGGACCGTGGAGACTCAAGAGCCGCTGCTGGTATCAGACGTTGAACGAGAAAGCCGGTTTCCCCGCATCACGACGATGATGAAAGCAGACGGCGTGCGCTCCTTTTGTACTCTACCACTAACCAGCTCTGTGCGGCGATTGGGCGCTCTGGGATTTGCCTCTCGGCGACTCGGCGCATATACCAGGGAAGACGTGGAGTTCATGCGTTATGTGGCGAGACAGGTGGCCGTCGCGGTCGATAATGTCCTGCACCACGAAGCGGCCGAAGACCTTCAGCGGCAGCTTCAACGAAAGCACGATCGCTTAAGCCTTCTCCTCGACATCAACCAAAGCCTCGTTACGATCCTTGATCGATCGGAACTCTTCCGTGCCATCTCGAATCAATGCCGTAGCGCAATGCAATGTGACTACGTCAGCCTTTCACTTCCGGATGCGGAGAGCAGCGGACTGCGGTTCTACGCGCTGGACTTCCCGAGGGGCAAGGGATTCCTCCAGGAGGAAACGCTGCTTCCACTAGAGGGCTCGCCTTCAGGCGAGGCTTTCCTGAGCGGCAAGCCCGTAGCGCTCAATAGTCAGGGCATGTCTCAACTGGATCCTGCGATTAATCCTGCGGTGGCTGAAGGCATTCGGTCGGGTTGCTTTCTCCCCCTGATCAGTCGAAATCGAGTCCTCGGCACGCTGAACGTGGGCAGGTTAGATGACCATCCGTTTTCTGAAGACGAAGTAGAATTTCTATGCAGGGTTGCCAGCCATGTTGCGATCGCGGTGGAGAACGCTTCTGCATTCTGCCAGATCGCAGGGCTGAAGGAAAAACTGGCCGGGGAAAAACTCTATCTTGAAGACGAGATTCGCACCGAGCACAACTTTGAAGAGATCATCGGCGAGAGCGCGGCGCTCAAGAAGGTACTGCAATTGGTCGAAACGGTGGCTACGACTCCGTCCACAGTTCTGATCCATGGAGAGACGGGCACCGGCAAAGAACTAATCGCGCGTGCCATTCACAACCTCAGTTCAAGGCGCGACCGCACATTCGTCAAGCTCAATTGCGCCGCGATCCCTCTGGGCTTACTTGAGAGCGAACTCTTCGGCCATGAGAAAGGCGCCTTTACAGGGGCTATCTCACAAAAGATAGGGCGCTTCGAACTGGCCCACCAAGGCACGCTATTCCTGGATGAGATCGGCGACATTCCGCTGGAGTTGCAGGCCAAGCTGCTGCGCGTTCTGCAGGAGCAGGAATTTGAACGCCTGGGCGGGACGCGCACGATCCGTGTCGATGTCCGCCTGATCGCGGCAACCAACCGCGACCTCACGAAAATGGTCGCGGAAAAACAGTTTCGCGAAGATCTCTACTACCGCCTAAATGTATTTCCCATTGTGGTTCCCCCTCTCCGGGAACGCCGTGAGGACATACCATTGCTCGTCCGTTATTTCGTACAACAGTTCGCGCGTCGCGCCGACAAGCGAATCGAAACGATCCCCGCAGAAACGATGGAAGCGCTGGTCCAGTGGCCCTGGCCCGGGAACATTCGTGAGCTGCAGAATGTGATTGAAAGAGCCGTGATCCTTTCCGCCGGATCGCGGCTTCAAGTCCCGCTTTCGGATTTCAAGTCTCCGGCAAGCAGTGCCGCGGCCGCGGCCGAGTCCCTTGTCGCCGTCGAAAAAGAACACATCGTTCGCACCATTCGCGAGACCCGGGGACAGATCGGCGGCCCGCTCGGGGCTGCCGCCCGCCTGGGCATGAAGCGCACGACGCTTCAGGCCAGGATGAGGAAGCTCGGCATCTCGCGTCTGGGCCCATTCGACGGCGACGGCCCGACTGCATAGTGCGCTCCGAGCTCGTCGGGTTTGGGCAGCTTAAGATTCGCCAACCCACCTGGAAATTTCACTGCCCTGAGCAAGCAAGAGCACTCGTCTTCTTTCAACCTTCCTGCCTGCCCACGTATGGGCAGTTGCCAAACTAATGGCGCTCCTTCACCACAAAGATGGATATTCGGGTCCAGCTTCTTGTGCGGTCAACTTCTCCGTCATCAGCAGATTAGCGTTTGCCGGCGCGGTCGAGAACGTTTGGAAAAGCGGATGCTTAATGCTGATGTGCCGTGGAGGCACGGTGCCGCCGTAGATAAATAGCTGAAAGCGGCAGACAGGAAACAAAAGGTATGAACTCCACAAAGGAGAGGAAAATGGAGCACAAGCTACAAGCAAGAATGGCAAACCCCATCATGGTTATTCCTGAGGCCTTTCAGGCCTTGCTGGCCTTGGCGAAATCCACGGAGAAAGGCGGTGTGCCGGCGCGGACTCGCGAGCTGGTCAATCTGCGCGCAAGCCAGATCAACGGCTGTAGCGTTTGCGTTGACATGCACTCGCGCGACCTCAAGAAGGCCGGCGAAACCGACGAGCGGATCTTTGCGGTGGCGGCGTGGCGCGAGGCGCCCTACTTCACCGACGCCGAACGCGCCGCCCTGGCACTGACCGAGGCTGTGACTCGGCTCAGTGATCGGGCAGACCCGGTACCGGACGAAATCTGGGACGAGGCCGCCCGACATTACGACGAGAAGGCCCTTGCGGCCCTGATTATCTCGATCGCCCAGATCAACGTCTGGAACCGCCTTAACGTGACAACCAAGCAGGTGGCGGGCAAGTTTGCGAGCTCGGCAGAGGCGCAAGCAAGCGCGCCAAGCCACTCGGTCGCCCGGTGAAGAAGGAGGTGGCGCGGTCCCCGCGCCGCCGCACGGGGACCGCATTTCTTTCATACGCCGCGCGGGAGGGGAGGAAGGTCGGACGCGGCTCTGCCGCGCTCGATCGCTTTAAGAACATCGTTTTCCAAGCCATGTTGGAGGAGGAGAAAATGACCGTCCGCTCACATGTTGTACTGCCCCAGTTAAATGTTCTGGGTTCGACCATGGCCTACCGGGAAGCGGGAAATCCCGAAGCACCGGTTGCGCTCTTTCTGCACGGGAACCCGACTTCTTCATACATATGGCGGAATGTTATTCCGCTGGTTGCACCGACGGCGCATTGCATCGCACCGGATCTCATCGGGTTCGGCCAATCGGGGAAACCCGATATCGAATATCGGTTTTTCGACCACGTTCGCTACCTCGACGCGTTTCTTGACGAAGCGGGTATCTCGTCCGCCTACGTTGTGGCGCATGACTGGGGAACGGCGCTGGCGTTTCACTTGGCAGCGCGCAGGCCGCAGTTCGTCCGAGGTCTAGCCTTCATGGAGTTCATCCGCCCTATGCCGACCTGGGATGACTTTCACGCTGATGCCGTCGAAACCTTCAAGAAGTTCAGAACGCCGGGGGTGGGCGAGAAGATGATTCTCGATGGCAACGCATTCGTGGAAGGGGTGCTTCCTGCGAACATTATCCGGAAACTGACCGAAGACGAGATGGCTGTCTATCGTGCGCCGTTTCCCACTCCCGAGTCACGTCGGCCTACCTGGCGCTTCCCTAATGAACTGCCGGTCGCGGGAGAGCCAGCGGATGTCTACTCGACGATCGAGCAAGCACACCGTGCATTAGCGCAGTCGTCTTACCCGAAGCTGCTTTTCGTCGGAGATCCGGGAGCGCTGGTATCGCCCGCCATCGCCGAGAGATTTACGAAGAGGCTTAACAACCTCAGAGTTGTGCAACTTGGCGCTGGCCGTCATTACTTGCAGGAGGATCATGCTGAGGTCATCGGCGCCACTGTCAACGAGTGGCTGATCGGCCTGGGAGTTGGTTCCAGCTCAAAACACAACCTGACAGTATAGGCATTTCCTACTGGATTGAGGAAGCAAGAGAATGTATCCGCCTTTCGGATTGCGTACGAGACGAAGACCGCGACTGCGGGGCACTAACGGAACGATGGGAATATATCAAGGGCAACCGGAGACGATAAAGGCACAAGGACTCACGAAAGGAATGAGGAGTACACCATGAAACTCGTTGTATTGGGCGCGACTGGCGGTATTGGTTTAGAGCTCGTCAAGCAGGCGATAGCACGCGGGCACTCGGTGACCACATTTGTTCGTTCGCCGGAGCCGCTTGAATCATTTCGGGACCGGATCAGTATTGTTCCAGGGGATCTGCTGAACAGCGCCCAGCTCGGGCAAGTTCTCAAGGGTCATGACGCAGTCCTGTCCAGCTTTGGTCCGCGCGACCCGAGAGCCAATGGAAATCTCTTGGAGTCGTTTGCTAGCGCACTGACGGAAGCTATGCAGCATACCAGCACTCGGCGGGTCATCGTCGTATCGGTGGCCTTCCTGTTCAAAGATGTGATTATTCCTCCGGCCTACCTCGTCGGCCGGCTGCTCTTCGGGCACCACGTCGCCGATGCGACTGCGATGGAGAAAATCCTTATGAAAAGCGGGCTCGATTGGACCATCGTGCGCCCGCCGCAGCTTACCGACAAACCGCGTACGGGAACGTATCGCGTACGGGAAGGTCACTTGCCACGTTTCGGCTTTAAGATCTCGCGCGCCGATGTGGCCGATTACATGATCAAGACCGTTGAGAATCATGCCTCGGTCGGACAAATCATCGGAGTGAGTAACTAAAGAGGGATTCTGAGGCCGAGTCGCGAATAACAGGATTGAGAGGTCCTAGATGAAATTCGCGAAGATTACCTTCTGGAGTGCAGGCGCATGGGGTGTCTTGGTGGTCATGCCGATGTACTTCATATACGGCAAAGTTGGCACGTACTCTCCGCCGTCCCCAACGCACCCCGAGTTCTACTACGGGTTTGTGGGCGTAACTCTGGCGTGGCAGTTCGTATTCTTCGTGATTGCCACGGACCCCGTGCGCTTCAGACCGATGATCATTCCTTCAATCTTCGAGAAGGTGGGGTATGTAGCTGCTTTAGTCGTCCTCCACGTGCAAAACCGCATTACGGACCTGCAACTGTCGGCAGCCGCTCCTGACACTTTCCTGTGCCTGTTGTTTGTGACGGCCCTCTTCAAGACACGAGCGAGATTTCTGACCCATGCTCAAGAGGTAAATCTGACAGGAGGACTCCAATGAGAATTCTTGTAGCGGGAGCGACAGGAGCGATTGGACGGAGGCTTGTCCCAATGTTAGTCGGGGCGGGCCATGAGGTAGTGGGCTTGACGCGGTCACCGGGCAAGGCACCTGCTCTGCGGGTCGCAGGAGCGGAACCCGTGGTTGCCGACGCACTTGACGCCGGCGCCGTCATGGCGGCGATGCGAAAGGCGGCTCCCGAAGTGGTTGTCCACGAACTCACCGCCATTCCGGCGATGTTGGATTTCCGCAAGATCGGGCAGCAATTCGCGCTGACGAATCGGCTTCGGACCGAAGGGACTGATCATCTTATCGCGGCTGCCCTTGAACTCGGCGCTCGCCGTTTCGTAGCTCAAAGCTATGCGGGATGGCCCTATGCCCGCACGGGTGGACCCGTGAAAACCGAAGAGGATCCGCTCGACACCCGTCCACCCGCTTCACTCCGCGGGATCCTCGAGGCAATACGCTACCTTGAAAAGACGGTTACTGCGGCATCGGGAATTGAAGGAATCGTTCTACGCTACGGTGGATTCTATGGACCCGGAAACGCCATTGGTGAAAGAGGCGCTCTTTTGGACCAAGTCCGTCAAAGGCGCATCCCGATCGTTGGCCATGGAACTGGGATTTGGTCGTTCATCCATATTGACGACGCCGCGCGAGCCACCCTGGCCGCGATCGAGTGCGGGAAGCAAGGCATTTATAACATCGTCGATGATGATCCGGCCCGTGTTTCCACATGGCTCCCCGTGCTTGCCTCAATTCTTGAGGCCAAGCCGCCAAGGCACGTTCCCGTCTGGCTGGCGCGGCTCCTGATTGGCGAACAGGGCATCATGTTCATGACCGACGTGCGCGGCGCTTCCAATGCAAAAGCCAAGCGCGAACTTGGTTGGGAGCCTCATTGGGCGAGCTGGCGTGAGGGATTTGCACAGGCGCTTGGAGAGGATGGACCTGCAGTTGATCGCGGGGTTGAGCGTGCTGCCAGCGTGGTCTAACCTGGGAGCACGCATACAGGGGTGGCCGAGTCGCATCCACGGAAACCAGTAGGTGAGCAAGAATGCTGAGGGTAACAACTGAGGATTCCAAAGAATCCACGAATCTCAAATTGGAAGGCAAGCTCGCGGGCGTTTGGGTAAACGAAGTCGAGCAAACCTGGCAGATGGTCGTGCGTGACAGCCCCCGTGAGCATGTCCTTGTGGACCTTTGCGATGTGACGTTCATTGATGTGAAAGGGAAGCAGCTATTAAAGCGGATGCGCAGAGCGGGAGTTGAGTTCAGATGCTGCGGCCCCGACATATCGGCGACCATCGACGAAATTGAATCAGACGTGGTCAAGTAAGACTTAGAGCACGGTCCTCGCAAGATTGGCCATCGCGCGCGGCCGCGTTCAACCGCAGCGTAAAAGGATAGATAGGAACCACGCTGCAATCCTTCTCTCGCTTTATGGGGCCGCCGCGCCCCCCGGCTTGGAATGGTTCCCCCCCTTTCTCTACCTCAAGCTGCTCGTCAGCCACCTCGTAAGGGAAAAAACCTATTCGTCACAGACGCCAAGAGGCTGACGCCGGTTCCTACTGACATCGGAGTGCTGCTGTCTAAGAATTGAATGGGAGGCCTTCGGGATGTGTACTGGCCGCGATTTTTCCCCTGGCCAACCCTTTATTCTTGCAAACCTGATCTCCAAAACGAATGGTCCACGCGACGCAATGCTGCGAACCTTGGAATGTGTGGACCCTTTGGGGGTGTTACTAGGCCGTAGTTTTCTATCTCCCCCAAGAAATCCATTTAACTGCCCATCTTTTGGCAGCGTGCCCTTCGTGCGGCACGCGACGATTGGCACGGTGAGTTCCGACGTGGCCAATCGGCCTGTTGATCTGCCTGCGTGCTAACAGGTTAGCTTTCCTGCGCCGCGAAAAGCCAGATTGGCACGCGTGTTGCATTTTTTCTTGGCGACAGGGCGGAACATTCGGAAATCACGAATCGAGGTTAGCGTGAGAAGACGTCATTCCAGACTCTTACTAATTCTGTTCCGATGCTCACTTGTAATCTCACTTTGCGGGCCAGTAGCATTCGGGCAGACAGGGGTGGCTCAACTAAATGAACCGCCTTCGACGGGCTCTACTCCGTCGAGCGGGGCCCCCAACAGGGTTGGCGCGCAGTCCCCTTTTCTTGGCAGTGTTCCGAGCGGGAAGGCGACTGGAGCGGCCATCCCCCTTTCGATTCGCGATGCCCTGGAACGAGGGCTGAAGTACAACCTCGGTTTGATCGAGAGCGATTTGAGTGCGCGCTCCTCCCGCGCGGAGCGGCTTAGGGCTCTGAGCCATTTGCTCCCCAACATCAATGCTTCTCTCTCCCAGACGGTCGAGCAAATTGACCTCAAAGCGATGGGGATCAACTTCCCCGGCGTGCCCACGACCGTCGGGCCCTTCGGCGTTCAGGATGCGCGCGGGTTTCTGTCGCAGAAGGTTTTCGACTGGAATGCCGTCGAAGAGTTGCGAGCGTCAACGGAGCGCCTGAAGGCCTCTCAATACACCTACAAAAACAGCCGGGACATTGTTGTGTTGGCAGTGGGCAACGCCTATCTGCTGGTGGTCTCAGACGCTGCATCGGTGGAATCCCAACAGGCGCAACTCAACACTTCTCAGGCGCTCTATCAAAGGGCGATTGATCGAAGGGAAGCTGGCCTGGCGGCGAGAATCAACGAGATGCGTGCGAAGGTTGAGATGCAAACCCAGCAGCAGCGCTTGATCGCGTCACAGAACCAACTGGCCAAGGACAAGCTCAGCCTGGGGCGAATCATCGGCCTGCCACCAGGGCAGGAGTTTACTTTGGCGGACAAGGTCCCCTACGCGCCCTTGGAAGGAGTGACCCTGGAGAAGGCTCTTGAGGATGCTTACGCCAACCGGTCAGATTACTCGAGTGCAGAGGCGGAAGTCAGGGCCGCCGAACTTGCGCGAAGAGGAGCCGCCGCGGAACGCTATCCATCAATCTCGACGAACCTGAATTATGGGGACATTGGACCGAACTTTGCCAATTCGCACGGCACGTTCACGTTTGCCGCCACATTGAATGTTCCCATCTTTCAGGGGGGTCGAGTCAAAGCTGACGAGCTTCAAGCCGACACGGTTCTTCGGCAGAAACAAGCTGAGCTAGGGGACTTGCGCGGTCGGATTGATGACGAAGTGCGGTCCGCTTTTCTTGATCTGAACTCCGCCCACGACTTGGTCAACGTCAGCAAGAACAACCTCGAACTGGCCAATGAAACCCTCGCGCAGGCAAAGGATCGCTTCGCCGCCGGGGTCACCGACAACCTGGAAGTCGTGCAGGCACAGGAATCCGTGGCCGCAGCCAATCAGGCTTACATCTCGAGTCTCTACAGCTTCAACATCGCAAAGGTCGAGCTCGCCAAGGCCGCAGGCATTGCGGAGCGAGCGGTTAAGAACTACCTAGGAGGAAAGTGACATGGCGCAAGAAGCAGCAGTTGAAGTCCAGGAGAGAATTGGATTGGATGCAGCAGGAGAGGCTTTCCCTGGCTACGCCCCAGGCTTCGAGGGTGTGCAAAGCGGTCGAAAGGCCCAGACACGCCGCAGACCCATCCTCAAAGTCGCAGCGCCCGTGGCCGTTCTAGTCCTGGTGGCCGCGGCAGCCTCGCTATACCACTTCTATGCCGGCTGGGAGTCAACCGATGACGCGCAAATCGACGGCTACGTCAATCCTATCAGTTCGCGCGTTGGCGGGTATGTCACGCACGTCTATGTTGACGACAACCAATATGTGAAAGCAGGGACTCTCCTGGTCCAGATCGATCCTAAAGACTACCGGGTAGCCCTGGATAGTGCCAAAGCCACCTTGGCGAACGATGAAGCCACGGATGCAGCCACTCAAGTCAACATTCCCGTCACGGCGATCAGCACGTCAAGCCAGATCACCTCGGCTCAGGCCCAGGTTGATCATGCTCGTGCGGGTGTGTCTGCCTCGAAAAAACAGCTTACGGCAGCGCAAGCCACGCTTGTCGAGGCGGAGGCGAACGATGCCAAGGCTCAAGACGATGTCAGCCGCTTTAAGAAGCTGGTGGATAAGCAGGAGATTGCTGAGCAGCAGTTCACCCAGGCGGTCGACACCGCTAAGGCAGCGAGTGCGGTCGTAGACGCGGCTCGCGCGTCCGTGCAAATCGCTCAGGATCAAGTGACTCAGGCGCAGGCGAAGTTGAGCCAGGCTCAGGCCATGCTTGAGTCAGCCGGAACTGGACCCAGCCAGGTGCGAATCCAAAAGTCCCGAGCCCAAGCATCAGCCGCACTGGTGGCCAAGTCGCGCGCGGCTGTCGAGCAAGCCCGGTTGAATTTGGACTATACCCGCATCGTGGCGCCAGTAGATGGCGTCGTAGCCAAGCGTTCGGCACAAGTGGGCGAATATGTGACGCCGGGTCAGCAGTTGCTGGCGATCATCCCTTTGGACAACATCTGGGTGACCGCGAACTTCAAGGAAACCCAGCTCAAGAGCATGCGGCCGGGTCAGCCAGTGGGGATCTACGTGGATGCGTTTGATCGCGACTACACGGGGCATGTGGAGAGCATTGCCGGAGGCACGGGCGACATCTTCAGCCTTCTGCCCCCGGAAAATGCCACGGGAAATTACGTGAAAGTGGTGCAGCGCATTCCGATTCGGATTCGGTTCGACAAAGGGCAGGATGCCGGACACCAGTTGAGACCCGGAATGTCCGTGGAGCCAAAGGTCAAGGTGGACTGAACACAAGGCCGGTTCATTGAGTTGCGCCCTGGCCCAATCGGCCGAATCGATAGGGTGGTGAGATGGAAAAGAATCAAGCGACACAAGTAGTCCACGAGGACCTCGGCTGGAATCCCGGGCACAACCCGTGGCTCATAGCTCTCACGGTGACCCTGGCGACGTTCATGGAAGTGCTTGACACGAGCGTCGCCAACGTCGCCCTTCCTCATATTGCCGGAAGTCTGGCCGCCGGCCAGGATGAAAGCACTTGGGTTCTGACTTCTTACCTCGTGTCGAACGCCATCATCCTGCCCCTCAGCGGCTGGCTATCCTCCGTCTTTGGCAGGAAACGCTTCTACATGAGTTGCGTCGCACTGTTTACGGTGGGCTCGTTCCTGTGCGGGATTGCGCCAAGTCTCCCCTTGCTCATCGCTTTTCGCGTGATGCAAGGAGCGGGCGGTGGAGGATTGCAGCCGAGCGAACAGGCGATCCTGGGGGACACTTTCCCTCCTGCCAAGCGGGGAATGGCATTCGCGATTTATGGAATGGCAGTTGTAGTCGCTCCGGCTGTGGGACCTGCTCTCGGCGGGTGGATCACCGACAACTACAGTTGGCGGTGGATCTTTTTCATCAACATCCCCATCGGGATCTTTTCCGTTTTTCTGACGACACTGCTTGTGGCCGATCCCCCATGGCTTAAGGGAAAGCGCAGCGGGGGTGTCAAGGTAGATTACATCGGCTTCGGGCTGCTGGCGCTGGGACTGGGGGCATTGCAGGTTCTCCTGGATAAGGGCCAGCGCGAGGACTGGTTCTCGACCCATTACATTGTTGTCCTCGCGATCATCTCGGCTGTTTGTCTGGTCGCGGTCTTCTTCTGGGAAATGAGTCGCAAGCACCCGATCATTGAGGTGCGTTTGTTTACGGACCGAACATTCCTGATGTCTTGCGTGATGCTGTTCCTCGTCGGTTTCGTTCTTTACGGGACGACGGTTCTGATCCCGCAATTGGCCCAGACACTGCTGGGCTACACGGCCGAATTGGCCGGACTCGTGCTGATGCCGGGAGGCTTTGCCCTGATACTCCTTCTGCCCCTGGTGGGTCTTCTGCTCTCACGATTTGACGCGCGCGTGATGATTGCCTTCGGACTGTTGTTGTTGGGGATATCCATGTTTTGGATGGCGCATCGCTTCGATTTGGATGTGGACTTCCGGACGCTGGCTCTGGCGCGCATATTTCAGGCTTCGGGACTGGCATTCCTTTTCATACCCATTAACACGGCGGCCTATGCCTACCTACCGCGAGAGAAGAACAATGCCGCGTCAGGACTGATTAACCTGGCGCGCAACATCGGGGGCAGTGTGGGCATTTCGTTCGTAACCACACAATTGGCGAGGCGCGCACAGTTTCATCAGAGCGTGCTGACGGCGCGCACTACCTTCCTGAGTCCCGGATTTCGCAATGCAATTCAAGGGACGAGTCACCTCTTCGCTTCGGCAAGTGGTGTGACCGCCCAGCACCAAGCCTTCGGACAGCTCTACGGCCTGATTCTCAGGCAGTCCGGGATGCTGGCGTACATCGATAATTTCTGGATTTTGGCGGTTATCTCCTTGGTGGTGATCCCGCTTGTATTTCTCATGAAGAAGCCGCCGAGGGGGACTGTCGCCGGAGCTCACTAAGACTTCGGAATCGCTCATTTTCAGGAGACATCCCATGTCGTTCTATTCTGCTGTATTGTTCGTGCATATAGTTGGCGCCCTGACCTTATTCATGGCACTCGCCATCGAGTGGAGCAGCCTGCGGCAAATGCATCGCACCGGTTCCTCGGCTCAGGCTTCCCTGAGTATCAAGATGTCCTCCAGCCTCCCCCCCGTGAATATGGCCTCAATGCTCGTGGTCCTCCTTTCCGGCGGGTACCTGGCATCGAGAATGGAAGCTTGGCGCGACCCTTGGATTTGGGCCGCGCTGGCAGGAATGTTTTCGATCGGGGGCATTGCGGTCACGCTCACAAGGAGACGGATGGAAGAAATCCGGCGGCTGTGCGCCGACGAAAACGCAGAACTGACGAAAGAGCTGATTGCACGATTACGCGATCCTGTTCTCCTAGTTTCAATGCGCTTGCGGATCGCCATCGCCCTGGGCATCGTCTTCCTCATGGTGACCAAGCCAAACCTCGACGGTGCACTTCTCGCCCTCGGTGTTGCCGCGGTTGCAGGAATTTTCCCGACCATGTTTAAACAGGCCAGATATAAAGAGGAAAACATATGGGCCAGAAGGGTGTGAGACTCTCTTTGGAAAAGCAGCAATGAAATGACCAAGAATTCAATAGATTCGTAAAGCGGGTTAACCGCGTGCATGCAAATGGACACTTCCCCCCAAGCCCCGCTCCCCAGAAATCTCTGCCGCAAGCCGACCTCACGCAGAAGAAATTGACTACCCTTAATCTACCGGACGGGCCGCGTCGTTTGTACTGTAGCGCGTTTGTTGTTAGAATTATAAGTGTAAGAGCGCCCAGTTGGAGGAGGGAGATCTAACGCTCGAATTTAGTCAACACAGAGACGCGCATTCCATAACGACCCATTGCTGGCTCCAGAACCTGCGCAGGCTCGCGTTAGAATCGGAATTTCGGTGTACCTTCCCATTACAGCCCCTGTTTTCCCTCCACGGATAGGAAGCTCCGGCGGGACAATCCCGTTCCCTTCGACAGAGGCAGATGAGCTAGACTGGTCGCGACAGTGGATCGGGAAAAGGTTTCCAGGTCGCGGGCCTGCGGGCCGTTCGGTGCAAGGAAATTGAGGGGGAGTGGAATCTGGCATGGAGGCAAGACAGAGCTCAAAGTTCGTTCCTAACGAAGTTTCTCCGCGGTTCCGCAGGGCGTTGAAATCCGGGTCGCGGAGCGTCCGCGCCCTGGTCTTCCACGGGGTTCTGCTGGGATCAGTCTTATTCGCAGGAGTTGCCACGCCTCGTCTTTGGGGGGCGACACCGGACAATCCTTCCTCGTTCCGCGTGTCGAAACTCGATACCTATCTCCTGGACGATATTTCCCGGAGGTCATTCCGGTATTTCTGGGAGCAAACCGACCCCCACACGGGTCTCGTGATGGACCGCGCCCTGGTTACCGGCAAACCTGATGATGATCCCCGACACCGGAACGTGGCCAGCATTGCCGCCACGGGCTTCGGATTGACGGCCGACTGCATCGCCGCCCAGCATCGCTGGATCAGTCCCGAGGTGGCGCGCCAGCGAATTCTCACCACGCTGCGTTTCTTTGCCGAAAAAGCGCCGCGGGAGCATGGATGGTTCTTCCACTTTCTGGACGCGAAGACCGGGGAGCGACGATGGGACAGTGAGGTGTCCTCGATCGATACCGCCTTGCTTCTGGCCGGAATCTTGACGACGCAGCAGGCGTTCGCAAACGACCCGGAAATCGTCCGGCTGTCGACCTTGATTTACGATCGTGTGGATTTTCCGTGGATGCTGAATGGAAGCCGGGTATTCCTTTCGCACGGGTGGAAGCCTGAAACGGGCTTTCTTCCCTATCGATGGGATACATACAGTGAAGCGAAAATTCTCTACACGCTGGCCATCGGATCTCCAACCCATCCTATCTCGCCCGACGCGTGGCATGCCTGGAAGCTTCCCATCGTGGACGACGCGGGGTACACCTTCATTGGTGGAGGGCCTCTTTTTACCCACCAGTACTCACAGGCCTGGCTGGACCTGCGCAACTACGTCTATGCTCGAAACCCGCTCTTGGACCGATTCGTTCCGCACGTCAACTTCTTCGCCAATGCAGTGGCGGCTACGCGCGCGCAACGGGCGACTGCGATCGACCTCTCGCAACATTTCCCCGGTTATTCCGCAAACGTGTGGGGGGTCACCGCCTCGGACAGCCCGAATGGTTACGTCGCCTGGGGCGACATGCCTCGCGACTCACGCATCGATGGAACGGTGGTGCCCAGCGCGGCTGCGGGTTCGCTGATGTTCGCTCCCGAAATCTGCATTCCGGCGCTGCGGACCATGCTGGTGCAGTACGGCAAGAAGATCTACGGCCGATATGGATTCGCGGACGCCTTCAATCCGTCTACAGGATGGGTGAGCAGGAAGGTGATCGGTATTGACGTCGGCATCACACTGCTTAGCGCCGAAAACTTGCGGACCGGGGATGTGTGGGATTGGTTCATGAGCGATCTGGACGTCCAGCGCGCGCTGTATTTCGTCGGGCTCGTCCTAAACCCCTCGCCTACTTCCCCCCTGCAAGTTCTGTTCAGCCCCCCAAGAATCGACGTCGCTGGGGAAAACGCCTCTGGCGCCGAAATCGGGGTATCCGATCAGCGGATACCGGTTTCCGCGTTCCAGTACACGATTCCAGTTCACCCTCGTTGAGAAAGGTTCCTTCCGCCCCAAGTCGTTTACTGGGCTGCCTTCCTTACCAAGCCGTGAGAAAACGCCGAACGGGTCCGGTCTCCGAGGGGAGTTGGGATCGAGGGAAAGGAGCGCCTCCGGAGAGAAGACCCGTTACTAGCCACAGATTTCAGAAAGATTGGGGGGAGAGGAAAGCAGCGCGCCAGGGGGGAACGCTCCGGCCAGCAGCGCGTGGTGCCGAGCTTACTTCCCAAAAGCGGGCGTGGAGTGACGCTGCCCGCTGGCGAAGCCGGCCGGAGAGTGCGGCCGCAGAGGGTTGGCCTCGACGGTTGCCATGAGCGGGACTTTTTCATGCAGGAGAAGTTCCGTCGCCAAGACTCTGGGCTCGTGATGAAACCATTTGCGAATGGAAGATTCGTCGAAGAGATTGCAGAGCGCCAGGAGAATCATTCCCTGGTGATGCGCCATCCAGGAGCGGATCGGCTGGCAATGGCTCTGCGCGTACTTTCCCGCTGGCCTGCATTCACAGGATTCGTAGAATCCATACGCGCCCAGGCAGCCCAGCCTTTCCATGGCCGCAAGGTTCCGAGTGGCGGCGAAGGGGTCCACCGCCAAAGCCAGGAAGCTGGCATACGGAGCAACCACGAGGTCAATCGCCGCGTGTGGATCAAGAGCCAGTTCCCGGACGCCGAAGGCGTGATACTGATAGGAGCCCTGATGATCTCGGTTGCTGTAGGCGGCTTCGGAGATGCCCCAGGGGCAGTGCGCCGTCTGAGCATACTTCTGCTGGCACCGGACCGCGGCACGCGCCGTATGGTCCAGGATGGTGCCCGGATAGGACCGCATCCAGAGCGTCGGCATCAGATACTCAAACATCGTGCCACTCCATGAGAGGAGTACACGTTCGCCTCGATAGAGGGTCTGCGTCCTCCCCAGATGAAACCACGCCTCCTGCGGGACGTCGCCCTTCGCGATGGCCAACAGGACCGCCGTGCGCGCCTCTGAAGCGAGGAGATCGTAAGAATAGGGTGCCAGGCGCTTCGATTTGACGTCATACCCAACTGAAAACAGCTTTCGTTTTGCATCGTATAGAAATCGAAACTCCATTTCATCCACGAGCCGGGCGACACCGTCAGCCAGCCTGCGCAGTTGCTGCGAGAGCTCAGAGGCGTTACTACTCGCAGGTTTCGAGGAGAGGCTTGCATCCGGGCTTCCACTCGCGGCGCACGCAGGGTTCAGCGCCTACTACGACTTGCGGCGGATACAGAGGCCGATACCGGGATGAGCTGCCTCAAATGAGGCATTAT
>JAIQGA010000107.1 GCA_020072925.1 Terriglobia bacterium | reverse complement strand
GCATGTCCAGGGTGCCTTGGACCAGGTCGGTGGCTTTCACGGTCTCTCCTCTAGATGATCGAGATGAGGGTACTCCCTTCCTCTAGATTGTCAAGAGGAAAGATTGTCCTGGCGGGATTCGCCGTGATTCTCTCGACCCCTCACCCGGCCCTTGCGGGCCACCCTCTCCCCAGGGGAGAGGGTGAGAGACCAGAACCTCAACCCCCTCCCTTGGGGAGAGGGGCAGGGGTGAGCGGTCGTTTGTAACTTTTCTCAATTCGCTTACGTGAGGTCGCGTTCGCGGGCGCTGTCGCTTCGTTGTCGAGCTGATGGACACAGCACCAAACTGGCTTGACACCTCGCGCCTTTTCCGAGACCATTTCGGCTCATTCCCTCGAACCATTTTGGGCAGGAGGAACAATGATGGCGATTCCAGGATTTTTGGCGAGGACATGCGCGATGGCGCTGGGTGCGGGCTTATTTCTTCCGGGTCTTTTGAGCGGGGCCCGGACGCTGAAGCCGGTGGTGGCGGGCAAGCGCGGCGTCGTCGCCGCGGGTCATCCCCTGGTGGCGGAAGCGGGATTGCGTATGCTCGAAAAGGGCGGCAACGCTGTGGACGCGGGAGTCGCCGCGGTTTTCGCCGCGTCGGTCGTGGAGATGACCTCCTTTGCTTCGGGGGGAGAATGCCCCATCCTCATCAAGGTCAAAGACGGGCCCGTCGTCGCGATTAACGGCGCGGGCATTGCGCCGGAACTGGCGACGGTGGATTACTACGAGCATCTGAGTCCCGATGATCCTCGGCGACTGACCATGGGCACCATCGGCGCCGCGCGAGGCGGAATCATTCCTGCCTTTGGCCCCCTCAGCGCCATCGTTCCGAGCGTGGAGGACTCGCTGCTGCTGGCGCTCGAGAAATACGGGACGCTGAGTGCGCACGAGGTTCTCCAGCCCGCCATCGAACTGGCGCAGGGTTTTCCGCTCAACGCCGTCGTGGCCGGGGCTCTGGCGCGCGCCAAGCCGGTGGCCGAGAAATGGCCGAGCACCGCGAAGGTCTATTACCCGGGGGGCCGAATTCCCAAGGAAGACGAATTGTTCGTGCAGGCCGACCTGGCGCGCACGCTCGAGTCCCTCGCGCAAGTTGACCGCGAAAACGCCAGCCGCGGGCGCGTCGCCGCCATCGAAGCGGTGCGCGAGTATTTCTATCGCGGGCCGATCGCCCAGCGCATCAGTGATTTCTGCGAGGGAGCGGGCTGCCTGCTCCGGGCCGGCGACTTTGCCGCGTACCACGCGCAGGTCGAGCAGCCGCTGACCACCGAATATCGCGGCGTGCAAGTATTCAAGTGCGGTTTCTGGACGCAGGGCCCGGTGTTTCTCGAGAACCTCAACTTGCTCGAGGGTTTCGACCTCAAAGCGATGGGGCACAATTCCGCCGATTACATTCATACCGTAGTCGAGGCGGAAAAGCTCGGGTACGCGGACCGCGATGCTTACTACGGTGATCCGGCCTTCAGCCAGATTCCCGAGGCGCTGATTTCGAAGGACTACGCCAAGCTGCGCCGGCCGCTCATCAATCCTGTCAAGGCTTCCACCGAGCACATTCCGGGCGACCCGATTCACATGCAGGCCCGCGCCTCGGCGGAATTCGCGCACGCGCGGCTCTCGCATCGCAACGGCGCGCATCAGGACACCACCTGCGTGAACGTCATCGACGCGGCGGGCAACATGTTTTCCGCCACGCCCAGCGGCGGCTGGATTCCCGCGGTCATCGCGGGCGACACCGGCATTGCGCTCACCCAGCGCGCTCAGAGTTATGTCCTGACGCCGGGTCATCCTAACCAACTCGCGCCGCACAAGCGCCCGCGCATCACGCTGACGCCCTCGCTCGCGCTCCGCGAGGGCAAACCCTGGCTGGTGTTTTCGACGCCCGGTGGCGACAGCCAGGACCAGACGCTTCTCCAGATTTTCCTGAACGTCGTCGAGTTCGGCATGAATCCGCAGGAGGCGGTGGAGGCGCCGCGCTTCAATTCCGAGGCGATGTACAGCTCCTTCGACGATCACAGCGATCAACCGCTGGCGCTCGACGTCGAAAGCCGCATCCCCGCCAAAGTACTCGACGAACTCCGCACGCGAGGGCACAAACTCGTTTTGGGAGGCGATTGGAGCAATCCGACCGCGCCGACCATGATCGAGTACGATCCCGCCACCGGGGTCATCAAAGGCGGCGCGGATATCCGCGGGTGGAGGTACGCGTTAGCCTGGTGAGAGGAGGGATTAGGGATCAGGGGTTAGGGATTAGGGGTCGGTTGTCCGTTGTCAGTCGTCCGTTGTCCGTTGCAGGAAGAAAGCGAGTGCGACGGAGTAGAGAATCGACCAAGAACAACTGACCACAGACAACGGACGACGGACAACTAACATCCTGCGCTATTTCCTCGCACTTTCGTAGCAACCCAGCACCCGCAGGAAGTTCGTGACTTCGCCGAGGTGTGCGAGGGCGTTGCGACAACGCTCCTCTTTGATGTTGCCCAGAAAATCCACGTAGAAGAAATACTCGAAGGGCTTCCCGCGCAAGGGCCGCGATTCGAGCTTCGAGAGATCGATGTCGCGCAGGGCAAAAACGCTGAGGCACTTGTAAAGCGCGCCGGGCACGTTGCGCGTCGAAAAGACGATGGAGACTTTGTCGGCCCGGGGCGAGACTTTGCGCGTTTTGGAAAGCAGGAGGAAGCGTGTGAAGTTTTCGTGGTGGTCTTCCAGGTGCCGGGCCAGGATGCGCGCGTGGTAGACGTCCGCCGCAATACGGCTGGCAATCGCCGCGGCCCCTCGCATCCGCCGCTCGGCCAGCATCTTCACCGCCCCCGCCGTGTCGTAGAACGGAATCCGCTCGATCTGCGGGTGCTGTGCAAAAAACCGGCCGCACTGCGCCAGCGCCACAGGGTGCGAATATACCTGCCGCACATCCTTGCGGGATGTTCCCGGCAGGGCAATCAGATTGTGCACGATGCGCAGGCTCACTTCGCCGACGATGTGAAGCGCGTTCGACTGCAACAGGTCATAGTTTTCATACACCGAGCCCGCCAGCGTGTTCTCGATCGGAACCAGGCAGGCCTGGGCCTTGCCGTTTGCCACGTTTTGAAACGTAGCGGCGAAGGTTTCGCAGGGCAGGATGCGGATGCGGTGGCCGAGCAACTTGTACGCTGCCTCTTCGCTGAATGAGCCGCGCTCGCCCTGAAACGCCACGATGAGAGTCGCCATAAGAGCGTGTTGTCTCCTGTGCAAGGTTTCGAAGGCCACCATGCTAACACGCGCTCGGGGAGGCCACAACGGCCGAAGACCTCAGGCATGGAGCGCGCCAGATTGTTTCACCCCGGGGCTGGGGCTACAATCCAGGACCAAATCCTCGCTGAGGAGATGCTCCATGAGCAAAGGCATCTTCACCGATCGCAATCACTGTCCTTCTATGGAAGAAATCTTCGCGGCCCTGGGGCCGAGGCAGAAGCGCTGGGAGGAGCTGAATCATTACGTGCGGGAGAATTATCAGGTTGAGGGAGAACTGGTCTTTGGCGGGGCGAACTACGGGTGGGCGCAGCGTTACCGCAGGAGCGGCAAGACTCTCCTGTATCTCTTCCCGGGTCGAAACGTATTGTTCGCCAACGTCGTAGTGGGCCGATCGCTGCTCAAGAAAGCGGAAGCACTTAAGCTGGGGTCGAATGCACGCCACGTGCTGGAGACTGCCAAGAGATTTTATGAAGGGTGCTGGCTCTACATCAAGGTCAGCTCGACGCAGGATTTCCGCGACATTCAGCAACTTATCGCTCTCAAAGCCAAACCTCGGCCCTTGCCGGAGCAATCAGATTCTGCCCCGCGCGCGGCCTGAGGCGGCTGTCGGCTTTTTGGGGAAAATTCAAGCGCTTCCCAGCAGCCCGCGGAAAAAGAAGTCGGCAAAGCCCTGGGCCAATTCATTCTGCTTAATCGGACCCTCGGGGTTGTACCACTGGTAAAGCCAGTTGATCATGCCCAGAAGTGCAAACGCCGCCAGGCGCGGCGTCACGAATTGCCGGCCTGTCTGCGCCTGGACCTGCGCGATCAGGTCTTCGAGAAACTGGATGTACGCTTTCTTGCGCACGTTGATCTTCTTGCGGAAAGCCCCGCGCAGCGACCGGTTTTCGTGGAGAATCACCGTGATCTCCTGATCGCGCGCGCGCACAATCAAATCGATATGGCCAACAATGAGCCGGCGGAGCTTCTCTCGAGGGCCGGCGATGCCCTTGATTTCCTGGAGGACGGTCTCATCCAGAATATCCATGCCGTAGTTGACAATCTCGAAAAGCAGGCGGTCCTTGCTGCCCACGTGGTGGTAAAGGCCCGCCTTCGTCAGGCCCACAGCCTCGGCGATTTCCTGCATGGAGGCGCCGTCGTAGCCCTTCTCGTAGAAGACGCGCGCGGCCACCCGGCAGATTTCCCGCAGCTTTTGCTTGCTCTCAACCACAGCGACCATGACGCCGACCCCGCAGCGGTCAATGCGCGCTCAGTCTACCACAAGGCTCCTTGGAACATTCCAGGAAGATAGAGGGTGGTATGGTGCGGAAGGGGGGACTCGAACCCCCACGGTCTTGCGACCGTCAGCCCCTCAAGCTGGTGCGTCTGCCAATTCCGCCACTTCCGCGTAATCGAGGCTGTCAGCGATCAGCAATCAGCTCTCAGTAGAACCGGCAGACAATTCCCGCTGAAAGCTGATGGCTGAACGCTACTTCTTCGCCGGCCCGGGCGTGGCCGGCGCCGATTTCGTGGGCGCGTTCTGGAGCATACCGCCCGCGCCCGAGGGATGCTTCGAGGCGTAGACCGCCAGGGTGATGGAGGTCACCATGAAAATCGCGCCCAGAACCCATGAGACTTTGGCAAGCAAGGTTACCGAACCGCGCGGTCCAAACGCCGCCTGGCTGACGCCGCCAAACGCGGCGGTGATGTCCACGTTCTCGCCGCCTTGCAGGAGGACGACACCGATCAGCAGGATGCTCACCAGAATATGCAGGATTTCGATCAACGTAATCATTCGAACCTTTCCAGTCCTTCCGAACTTGCCTAGCGCGGAAAGTTGATGAGCGCGGCAAACGAATCAACTTTCAAGCTCGCCCCGCCGACCAGCGCGCCGTCAATCTCCTCCTGGGCCATCAATCCGCCAATGTTTTCGGGCTTCACGCTGCCGCCGTAAAGGATTCGGACGCCCGCCGCTTCCGCCTCACCGAACTCGTTGCGAGCCAAGTCCCGAATCTGTCGGTGGCTCTCCGCCGCCATCTCCGGCGTAGCCGTGCGACCCGTGCCAATAGCCCAGACGGGTTCGTAAGCAATCATGATACGGGAAAACTCCGGGGGGGTCAACCCGGCCAAGCCGTCGCGAATTTGGCGCTCGAGCACTTCGCGCGTTTGGCCCGCCTCCCGCTCGGCGAGCGTCTCGCCCACGCAGACGATGGCCGCGAGACCCGCGGCCAGCGCCGCCTTCAGCTTTCGATTTACTTGCTCGTCGGTCTCGCCGTGGTCGTGGCGACGCTCTGAGTGGCCAATAATCACGTGCGTGCACCCGGCGTCCAAGAGCATTCCCGGCGAGATGTCGCCCGTGTGCGCGCCTTCCTTGTCCCAGTGAACGTCCTGCGCCGCGACTTTGACCTTGCTGCCTTTGGCCGCCTTGGTGGCAGCGGCGAGGGCCGTGAAAGGCGGTGCAATGACCACTTCGCAGTGCGCGGCCTTGTCCGCAATAGGCTTGATCTTCTCGACGAAATCCACCGCCTCGGCGATGTTCTTGTACATCTTCCAGTTCCCAGCGATTACAGGTGTCCGCATAGTTTCCGTCCTTGGCTAGAAGTAGGCAGTCGGCAGCAAGCAGTCGGCAGTAGGCAGAAAGTGATCTAAAGGGTCTGTCCCCATGTTCTAAGGAGGCTCCACAAAATAACATTTACTTTTCGCCAAGGCTACCCCTTGGCGAAATCGTGTAGTTCCAGGACGGATTGGTGCTGTGAGGCCGAAGGTTAATTCGTTCCATCTCCGCGTCGGAAATCTTGACCCCGGCCTCATACTGCCGGGTGTCCAGCGCCGCCTTGATGCGCAAGCCGGTCTTCGTTCGCGTTGCCCCAATCAAGTTGACGACCGTCTCGTAGCTGACCAGCGGCCGTCCCTGCCAGTTCACACTGATGTAGGAAAACATGCGGTGCTCAATTTTGTTCCACTTGCTGGTTCCCGGGGGATAGTGGCACACGGTCACTTCCAAGCCGCTCTGGTCGGCGAATTGTTGCAGGTGATATTTCCAAGCCCGATTGCGAGCCCCGTTACCGCCCCCACCGTCGGCACACAGCAGCAGGAGTCGGGCCTGGGGATAGTGCCGCCGCCCGAAGAGCTTCCACCAGCGGCGCAGACTCTCCACGGCGAACTCCGCCGTCTCGTGCGACATCCCGACATTGACGAAGCCTTGGTTGCGACGCACATCGTAAGCCCCGTAGGGAATCGCCGGGCCTTCCCCCAGGTGCGGGTAGTCGTAGACATTGACTTCCAGCGGCTCCCCCTTCGGACGCCAGGTTTGACCGCTGTTTTTGAAGTTCCCGACGCGTTCCTTCTTCTTGGCGTCTATGGACAAAACGGGTTCGCCGCGGGCCAGATACTTTTTCACCTGCCGGTTCAGGTAGCGGAACTGCTCATCCCTGCCGGCTCCCCACCCTTCCTCTTGGGTTTTGACATTGGCCTGCAGCGAGTACCCCAACTCCCGCAATCTCCTCCGCACCGTCTCGTCGCTCGTCGGGTGCCCTTGGCGGGTCAGTTCTTCCGCAATCCGCGCCGTCGACTTGTTCGTCCAGCGCAGCAAACTCATCGGGTCGCCCGCGGTATTCTCGTCCATGATCCGATCCAGGGCACGCTCCCATCCCGGGTCCAGCGCCTCCAGCCGTTTCCGCCCCCCGCCGGGCCGCCGGACTCGTTCCCCGGTGGGCAATCCCTTCTTCGCCCGCAACTCCCGAATGCCCTTCAGAATCGTGGGACGAGAGAGGCCCGTAGCTTCGTGCATCGCCTTCAGGGCGCCCCGTCCCCGCGCGAGCACTTCGCGGGCCACGAACCAGCGCGCCTGGGCTTCGTTCAGTGCGCCCAGCACTTTCAACATAAGCGCATCGGCTTGACCCATCACAAAGCGAACATACTACAAGAGCCGATAGAAGTAAACTTTATTTTGTGGCGTCCCCTAAGGGCCTCGTCGGTTCGAGCACGCACTGCGTCGACGAATCGTTGATCGCGATCGAGCCTGTTGGCTTCCGCCCGCCGCCACGCATAGATGAGTTCGAACCCGGGACACACATTCATGAAATCCCTTTTGGTTTTGATGAAATCTTCCTCTATCTCGCGTTGGCCCTTTGCATCAATCAGCCGGCGCGCGCGGAGCCGCTGCGAAAGATCCTCAAAGCCGTTATCTTCCCTGCGAATTTGCCTAATTTCTTCCGATGCCCAATAATCAAAGTACTGCTCAGGGCTTAGTTTGTTCCCGTGCGCGAGCCGACCCCATGCAATAAAGCCAAAGCAAAGATATGGTCGGATTTTCCAACCCTTGCGGTTGAGGCCGAGAAACTCCTGCTTTCTCGTGCTCTCGAAAAACTTCCTTGCCTGCCTGACCGTGTTACCGGGATATATGTAAATCGCTATACGTCCTTCGGACCAGCGACGCAAGTAAACCCACCACGCACCTCCACCACGAGGCAGTTCGATATAATAGTCCCTTCCACTAGGCCAGTACTTCACCCTGCCGGGCGCGATGGTTTCTAATATGGCCTTGCAGCGCTCTTGGGTTGCCTCGTCTCCTTTTGCGTCCCCAAGCTTCTTTACTCTGTGGCTCCCCCCACTGCTTTCCGAGCCTTTCATTTTCGTCTCCTACTCTCAACTTCCCCGTCAGAGCGGACCACTTACCGCTTGCTGCCTAATATTTTATGGTTTGCGCCTCCTTGGCCGTCAGGGCAGCTACGCTGGTCGTCGCACCCGGACCTTGCTTTCTGTGGCCACCACAAAGCACCTCGCCCACTTGGCGGTCTCCTCCGCTTCAAACAGGTCTCCCACTCGTGCGGCCAGGGCTCGCCAACTGGGGGTGTGCATACGGATCAGCAAGATGCCATGATGTGTCCCAGGCGCAAAGCGTCGCGCGTCGGAAAAGTCCATATCTTGGGTAATCAGGAAACGTGCTTCGCGCTGTGCAGCTTCCCAGACGGCCGGATCGGGGTTGCCTTCGATTCCTTCCCCCACGACGGTTTGAACGTCGTGGCCCATCGCAGCCAGCCGTGACGCCAATCGCGAAGGCAAGTTCTCATCGAGTTTGATCTTCATCGAATCTGAGGAGTGGCAGGCACAGGAAGGTCCTCCTCAGCAGAAGCCGCCGCAAAAGCGATGGCCGCGCGTACATCCTCCCGCTTGAGGGTGGGGAATTCCGCGAGGATTTCCTCGATGGAATCGCCTTCCGCGAGGCTCGCCAACACGGTTCGCAGGGTGACTCGCGTTCCCCTGAACACCGGCTGGCCGCCACAGATTTGCCGGTCGCGGACGATGCGGTCAAGGTAATGGGCTCCCTTATCCCTCGCCGTGTTCATGCCAAACCTCCATACCTGCTCCCATCTTATCAGAGGGCAGGTCCCGAAGCGAACCATCGCCCTGTCCGTGACAGACAACACGCAACTAACATCGGACGAGGGTCATAGGCTTTCTGCCGACCGCTCGCTGCCTACCTGTCCGTGAGCGCTGCCACTCCAGGAAGCGTCAGCCCGGAGAGGAATTCAAGCGAGGCGCCGCCGCCGGTGGAGATGTGTGAAATCCTAGCCTCGACGCCGGCCTTATGGACGGCCGCCACCGAGTCGCCTCCGCCGACAATCGAGACCGCCGAAGACGCCGCGACGGCGCGGGCCATAGCCAGCGTGCCCTCGGCGAACTGGTCAATTTCGAAGACGCCCATGGGGCCGTTCCAGACGATGGTCTTGGCGCGCGCGATCTCCGCGGCATAAGCGGCGCGCGTGGCGGGGCCAATATCGAGCCCCAGACGGTTGGAAGGAATGCTCTCCGTGTTCACGACCTCGGCGGGGGAAGCGGCGTCCAGCTTTTCCGCCACGACGTGGTCTTTGGGCAGAAGAAAATCAATCGTGCGCCGCTGCGCAAAACTCAGGAGGTCGCGCGCCAAGTCAAGCTTGTCCTCTTCGACCCGTGACTGGCCCACGCTCACCCCCTGCGCCTTCAGGAAGGTGTAGGCCATGGCGCCGCCGATGAGCACGACATCGGCGAACTTCATCAGGTTCTGGAGCAATTCGATCTTATCGGAGACCTTCGCTCCGCCCACGATGGCGACGTAAGGCCGCTCGGGGTTCTGCACGGCCTTGCCGAGGTATTCCAATTCCTTCTCCATGAGCAGGCCGGCGGCCGCGGGCGAGAGGAAATGCGTAATGCCCTCCGTCGAGGCATGGGCGCGATGCGCGGAGCCGAAGGCGTCGTTGACATACACCTGGGCCAGCGCCGCGAGCTTTTGGGAGAACCCGGCGTCGTTCTTCTCCTCTTCGAGATGGAAGCGCAGGTTTTCGAGCAGCAACACTTCGCCGTCCATGAGCGCGGCGGCCTGCTTTTCTACCTCCGGCCCGATGCAGTCCGCAGCAAAGGCTACGGGCTTCCCGAGCAGTTGCCCCAGGCGCACCGCGGCAGGCTTGAGACTCATCTTGGGATTCGGCTTTCCCTTCGGCCGGCCGAGATGCGAAGAAAGGACTAGCCGCGCGCCGCGCTCCAGCGCCAACTGAATGGAAGGCAGCGAGGCGCGAATCCGCGTGTCGTCGGTGATTTCGAAGGCGTCGTTCAGCGGCACGTTGAAATCCACGCGCATGAAAACGCGTTTTCCCTTCAAATCTAAATCGCGAACAGAAAGCTTAGGCATCGTAACCCTCCGCGGCGAGAAGTCGAGTGTCCTTTGTGAGTAATTGGCTGCCCCGCGAGACGTGTCTCTGCCCTCGCTTGACAGGAGCGAGCGGGCGGCCTAAACTCTGCTCATGGAAGTACATTTTACGCCCGAAGAGGAAGCGCAACTTTCACAAGTTGCCGCGCACGCCGGCAAGGACGCCGAACAACTCGTAAAAGACGCCGCCTTGCGGTTGCTTGAGGAAGACGCCCGGTTTCGCGCCGCCGTGCGCAAAGGCATCGAACAAGCCGAACGTGGTGAGTTTGTGGAAGAAGAAGAGATGGACGCCCGCATCGAACGGATGTTCCGGTCGTAATGCGCATCCGCTGGACTCTTGCCGCCGCGGCTGACTTGGAGCATATCAAGGACTACCTCACAGAACACCATCCCCAACTCGCACGACCGACGATCCTTAAGCTTTACCGGACCATCCGTTCGTTGAAGACGATGCCTTACCGCGGACGCATGGGACGTGAAGCCGGGACTCGCGAACTCGTGCTTACGCCTCTTCCCTTCATTGCGGCCTACCGCGTGAAAGAACAGGCCGTCGAAGTCCTGCATATTTGCCACGGCGCACAATTACGGTCTTAGGCGAAAGGGTTGTTTCACCCGCGATCCCCCGCGCCTTGTGCCTGCTTCCCGCTGCCTTCTTGTTGTTTCGACTCCCGAGGCGCGGTGCATGCCTTTAGAACTTCGCCGCGACAAACTTGATCAGGTCGCGAACGCGGCAGGAGTAGCCCCACTCGTTGTCGTACCACGCCGTGACCTTCACCAATGTACCGTCGATCACCTTGTTAAACGCCGCATCGATGATGGACGAGTGCGGGTTGCCGAGAAAGTCCCGCGAGACCAGTTCCTCCTCGCTGTACTGGAGGATGCCCTTCATGGGTCCCTCGGCGGCGCGCTTGAAAGCGGCGTTGACTTCCTCGACCGTGGTCGGTTTCTCGACGACGGTGACGAGGTCCACGACCGAAACATCCGGCGTGGGGACGCGCATCGAATAGCCGTCCAGTTTTCCTTTCAATTCGGGTAGCACCAAGCCTATGGCCTTGGCTGCGCCCGTGGTCGTGGGGATCATGGAAAGGGCGCCAGCGCGCGCCCGGCGCAGATCCTTATGCGGTAAGTCCAGAATGCGCTGGTCATTCGTATAGGAGTGAATCGTGGTCATGGATCCGCGCAGGATCTTGAAGCTGTCGTGCACCACCTTGGCGGCCGGCGCGAGGCAGTTTGTGGTGCAGGAAGCATTTGAGATGATGTGGTGCTTGGCAGGATCGTAAGCCTTATCGTTGACGCCTAGCACGATCGTGATGTCCTCACCCTTCGCGGGAGCGGAGATAATGACCTTCTTGATGCTCCCCTTCAGATGCTTCTTGGCATCTTCCGCCTTTGTAAATAGGCCGGTGGACTCCACCACGACCTGCGCGCCCAGCGATGACCAGTCGATGTCACCGGGGTCTTTGATTTTGAAGACGCGGATCGAGTTGCCGTTGACCCGGACGCAGTCCTCGCCGTAGCTCACGTCGGCGTCGAGCGTGCCGAAAACCGAGTCGTATTTCAGCAGGTGGGCCAGAGTCTTGGGGTCGGTGATGTCATTGACCGCAACGAACTCGAGGTCCTTGTCGTTGATGGCGCTGCGGAGCAGGTTGCGCCCGATGCGCCCGAAACCGTTGATTCCAACCTTAACTGGCATTGCGAAACCTCCACAGACTAGGATGGCGAATTGACTTGAATCATAAATCTTAGTTTGGGCCCAGAAGTAAGTCAAAGACAAAAAGGCGACGAGAATCTAACTCGCTGTACTGATTGGACTAGACCTGCACTGGGACACTCTGAGCATGCGCGAAATTGCTCACTGTAAGGGTACTAGCGGCAACTCGCCGCACCCGCCGTTCCAAAGAAGGTTTGCGGCCCGAAGGCAGTAGCCACGGCACGGTTTGGGTGCCATGGGCTTTTCTCAAGCGCGAAATTGCTACATTTCCCCGCCAGTTTAGCATTACCCTCCACGGAAAATTCCCACGGCACAAAAACCGTGCCGTGGCTACCCGGTACGCGGCTAGAAGTTCTCCAGGATCTCCGTGACCAGGGTGCGGGCCAGGTCGCGCGAGAGGCGCTCGAGGGCTGGCTGGTCCTCTTCAAAAAGCGCCGTGGTCGACTGGCTCACCTGGTACTGTTCCCGGAAGACGTAATTGGGATTCGAGAAGAGGACCTTGTTATTGTGCAAATCCACCAGCTTGACGTCGGCGGTCACCTGGATTTGCAGCGAGGTCGCGCGGCCGGTATTCAGGTCGAAAGTGAGGACGCCGGAGCGGATATCCTTGAGGTTCCCGTTCAGCACCGCGTCGGCGCCTTTAGGCTCGGGCGAGATCCGGAACTTCGTGCGCTGGATGAACTCCCGCGTGACCGCCGCGGAGAGCCGCTGCTCGATGCGGTAGGTGGACGTTTGGTTTTGGAAAATGGGGACGGCAATGGTTTTGATGTCGGGCGGCAAGCGATCTCCGCGCCCCGCTACATGGTAGCCGCAGGAGGGCAGAAGGCAGAAGGCAGAAAGCAGTAGGCAGAAGGCAGGAAGCAAGAGACGAAGTGGGGCCGAATGCCGAACTTCGGAATCATCGCATGGATTTGTGGAACACCGAACCCACCAGCGCGCGAATGACGGCCAACAATGGCTGGCCCTCACCGGCTGAGCGGGACATGGCTCATCAGGCGGCATTCCATTGTAAACTTCGAAAGTAAAGTCACAGTGTGCATGCGTTACTGACCACGAACCCCTCACCCGGCCCTTGCGGGCCACCCTCTCCCCAAGGGAGAGGGCTAAAGACCAGGACCCTAACCCTCTCCCTTGGGGAGAGGGGCTGGGTGAGGGGTCGTTTATCACCTTGCGGAGTTCGTTTACTTCGGTCCGTCCTTCGAACTTCATCAATGCGCGTCCCTGCCTGAAGAGGATGCCGCCCGGCCGCGCAGGGTCTCAGCGATCGCGACGGCGTTCAGCGCCGCGAGGCGGAGATGATCGGCCACCGCCCAAATCCACGCTCCGGTGCGGTGCGTGGCATCCGCGGAGACGGTGTCGACCAGGATCTCGTCAGAGCCCGTAACCTCGACCTGTGACGGAGCGCCCTGTGAGGCTCGACGGACTTGTACCCGGTCGCCGGCGAGCGCCGCGGCCAGGGCCTCGGGTTCGACCACTTCCCGGGTTTCCACATAAAGGGAGATGCCGAGCGAGTGAAACACGGGGGTCTGGAACAGGCGCAGGGCGGGCAGAGGCACACGTTCACCGAGGTATTGTCGAAGTTGGTGACACAGGCGATTCTCGAGGGCGGCATGCTCGCCGGTTCCGCCCTGCCCCAGCCGCGGGAGCAGGTTAAACGCCAGTTGCGCGCCAAAAACCTGCTGGGGGATCTTCTGGAAACTCAAGAGGTTCACCGTCTGCTTTTGCAGCTCCTCAATGCCCCGCGAGCCGCTTTCAGACGCCGAACTGAAGACGTTGGCGACCGCGGTTTGGAGCGGGAATCGAGCTTGCAAGCGCAATAAGAGTGTGCTGAGAGCGATCACCGCCGGATGCGCAGAAATAAAGAAAGCCGATTCTCCTTCCTCCGCGCCGCCCGCTGGGTAGAGCCGGTCGAGGAACGGTACGCTCAGAGACCTCGCCGTGCCCACGCCAGCAATCTCGCCTTCGCCGACCAGGTCGATGATGGCGCAGGGCGCGCGGTCGCCGGAGGCATTCTGAAGGCCCTCGACGATCTTGAGAAAGGCAGGCATAGAACGGACCTGCCCTGCCAGAAAGGCAAAATCCAAGTCGCCTGGGCTCAGCTCCCGGTCTTCAATAGCGATCATGGAGCTTTCGCGCAGATCGACGATCGGCAGGTCCGGTTCCTCGTCCTCTGCCTCAAACGTCACCAAGCGCGAGACGGGGAAGTGTTGCTCTTCCAGAACCGTAATCAGTTCCTTGCCGAGGAGGGACGATGCGCCCACGACGGCGACGCGGTAACCTTCTTTCTGGGGCTTCATGCCGCGTGGACCTCTTCTTGGGCGGGAGGATGGGGGCGCAGCCGGGAAACGATTCGGAGCACAATCCCCGAGACAGCGTACGAGAGAGCCAAGGTCAGCAAGGCTTGTTCGGAATAGGCGAAGATGGCCCAGACGATCAGGCCTATCAGAATGATGGCTACAAACGGCCGGCGTTTCTTCACGTCCAGGGTCTTGAAGCTGTAATAGCGCATCTTGCTGACCATGAGAAAGGCCAGGAGGGCCACGCCGGCGAGCCAGGCGATGCCGTAACCCCAATGGCCGATCGGGGCTTTGGCCCAATGCACCACGGCCGCCACGACCCCCGCCGCAGCGGGAATCGGCAAGCCTACAAAGAAGCGCCGGTCGGTGGTGGGCTTGACTGTGTCGATGTTGAATCGCGCCAGGCGCGCGGCGCCGCAGATGACATAGGCAAAGGTCACAATCCAGCCGGCGCGCCGCAGGAGTTCGACGTCTTGGGTGCCGAAGATGCTTTCCACGCCGCGCACCCCCCACACGTACGCCAGCATGGCGGGTGCGATGCCAAAGGTAATAACGTCGGCCAGGGAGTCGAACTCGCGGCCAAAGGCGGATGAGGTGTTGGTGAGGCGGGCGATGCGGCCGTCGAGGCCGTCGAAAAGGATGGCCCAGCCGATGGCCTTGGCGGCGTTATCGAATGCCACCAGGCTCAGGCCTTCCATGCCCCCCGTGGCCATCATCTGCACGCCCCGCAGCGAAGACAGAATCGCAAAGTAGCCACACACCAGCGTGCCCACCGTGAAAAGACTCGGCAGCACGTAGACTCCGCGCCTTAGCCGCCCCTTCTTAAAGGGTTGGGGGCTGACTTCGAGTGATTCCAAGAATGCTACTCCCCGCCCGGACGCGATCCCCGATGCGCACGCGCCATTCGACTGTCGGGTCAACCAGAACATCCACACGCGAGCCGAACTTGATAAGGCCTACGCGCTCGCCGCGCGCCAGGGGATCTCCGGGACGCCTCCAGAATACTATTCGTCGGGCCAGGATTCCAGCGATTTGCTTTACCACGACTTCGCCTTGCTCGCCTCGGATGGTGAAGACATTCTGCTCGTTTTCCAGGGACGCCCGCGGCTCCGAGGCCACGTGAAAGCGCCCCCGATGGTAAGCAACGTCCTTGATCGTACCGGCGATCGGCGCGCGATTCACGTGCACGTCCAGAGGGGACATGAAAATGCTGAGTCGCGAGACGGGCCGCCCCTCGTGAGTTTCCTCGGCCACTTGCACCACTTTCCCGTCCGCCGGCGACACGATCACCTGCGGGTCGGCGGGGATTTCACGATCAGGGTCTCGAAAGAAGTTCAAAACCAGGAAAGCCAGAAGCAGGAAAAGGAAGGCGAGGACCAGGAGGCCGGTACTGCGGGTGCGTAGCCAAACGCCCATCAGGCCTCCGGCAATCAACACCAGCGGTAACCCGTACCAGTATCCCTCCTTGACCATGGGTCCTTACGTGTCAGTTCGAATCCCTGCTGGGAGCAGCGCCCTCTCGCCTCTCGTGATGAGAGCAGGATGGTTGCCAGCGCCGGGCGGCGGACACACGACTCACCTCTCCCCTAGAGTCGGCCTTCCTTATCGGTGCAACGCACCACCTGGCCACACACGCGCGGTCGCGGTGGCCCACCGAGCCGGAGATTCCCGACTCGTGGCGATGCCGGCTTACCCGTCAGGCGGCTTGGAACTGCCGGACCAGCGATTCCATCTGGTCCTTCGCCCGCAGCTTCAGCTTCTTCAGCCGCACCTCTTCGATCTGTTCCTGCTCGGTGAGGTACGGTTTCGAGGCAAGTTGTTGGAGTTGGATCGCCAGACGGGCATGTTCTTCACGAAGCCGTTGGTACTCTGGACTGCTGGCCATCAATTGCTCCCGGATGGCCTCGGTAGGGGTGCTCACGGGCGTGTCACCTCCGCGGCGAAGATGCTTTCACCCTCAAAGGCTAACACACCCCCCCGGAGGGTTCAAGTCTGGGAGCGGGGCCCTTGACCTGGCTACGTCAATGACGTATATTGCCCGGGTGAGCGCGGCGATTGCCTACACCAGCGTCTATCTGAAGCGGGTGGAAAAGATCCTGAGCATCGAGGAACGCAACGCGATGGAACTCCATGTGGTGGCGAATCCTGAAATACACCCCATCGTGGCAGGTACCGGTGGGGTGCGGAAGGCACGGCGGGGTCGCCAAGGAAGGGGAAAACGGGGCGGTGTCCGGGTAATCTACTTTTATCGCTCAACGACCGATGTGGTGTACTTCCTCGATGTCTTTGCAAAGACTGTCAAGGAGGACTTGACCCCGTCGGATAAGAAGCAACTAACGGAGTTAGTATTACTCTGTTAAGTCGAGTCAAATGCTATTCGTTGAAATCTCGTTCCGCAGTAGCTGCAACAGCCGGTCGCTCTCGTTAGCCAGGGCTGGATCCAGCGGAGAATCTGTTCCCACGTCGCACCAGAAGTTTTTTT
>JAIQGA010000106.1 GCA_020072925.1 Terriglobia bacterium | reverse complement strand
CGAGCGCGACGTGGAAGTATTTATGGATCGAGAGACCGGTTCGATCCTCGAGACCACGGAGCACTGCCTCTCGCGCAATGAGATGCCCGCGCAAGTCGACCTGCTGGTGGTGCTGGGAGGTGACGGCACGCTGCTGGCCACGGCGCGCGCGCTCAATCGCAAGCCCGTCCCGATCCTGGCGGTCAACCTGGGGGGGTTGGGCTTCCTGACGGTCATTACGCGCGAGGAGATTTACGCCACGCTCGAAGCGGTCTTGAGCGGCAACTTCCGCACGGAGCGGCGGGTCCAGATAGAAGGTGAACTGATCCGCGCCGACGAGGCCATCGCCTCTTTTCTCGCGCTCAACGATGTGGTGCTGAATAAGGGAGCCATCGCGCGCATCCTGGACTTTGATCTCCACATCGACGGCGAATTTGTCTCTACCTACAAGTCCGACGGCTTGATTGTCTCGACGCCCACCGGCTCGACGGCTTATTCGCTGGCGGCGGGCGGTCCCATCATCATTCCTTCGGTTGCCGCCTTCATCATCACGCCCATCTGCGCGCATACGCTGACCAACAGGCCGTTGGTTCTGCCGGACACGGTCAAGATTGAAGTGGTTGTGAAAAGCCAGCGGGAAGCCGCCTACCTCACCGTCGACGGTCAGGTGGGCATCGCTGCCTACAGCGAGGACCTCGTGCGCTTGCGGAAAGCCTGCTCCTATGTCGAGTTGGTCCAGCCACCCACGCTCAGCTATTTTCAGGTTCTCCAGCAGAAACTCAAGTGGGGAGAACGGTAGGTAGTAGGTAGCATGTAGGACAGCCGCCGACTTCGCTCCTGGCGCTTTGTCTCTGCATCGAGATGCAAGCGGCAGAACGCGGATATTAATAAATTCTGAAATGCAAAGGAAGGCGGTACTGTTTTCCTACCTACTACCTACTACCTACTACCTACTACCTACTACCTACTACCTACTACCTACTACCTACTACCTGCCACCTACTTCTTCACCCGCCATCAGATCCTCCAGCCGCTCGCGCGGTCGGATCAACTCCGCGTGGGCGCTGTCCACCAAAATCTCCGCAGGGCGAGGGCGAGTGTTGTAGTTCGAGGAGAGGACAAAACCGTAAGCGCCGGCCGTGAGGATGGCGAGGAGGTCTCCGGGCTGGACGTCCGGAAGCGTCCGGTCCTGCGCGAGGAAGTCGCCGGTCTCGCACAAGGGGCCGACCACATCGGCCAGCAAGAGCTCGCCCGGCCGCTGACGCGCCGGAACGATCTCGTGGTAGGAGCCGTAGAGCGTGGGGCGCATCAAGTCGTTCATACCCGCGTCCACCACAATGAAATTCTTCTGCTGATTGCGCTTTACGTAAAGAACTCGCGCGAGCAGGATTCCAGCGTCACCCACGAGGGCGCGGCCCGGCTCGATGACGAGGCGATAGGGAGTTCCGCGCAGACGTTCTCCCACGCCGCGCACCAATTGCTTGAAATCGAGCGGCTGTTCCTCGGCATAACGAATCCCGAAGCCGCCGCCGAGGTCGAGGTATTCGACTGGAATGTTGTTCTCGCGAAGTTGCGTGGCGACGCTCAATATCTCGTCCAGGGCCTTGAGGAACGGCTCGACTTCCAGGATCTGCGACCCGATGTGGCAGGCCACGCCATGAATCTCCAGATGCGGAGAGCGTGCGGCGCGTTTGTAGAGTTCCAGTGCCTCTTCTTTGGGCACACCGAATTTGTGCACGATCTGGCCGGTGGAAATGTACGGATGAGTCTGGGCGACGACGTCGGGATTGACCCGGATGGCCATGCGCGCGCGCTTCCCGAGGGCTCGGGCACGCGCCTCGAGCACTTCGAGTTCGCCCGCTGATTCGACGTTGAAGATGAGGATGCACGCCGCGAGCCCCGCATCCATTTCCTGCGGGGTTTTGCCCACGCCGGAGAAAACGATCCGGTCTGCTGACGCTCCCACGCGCAGCGTGCGAGCCAATTCGCCGCCCGAGACCACGTCGAAGCCTGCGCCCGTCTCGCGCAGCAGGCTGAGAATGCGCAGGTTGGAATTGGCTTTGACGGAATAGCAAATCAGGCTGGGAATATCTCTGAGACTCTCTTCGAGCCTTCGGAGATTCCGCGCAATCGCCGCCTGGCTGTACACGTACGCGGGCGTTCCGAAGCGTTCGGCCAGGGAGGCGACGGAGACGTCTTCGCAGAAGAATTCTCCCGAGCAATATCGAAAAACTTCATCAAGCTTCTGGTTCATGGATTCTGTGAGTTAACTCAAAAAGCCACAGGCATTGTCATTCTGAGCGAAGCGAAGAATCCCTGCATTTGTAGAGCCAGGCAAATGCGGGGATCCTTCGGCGCCTGTGGCGCCTCAGGATGACAGTACCGGCTGTCCTTCATCAGGCGGCAAGGAGAGTTGCCTACGACTCTGCGAGGGTTTCACATTGGGGCGCAATAAGGCGCCCGATTTTCAGCGTACCCTCACCAGCACGACCGTCTGGTCGTCGCGAGGCGGCCGCCCTTCCTCGTGCCGTCGGACTTCCTGAAACAGCGTGTCGACAATTTCCTGCGGAGAGCGCGAGGCGTTCTGCCGCAGCACGTTTTCCAGGCGGCGCGTGCCGAATTCCTCATGCTGGTGGTTGAAGGCCTCCACAATGCCATCAGAGCAAAACGCCAGCAGGTCACCCTTCTCGAGCCTGACGGAAAGTTCCTGGTGTTCCGCATGTTCCAACAACCCCAGGGGAACGCCCTCGGCACGGATGGGGCGGCACTGGCCATGCCGGACCAGGATGGGAAGCGGCATTCCGGCATTCGCCAGACGCAGCGTGCGGGTGCGCGGCTCCCAGATGGCATACGTGAGGGTGATGAAATGCCCCTCGATCTTGCGCTCCAGCAGGGTGACGTTGAGTTTCTTCATTAACTCGGGTGGGGAGAGTCGCTGGGGAGCGAGGCTCCGCAGGATTCCGCCCGCCATGGCGCCGTAAAGCGCCGCCGGCGCGCCCTTGCCGCTGACGTCCCCGATGGCCAGCACGTGGCGGTCCTTGCCGTAATTCAGGAAATCGTAGAGGTCGCCTCCCAGTTCGCGGGCGGGTTCGAAGCGCAGACCCACCTGCAGCCCGGGAATCGCCGGGGGCGTTCCGGGCATGAAGTGCATCTGGATTTCTTGCGCGCTCCGCAAATCGCGTTCCAGGCGCGCCTCGCTCCGCGCCACACGCTCGTACAGGCGCGCGTTCTCGATGGCGATGGCAATCTGTGGCGCGAGCGTGGAAAAAATGCGCGCGTGGTCTTCATGAAAGTAATTGAGCTGGCTGCTCTCGAGATCGACCACGCCGATCACCGCCTCCCGGTGCACCAGGGGCACCACCATTTCCGAACGCGTCTCAGGGTTCAGGCGAACGTAGCGCGGGTCCTTGGAGACGTCGGGAATTATCAGCGCCTGCCGCAGGTCCGCGGCGGCGCCCACCAGCCCCTGCCCGAAGTGCAGCGTGTATTTTTCGGGGGTGCGCTCGTCCCGTTTCAAGGAGAGGACGGCGTTGAAGGTCCGCGTCTGCTCGTCCGCCAGGAAAATGGCGAAATGGTGGTAGTCGATCAGTTGCTTGGTCAGCGTCCCGACTTTACGAAGCAGTTCGTTCAGAACCAGGACGGAACTCAATTCGCGGCTGATTTCGTTCAGCAGTTGGAGCTTGCGCGCCTGGCGGACGCTGCGGCGATAAAGCCGGGCGTTCTCGATGGCCATGGCCATGCGGCTGGCGAGCAGTTCCAGCAGGCTCACGTGCGATTCGTTGAAGAAATCCGGCCAGGTCGCCTCCAGGTCAATCACCCCGATCACGCGCCCGCGGAACATCAGCGGGACCGCGAGCTCCGAGCGGATCGAAGGTTGAGAGGGGATGTACGTTGGCTCCCCCTGCACGTCGTTGATCAGGAGCGAGCGCCGTTGCTGCACGGCCCGGCCCACGATGCCCTCCCCCACCTTGATCCGCAGATTGCGCACGAGTTCGTCGGGATGGCCGATGCTGAAGTGAACGCGCAGTTCCTGCGCCCGCTCGTTCAGAAGCAGGATCGCGAAGATATCGTAGTCGATGGCGCGCTTGACGATTTCCGCGATGCGACGCAGCAGTTCGTCGAGGTCCAGGGTGGAATTAATCTGCTCGCTGGCCTCAAGCATCAGCGTCAGGAGCTCCGTCAGCTCCAGAGGACGCGACGCGGCTTTAACAGGCTGGGCCATAGACTGATCCATATAATCGTGCTTCCACCCGGAACGATTGGGTCATCGGATGAGTGCTGCGCCCGGAAGGCTACCCTTACCGAACGATTGCCTTCTGCGTCAGCCCGGACGCCAATTTCCTCATCCCCTTCGATCTCCCGGTGCTTCCGGCGGTCCGGAAAGTAATAGCGAGATCGCCTCGCAACTCACCATGCAGTTCGGGCTAGCGATTTATTCTAGCACACGCGGCCGGTGTCCTCTGTCGCCACCGCGTGCGGGGCCGCCAGGGTTCGCGCAGGAGTTGCTGTGATGGCAGGCGTTCTGGGATTACAATTCCTGATGCATGGATCGGCAGCGATTCGAGGAGCTTGTCGAGCAGGCGCTGGAGCGGCTGCCTGCGGCTTTCCGCGACCGGCTCACAAACATCGCCATCATTGTCGAGGACGTTCCCCCACGGGAGCCCGACGGCGGCCTGCTGCTTGGCCTCTTTCACGGCATTCCGCAGACAGAGAAGAGCGTTTTCTTCGCTTCGCCTCCGGACAGGATCTATCTTTATCAGCGGAACATCGAAGCGGTTTGCCGGACGGACGAGGATATTCGCCGGCAGGTCCGCGCCACGCTTCTTCACGAGGTGGGCCATTACTTCGGGCTGAGCGAAGAGGAGTTGCGCGGCATTTGAGTTCGAGGTGGTCCGAGAACCACCAGCACGGCGCGAAGGCGTTTATCGAGGGGGTGAGAGATGACGGAGCAAAGCGGGAAAGCACGCCCGGTTAGCCAGATTTTCCGCGCTGCAATTTTCGCCGGCCTTTTGCTTTCTCTCCTGCCTGGGGCGGCCGTGGCCAAAAAGAAGAAGGAAAAGAACGTAGAGCGGCTCAAGGCTCTGAAGACGGTACTGGTTCAAGGCAGCAATCTGACCGCGATGTATGTCCGGCGGAACCTGGAGGAAAGCACTTGCCTGAAGGAATCGGCGGCAGAAGAGGAAGCCGACGCGTATCTGAGGGTGTGGGAGGAAACCGTCCCCTGCCCGATGAGCACAGAGCGCTTCTGCCTGGGAGTTGGCGCCCAGCTCATCGACCGGAAAACCGACAAGACCCTCTGGTTCCGGACTGATGATGATATGGGCAGCCGGCTAAATGCGGGGGGCACGCAAACGGCCGGCAAATGGGTGCTGTGGCAGCTCAGCAGCGCGTGTTGTAAGGGCCGGTGACACGTTTCTCTCCACCGTCTTCCCGGAGCGTGCCCTATAATGACGGCCTGTGTTGATCCTGGCCCTGGACACCACGAGTGAAAAAGGCGGCGCGGCGGTTTACCGCGATCACCAATGCCTGGCGCTGGCCCCGAATGAAGGACGCGCGAACCAATACTCCGTCACACTTTTTCAGTTGACTGAGCGAGCGTTGGCCGAGGCGGGAGTAAACCTGGGCGAGGTTGAGTTGTTCGCCGTCGCCAATGGTCCGGGATCGTTTACGGGCATCCGCGTGGGCGTGGCGGCCACGCAGGGATGGGCCAAGGCTTTCAATCGCCCCGTGCGAGGCGTTTCGGTCCTGGAGGCCCTGGTCGAGGAAGCGCGTCCGACAACGGATTGGGCCGTGCCTATTTTGGACGCACGGCGCGGAGAGTTCTTTCTGGGCGTGTTTCGCCGGCCAGGGGAAACCGGGATCGAAATTGGCCCCAGCCTTGTCGCGGAGGATGACGGGTGGGTTCTGAATCGTCCGGCGCTGGCGGCTTTTCTCCGCGAGCGATTGGCTGGGGAGGCGTCGGTTACCTGCCTCGCCCGCGAACATGATCACGAGGTCCGGTCGCTTCCGGAAGCATTGCCCGGCTCGTTCCGTTGGCAACTGGTCGCCGGCCCTTTGCTGGGGGCCATCGCCCGGCGCGCATGGCAAGCGGCGGGGGTGGGCCAACTCCAGTCGCCCGAGCAACTCGATGCCTACTACATTCGCCGTCCAGATGCAGAACTTAACTGGCGTGAATAGCGGAGCAACTCGCGGGCATGTCATGCTGAGCGCAGCGAAGCATCCCCGTAGTTCCAGACTCAAGCAAATGCAGAGATCCTTCGCTACGCTCAGGATGACAAGGTTAGAGGTTCTTCAGCACACTGTGGGTCGGCGTGCGAATCGAAGATGAAGATCCGCCAATTCTCAACCGAAGACGTCAACTCCCTCCTGGCAATTCAAGTCAAGTGCCCGGCCGCCGCAGGCTGGTTGGACTCCGATTATGTGCGGCTGGCCGGTTATCCGGGAGGGATGATTCTGGTCGCTGAGTTGGAGACTATGGATCCCCCCAAAGTCCTGGGCTTTGCGGCGTTCCATCGCGTGATTGATGAGGCGGACCTCGGCAACATCGCCGTCGATCCCGCGCACCAGCGCCAGGGCATCGGCCGAGCGCTGCTGCGGGAAGCGCGGCGGCGTTTGCAGGCCGCGGGGGCCAAGCGCGTGTTTCTGGAAGTCCGCGAATCCAATCATTCCGCCCTGCAGCTCTATTACTCCCTGGGGTTCGGTTTGCAGACGCGACGCAAGGAGTACTATCGCGATCCGGTCGAGGACGCGCTGGTCCTCTGCTGGGAGCTTTTCCCCCCGGCCGACCTCCCCGCGACTCCTCTTTAACCCGCCACTCAGGCCACAGCCGCGCAACGCGCGACGTGGTGTGAGGTCGGAGCCTACACAAGGAAGTTCACAGTCCACAGCCGACAGTTTACAGTCAAAAGGTCATGTTAGGACGAGCTTGAGGATGACAATAATCGTCGGCCTAGATTGACAGAATGGTGTTTGCCGAGCCTAGAAAGCGCCTGGGAGCCACCCATACGGGTCCATCAAGTGTCGATCCATCAACGAAATGGTTGCGGAGCCGCTTGGCAAAGGGATTGCACTAACTTTACAAATGCGTTATAGGTGACAAATTAACCGTAGGTCTCATGAGCGCTTGAACCAGGGGGGTGAAAGTCCTAGAATAGCGGGCAACGGCGAGTTCCAATAACGTCGATGGACGCCTGACTATGGCAGCGAGGGGATCGCGGGCTCGAGGCTCTGCGGCGCTGCCTCCCGCCGATGGCCAGATGGGAGGAACCAACCGATGGTCGACAGGGACCAAGGATTCACGATCAGCGAACTGCTCATCGCAATCCTCATCATGGGAATTGTCGCTGCTTTTGCAATCCCCCAAGCTTATTCCGCTCTTAAGGCATATCGACTTCACGCGGACGCGGCGTCGATCGCGGGTCAGTTGAACGTCACGCGTTTCCGGGCCACTTCCCAATTCGCTCCTTACCGCCTCAATCTGATCAGCACAACGACACCCAGCACGTTCACGATGGAGCGGCTGAACGGCAACGCGACGTCAAATAATGACTCGAATTGCTCGAGTTCAACGAATTCGGCTTATTTCCCCTACTCGACTGCCAGCATCGAGGGCGGGACGCAATATCTTTCGAGCGAAGATACCTTCACCACCACCAACCCGGGGGGCAGCAGCAACTACCCCGGCACAGTCACCGGAGGGACACCTCCCACCAAGGTCTACTTCAACACGCGGGGCATGCCCGTCAACTGCGACGGCACGCCGATCGCGAATGGCGGTGTGGTGGTTTACGTCAAGAACCGGGACAACCTGACGGATGCCGTAGTGGTGTCCGTCGGCGGGCGCATTGCCCAGTACCAGTGGAGTTCGACGCAGAACAAGTGGATCTCGCGTTAGACCGATAGTGAGTTATCGAGCGGGAGGTCATCGAAATGCGAATTCGAGGAAACGAACGGGGGGTCACCCTCGTCGAGACCATGATGGCCATCCTGGTGGCCTTCATTGCCATGAGTTCGGTCGGCATCGTGGTGTTCTCCGCCATGGTCGCGAATAAGAATCAGGGAACCGAGATCACGCGCATGACCTCGATGGGGCAGGAAAAGATCGAGGAATTGAACCGCCTGAATTACACCGACAGTACGACGAACACGACGCTTATTTCCGACACGAATTGGAATGTCGGGCTGACGCCTAACAGCAGCACAGACCTGAATTACCTCTCGGGCTGCCCGACAGCCACTGCCGATATTGGCTACGTTGACTACCTGGACGCCAACGGCCTGGCGCTGAGCGGTGCAACGTGCGCCGCGGCGATTGCTAACGGTTACAGTTACGAACGCCGCTGGCAGACCGTTACGGTGTCAGGCGTCACGGGGTTGAAGCAGATTACCGTGGCCGTGTATGCGCCCAACGCCGTGCAGACCAAGGCGCAAATGCCTTACATGACCCTGACAACCCTCAAGTCCCAGTAGGAGCCGCCATGTTGATTCAAGGATTCCCGCGGAGACGGAACGGAGCGGAAGGGTTCTCGCTCGCTGAAATGCTGGTGAGCATCGCCATCATTACCGTCCTCATGGCCATCGTCTTTCAGTTCCTGCAGGCCAACCAGAACCGCTATCGCAGCAACCAGTTGTTGGGAGAAATCAACCAGGGCGGTCGGAGCGCCTTCGAGGTGCTCTCGCAGGAACTCAACCAGGCTGGTTACAATCCGCCGCTCCTCCTCAACAAAACGATAGGTGGCAGTTCAGGAACGACCTATAGCCCGGCAACAACGGGCCGGGTCATTGGCTTCCCAATTGCGGGGGCTACAGGCGATCCCTTCGCTACCAAGCGACTTTTCTATGGCACTCGCCTGGTGATCGGGAACAATTGCACGTCCGTCGGCACCACCTGCAACCAGGAGGAATTGCTGATCAACGCCGACCCCACCTACAACTCAACGGTCACCACAAACAATTCCATCAGCACCACAAACGTTCCGGTGGTTATTACGAATCAGCACGCTGCGGGCGAGGCGGTTTTTACCCGCAATTACCCTTACCCGCAGGGGATTATTTACGCCGATCGAACGGCCACATCGACCACCCCCAATTCCATCGCCGATAATAAACTTCTCTTCTTCGGCGACATTATGAATACGGGCGACCTCTATTACGGGGAGTATCGGTTGCAGTGTCCTGGTTCAACGGCCGGCACCTGGGTGGATGCCTGCACGACGGGTTGCATGACCGCCCCGTTCACGCTTACGCGCTTTGTCACCAAGCTGGCCAACGCCACGACGGGCGTCTTCACGATTCCCGCCAGCAAGGCTGCGGCCCTCGACGGCGCCACCGTCTCCCCGCTGGTCGACAACATCCTGGGCACTTGCCCGACCGTTTCCGGCAGCCCGGGGACTGCGCCCAGTTGGACGCAGCATCAAGTGGCCACCGTGCCCGACGAGACTGTCGGGGGCAACACAAACGTATACGCCGCGATAAACTATAACAATACCGCCGGGACGGGAACCTACGTCGAGCCTGTGTTGAATCCCGACGGGACGCCGGTCATCTGGTTTAAGGTAAACACCTACGGGGGGTATGATTCCTCGACATCTCCGCCCACTGCCTACTTCCAATCGTTCATGATTGACGTCCGTATCGTTCTCACCGTGCAGGAAGCGCAGAAAGATCCGGAGACAAACACGTATCGGACGCAGCGCCTTCAGTCGCATATTGTTCCCAAGAACATCAACGATGCCCTGACGGTGGCCTTGAACGGCGGTGCGAGTTTTCTGCCCCCGATACCGATTGATCCGACGACCAACAACACGTTGCCCTTGCCGTAGGTGGATGCCGAGAAGGACATGATCTGGCTGCTGTAGCGCCGCTCTATGAGCGGCGACCGGATGGGAAACAGAAGATCGCCGGTCACAGACCGGCGCTACAGAAGGCGACGAGGTTAGGAGGAAACACCATGGCGATAGGACAACAGCCTCGGAAGCGTGATGATTGCGGTGTGGCGCTGATTCTAGTCTTGCTTGCCATCCTGGTTTTGACGATGCTGGCGGCGGCGATGGTCTTCAGCGCCCGTACGGAAACCCTCGCGGGGTATAACTACCGCATCGCCACGCAGACGGAGTATGTGGCGCGCGCGGGCGTCCAGGCGGCGCTCAATTTCCTCAAGAGCGCCAACTATGAGCCCCTTCCGCCCACGAGTTTTTCGGGGACGTCCCCTTACTCCTCGCATTACACCATTGCCCCGTACCAGACCTTGCCAGTGCTGCTTTATTACACCGGCGGCTCGAGCGTGGTGTGTTGCGGGGTCGGCGCCATCAATCCCGTCGTTCTGGGGAAAACCAGCGGCAACAGCAATTTCCCGCCTTCATCAGCTACAGGGGGCACGGATGTCGTTTCGAACTGGATCACCTACGTTAATTCATCGCCCCACAACACGGTCAATGATGGTTTGGGAGGCTCGGGAACTTTCACAGTGACCGCCACATTGGTCGATTACCACACGGTAAACAATGGATTTTTCGGTGTGGTCTCAGCCGGTTGCTCCGACCCCTTGGCCGGCGGCGGGATTTGTCGCAAGCCCAACGAAACGTGGTTGGTGAAGTCCGTCGGAACCTGGAACAGCAATATCGGAAGTACGGCCTCGCCCACGGTCGAGGTGGACGCCACCATCGCGCCCATGTTTCTTCCTTACTTTGGGAACGCCCTGTATGGCTTGTGCAATGTCACAATGCACGGAAATGTTTGCACGGACGCCTATAACTCGAATTCCGGGACATACTCGAATGGCGGCGGGATTGGGGCTTGCGCGTCGACCTCCTCAGGAACAGGCAGCAATGCCCAGCCCATCGGCGCGGGCGTCGGGTCAAACGGAGGTGTCACCATCTCCGGCGCAGCGTACTCCATCGGCGGCAACGTGACCTACGCCAATCAAGGGACGTCTTCTGCTTGCGACACGGGATTCACCGGCTCGGCCAGCGGCGTGTCGGGCTCGGTCCTGCCGGGCCCGGCCATTCCTTCCCCGCCTGATCTGACGGCTACAATGAAAAGCTGGGGCTACCCCACGACAAGCCCCGCCGTGAACCCTCCCAGCGGCGGTGTGACAAATGTTTACCTCCGGGCCGACCTTCTCTTCGGGTCCACCGGTGGCAAACCCCCGCTCCCCGGCATCGCCGCGAATGGGGACGCGGTAGAAGACTCCTCGGGCACACCCCTCGCCGCAACTACTTGCCCATCAGTTTTTACCGCCTACATTGAATCGTACACCTGGAGCTGGGTTAGCGGAAAAAAAGGCGGCCCCAGCTACAACCTCTACTCAAACTATACCTGCACCGGCGTTTCGGGCTCCGGCACAGGGAGTAGCCCTTACCTGTTAGGCGATGTGACGGCCACAAGCGCGGGGAATCAGACCCTTAATTTCATCGGACCGAACTTCTCCGTCGAAGGAAGCGCGTCGGTGGTGGCCATGAACAGCATCGACTCCGGGAATAAGAGCACGATCAATACTTCCAACGTCGGGCCGAGCTTCCCGACGGGCGGCGCCGCGATGAACTACAGCCCGTCCCCCAGTCCGCCACCGAGCAACACCGCCGCACCCGCCTTCGTCATGGACGTGTTCACGAGCGTCAGCCTGGGCGGGCAAACCAACTTGAACTACAACGCGGCCACGCCGGGCGTCCCCTCGCCCATGTTCCTGACCGTCAACATCATGGGCACTGGTACGGCGCTTTCAATGAAGGGTCAAGCGCAATTGGACGGTACGATAAACATCCCCAACGGGGATGCCTCCCTGGGCGGCAGCGGAGCCTCAGGCGCCATGTTTGGCTCCATCCTCGCCAAGAATATCGATGACGGCGGCAATTATCCGGTCCACTACGACGTCTCCGCCAAGAGCCTGAGCGGCCAACTGTTCATTTCCCAGGTCGTGAGCGTGACTCGGCCCAAATACTGATTCTGTCCAATGCTGAATGCTGAGCCGACTTCGCTTTCCCCCTGCTACCAGCCACTGTGGACTAACCGCTGACAAGTGACCACTGACGGCTAACAACAGGCGTCTTGCCTCTGGGCCTCGCGATGGATATAGTAGGCGGGTACGAACCCACGGAAATTCGTGCCGACTAGGAAGGGGTTCTCATGAGTCCACCTGACGCGCAAAACCCCCCGGCCCCCGAGCAAGAGATTCCCCTGGCATTAGAAGGAAGCTGGCCGCTGCAGATCCGCAATTTCCTGGTGCAGCATCTTGAATTCCTGTTTGTTGGATTGGTGGCGGTTGGTGTTGTCCTGGTTTTCTATCTTTCCTCTTACAAAATCGCCTTCCTCAATTTTTTCTATCTACCCGTGATGACCGCAGCCTATTTCATGGGCAAGCGCAAGGCGGTGCTCGGCGCGGTGCTCTGCGTTCTCTCCGGTTTCCTGTTCGCTTGGTTCAATCCCAATTCGTTCGCGGTGGTCGGCACGCGCATCGACGCCATGATGATCCTGGCGACCTGGGGCGGCTTTCTGGTTCTGGCGAGCGCCGCGGTGGGCTCGCTGCACGAGCGGCTGGCGCGGGGCTTTGAGCAAACGCGCCAGCTTTACGAGGAATTGAAACGCAGCCGCGTCGCCGAGGAGATGAAAGAAAAAGTCGAGAAGACGCTTTACGCCACCATGGATCCCGTCGTCGCCAAGCTGGCCACGGAGGGCAAGCTGCGTTTCGAGAAACGCGAAATCAGCGTCATGTTCACGGACCTGACGAACTTCACCACCTTTTCCGACAAGAATCCGCCGGACGTGGTGCTGGAGGAACTGAACGGGTTTCTGGGGAAAATCGAGCCGGTGGTGGAGTTGTTCCGCGGGCACATCGACAAGTACATGGGCGATGGCGTCATGGTGGAATTCGGCGCGCCCATCGACTATGACCGGCACGCGTTGATGGCCGTTCTGGCGGGAATCAAGATGCAGCAGAAGATGAAGCAGGCGGAACTGCCCTGGCGGCTGCGCGTGGGGCTGGCCACGGGCAGCGCGATCATCGGCATGCTGGGCGTGCGTCGCCAGGCCTACAGCGCCCTGGGAGACCGCGTCAACGTCGCCAAGCGCCTGGAGGAAATCTGCGAAGCCGGGAAGATCTACATTGACGAGGCCACCTTCCGCGGCGTTCAGGCTTTCGTGACCGCCAAGAAGCTCCGCAACATGGGGTATGGCCGCCGCGAGGATCAGGACCTGGTCGAACGTTTGGGCGCGGTCGAGGAGAAGTTGCTCCTGCAGGGTGACGATCCCGAACTCTTATACGAGGCGGGGAAAATCAGCTTCGAGCTGCGCGACGCCACGTCGGCGATCCGTTACTTCGAACGGGCGCTGGCGAATGACCCCCAGTCCACCAAGATCAAGCTGGCCTATGCGGACGCGAATTTCAAGAAGGATGAATTCGAAAAGATCCAGCTCAAAGGAAAGCTCCAGAAGGTGACTGTCTACGAAGTTGTCGGGATCAAGGACCGCTGGGCCGACGCCGCGGTCATTCCGCCGGCGGTGGCCGAAAAATACCGAGCCGCCGAAGGGCAGATTGAAATTCCTGAGGACCTGGTCCTGGCGGTGGAAGCCCTGGACGGGTCGGTGGGGAATTCGCGCGTCACGGCGTTGCTCTCTTACGCGATCGCCGATCGCCTGGGCCTGGCGGAAGACATGAAGAAGAACATCCTCCTTGCGGGTTACCTCCAGGACCTCGGCAAGGAAGCGGTGCCCCATCACATTCTGAACCGCATCGGAAGCTTGTCGGAGCAGGAATCGAAGCTCGTCCGTCGCTACGTTCTGGAGAGTGTCTCTGCGTGCAAGCGGATCGGTTACGTTGATCCGCGGCTTCTGGAGATTGTGGGCCATCATCACGAGGCTTGGGACGGCACCGGCTACCCCGACGGGCTGAAGGGCGAGGCTATTCCCCTGGGCGCGCGCATTACTTCGGTGGCCGAAGCCTACAGCGCCCTCACCTCCTGGCGGCCGTATCACGAGGCCTGGGACGCGCGTGTGGCCCTCAGCGAAATCCGCAAGGATGTGGAGAAGTCGCGCTTCGACCCGAAAGTCGCCGAAGCCCTCTTCGACCTCCTGCGGCCCGCAGCCTAGATCCCGGGACGATATTCCGGCCGCCCTCGCTGCTTCTCGCCTCACGCTCCGGCGATCTGTAGCGGCGCTCTGTGAGCGCCGAGGCAGTTTATAACCCAGTGACGGCGATCATAGACGGGCGCTACAGCCACGGACGGCCGGGCGCAGAGCAAACCTACTCCCGTACTTCAGGCATCAATTAGTGTATAGGCGCAGCGGGCCGGCAGGCGGGATGGAATTGAACTTCGGCCTGACGCTGGTCAGAAATCGGACGGAGCACCGGGCCGGACGTTTTTGTTACGAATAAGTTCACCGCGCGTCTAATAAGTCTGGGCATATGACCGGCTACGCTGCTCCTCAGGCACCCGATGACAACGGCAAGACGCGAGACGTTCGAAGCGGGACATCGGATTTCCGTCAGAAGTCCGAGTGCGGACCGCATCCACGCAGAGGTGGCGTCCTGTCTCGGGGCGGATGGCCAGAGGAGCCGGCCTGGCTCGATTAAGGAGGAACTATGCGCGCCATAACGAAACAATTCGTGCGCGAAAATTTGTTGGGATTGAGTTTGACGTTGATTGGCGTGGGCCTGTTGGCCCTGGCGGGAGTGCTTTATTTCGGACAGCACACGTATGGACAGTTCGCGCTGGCAGAGGGCGCAGGGCTGGACGGCCCGGATATCGACAACTTGGTGCGGGCGGACCAGGCGTATGAACGCATTGCCAAGAGCGTGACGCCGTCGATCGTGGCCATTCAGTCCACGCAGGTGATTAAAGTTCAGCAGTCTCCATTCTTCAGCGATCCATTCTTCCGACAGTTCTTTGGCGACATGTTTCCGCAGGTCCCGCGCGAGCAGCGCGAGCGCGCCCTCGGCAGCGGCGTGATCGTTTCCCCCGACGGTTACATTCTGACGAACAACCACGTGGTCGCCCACGCGACGACCATCGAAGTCACCATGTCGGATCACCGCGTCCTCAAAGGCAAGGTGGTTGGCGCGGATCCCATGACGGATGTGGCGGTGATCAAGGTGGACGGCAAGGATCTCCCCACGGTCCCCTTCGGGGATTCCAACAACCTGCACGTGGGTGACACAGTGATGGCCTTCGGAAACCCCTTCGGCCTGTACTTCACAGTGACCCGCGGAACGGTGAGCGCTCTGGGCCGGGCGGGTGGTGCGGGACAGATTGAACAGATCCAGAATTTCATTCAGACCGACGCCGCCATCAATCCCGGCAACTCCGGCGGCGCGTTGGTCAACGTACGTGGACAGGTGATCGGCATCAACACGGCGATCCTCAGCGGAGGCTCGGGCCCGGGCGGAGAAGGCGGATTCATCGGCATCGGCTTTGCCATCCCGGTGAACATGGCCAAGCACGTGATGGAAGACCTCATCAAGACCGGGAAGGTAACGCGCGGCTGGCTGGGAGTCGAAATCGGCGGCCTGAACGATGCACTGGCCAAGCAGTTTAACGTCCCGGACACTTCCGGAGCACTAGTTCAGAATGTGACGCCGGATGGCCCTGCCGAGAAGGCCGGTTTGAAGGCCGGCGACGTCATTCGCAAAATCAATGGCCAGTTCGTGGAGAATCAGGACCAACTGACCGCGCAGATCACAAATCTCAACCCGGGCAGCACGGTCACGCTGGATATTCTTCGCGACGGCAAGCCCATGACGATCAAGGCCACCTTGGGCGAACGGCCCTCCAACCTGGGTTTGCGTGCGGGAGTAGGCGCTGCGCCCTCCCAAGGAACGCTGCGCGGCATCACCGTGCAAAACCTGACTCCGGCCATCCGGCAGCAGTTGGGTCTGCCCAGCCAGGTGCATGGCGTCGTCATCAGCGACATCGATCCGAACTGCCCCGCGGCCCAGCAAGGCCTCGGACAGGGCGACGTCATCGAGAGCATCAATCGCCAACCCGTCAACTCCGTGGCGGACTTTAACCGTCTGGCGGGGGAGGCGAAGGGTAACGACACGCTGTTGCGCGTCAACCATCAGGGCCAGAGCGTCTTCGTCGTGATCCAGGGTTCGAGCGGCGATGACGGCGGCGACCAGTAACGCGCGATGAAGTACGTCGAGGTGTTTCGGCACTCGAAGCGCGGTGAAGGGAAGGGCTTGAGCGAGGAAGGCCGCGAGTTGGCGCTCCGCGCTCGCGCCCTCCTCGCCCCCCGCTACGACTTGATCGTTTCCAGTCCCAAGGAACGCGCACGGGAAACCTGCGAAGCGCTCGGCTTCGAGCGCTACGAAGTGGACGAGGCGTTTACCGCCGTCAGTCCCTGGGAACCCTTCGACACGCAAGTCACCAAGCTCGCCAAGGAACGCGGCATCATTCCCCTCGCCGCGTGCTGGGAAATCCCCGAGGCGCTCAGCGCCCTGCGCGTGCAGGGCGCAACATGCCTGGCCGCCATCAAGCGCGTGGCCCGCAAGCTCCCGGAAGAGGGCCGC
>JAIQGA010000105.1 GCA_020072925.1 Terriglobia bacterium | reverse complement strand
GTGAAATATGACAAATGTTACGAAGTGCAGCGTATTGTACGTGGCCGTGGTATTCGCAACTCTGTCTTTCCCGGCCGGGCGGGCTCAGGAGCCAGCGCCGCTCAGGATCGCGAGCGGACCGCTGGCCGTGGAGTTCAATGTCAGCCAAGGCCGGTTCACAATAACAGACAGTAGGACCGGGCGGCGGTGGACCTCGCTGCCCGCGGAAGGCGTGACGGTCATCAGCGCCCGCCAAGCTGGGCCATCGCAGCTTGCAATGGTTCTGCGCGAATCCGGCTCGCAGGTCGAGTTCAATTGCTCCATGTCGGTCCTGCCCGACGGCCGCGTCGTTTTCGATCTGGACGCGGGTGACCGCACGACGGAATTCAAGACGCTGGAGTTCCCGCCGGCTCTTGAAACAAACTTCGAGGACGGCGCACTCACTTTTTGCGACCGTTCCTGTGGTGTGCTGATCCCTCAAAATGACAAGGAGTTTCCGACCAAGGTTCTGCGCTCTTACGGGAATACGGGCCTTGATATGCCTTGGGCCGGCGTCCTGGACATCAAAAAGGGCGACGGCATGATGGTGCTGATTGAGCCATGGGCTGATGCCGCGATGATCCTGCGGCCGGACAGCCGCGAACGCTACTGGCTTCAGCCGAGGTGGATCGCATCTATGCAGCGCTGGGCTTATCCCCGGCGCGTCGCTTACCGTTTTTCCCCCGCGGGCGGCTACGTCGCACTTGCCAAGATGTATCGTGATTATGCCCGGGAGACCGGACTGCTGAAGACGATGGCCGAAAAGGCCGCGGAGCGCCCGAAAGTGGCGTGGCTGAAAGGCGGTGCTTGCATCTGGGGCAGCGATGGCCTGAAGTTCGCCCGGGAGGCCCGCGCAGCAGGCATCCGGCGCGGGATTGTATACGACCGTTACGAGCCCCCCCGCCCCTTCCCCGCTGCGGACATCAAGGCCATGACCGATTTGGGCTTTCTCGTCAGCGAGTACGATGACCTCTATCAGTGCGAAGAAGGCGTAACCGGCTTTGGGCGTGACAGGATGGAAGAGGCTGGCGTCAGGACCGCTGACGGTAAACCGATAGCGGGTTGGGATGGGCAAGGCTTCATCCGTTCCCCGTCTCTCGGACTCCGGGCAGCGCGGACCTACATGCCGTCTTTGCTCGAGAAGCATCCTTATACCGCCCGGTTTCTGGACGAGACCTCGACCGTGGACCTTTTGGAAGATTACCATCCGAATCACCGGCTCGACCGCCGACAGGACATGGCGTACCGCATTGAACTGTTCCGCTATTTCCAGAAAGAACTCGGGCTGGTGGTGGGCGGAGAGCACGGCAAGGCGTGGAACGTCCCGGTGGAGGACTATACCGAAGGGATGATGAGCGGCCCGTTCTGGTGGGGAGAGGGTAACAAACCCGGCCACCTGATAGTGCCCAAGGACCGCACATACATGCCGGCGAATTTTGCGAAATATGGGGACGACTACAAGGTGCGGATCCCACTCTGGGAACTGGTGTTCCACGACTGCTTGGTGACCACGTGGTATTGGGGGGATTCCTCCGATTGGTTCTATGAAACGCAGCCCGATGTCAGCAGCCGCAAGGATTTGTCAAACATCCTTTATGGGACGATGCCGCTGTTGTGGGCCGACAACAAGGGTTACGGTTGGAACAGGAATCGGGCACGGTTCCTCGAAACCGTCCGCAACGTGTGTCATTTCCACGAGCGAGTCGGCTTCGACGAGTTGCTGACGCACGAGTACTTGAGCGAGGACAGGGCGGTACAGCGCACCCGTTTCAGCGGCGGCGGGGTCGCTGTGGTCAATTTTGGCGATGAGGCCCGCGCGTACGAGGACGGCGAACGCACACTGCTGCTTGCGCCGCTCGGATTTTACGCCACCGCCCCGGGTTTCCGGCAGTCGCGGACTATCGAAAAGGGCAACGTGGTCACACGCATAGAGGCAAAAGGCCTTCTCACGGTAGAGAGCAAAGAACGTCGTCGCATTGGTCCCGTTGAAGTGCAGGGATCCCTTACGGCGTTTGAAGCCGCTCCTGGCCGCTGGCATTTGTTGGCGGAGACGCAAGGTGAGTCCACGGTGGATATGCGGGAATTGGCGGCTCCGGCCGTCCCCAAACGCTGTTCGCTGGTTAAACTCGCCGCCGACGGCGCCACTACCAAAGAACTTGCGCCTGACCTGCCTGGATGCAAAGTCGTGTTGCCCGCCGCCTCCGGCCTGCGGTTATTCGGCGTGCAGATGACGTTTTGAAGCTCTCGATCATCAATGAGGTGGACCCCCAAAGGTTGGACAGATTTTGGCACAGAATACCGTAAGGCGCCTGCGGTGCTCCTCGTCGAGATGCTGTTCTTGCGGGTGTTCCTTCCGAAGGAGGCGTTTGTTGATCCAAGTTTACCTGACAGGGCTGTCTCCTTTTGCCCTTGCGCTGCTGTGGTGGTGGCAAGCCCGGGATCACCCGAAACAGCACTTGGTGGTATAAGGTTTAGCTTGGGCAACGCCAGCCGTAAATATGAAAAGGAAGTGAAACGTATGCTCAAGACTGGAGCAGAGATTCTTTGGGAATGCTTGGGTAGAGAGGGCGTCGAGCACGTTTTCGGCTACCCGGGCGGGGCGATTCTGCCAGTTTACGACGCACTCAAGCACAGCAAGATCCATCACGTGTTGGTGCGGCACGAGCAGGGAGCCACGCACATGGCTGATGGGTACGCGCGTGCCAGCGGACGGGTGGGAGTGGCCATTGCGACCTCAGGGCCAGGAGCCACCAATATGGTGACTGGCATCGCAACGGCGATGTTGGACTCATCTTCGATCGTGTGCATTACAGGTCAAGTAGGTAGCAAGCTGATCGGATCTGATGCCTTCCAGGAGGCAGACATCACGGGTGTCACGCTGCCCATCACCAAACACAACTATTTGGTGACTCACGCCAATGAGTTGGCACGCACCCTCCGCGAAGCGTTTTATGTGGCGCGTACCGGACGTACAGGCCCGGTCCTGGTGGACATCACGAAAGACGCCCAGCAGTCTTCATGTGAATTCGACTGGGAGGCGGCGAAACCACAATTGCTGGGGTACCGTCCCGATCTGTCACCTACTCCGCAGGAGTATGCACAGGCACTGAAACTGGTGCAGGATGCTAAGCGACCCGTGATCCTCGCAGGTCACGGCATCCTCCTCTCCGGTGCGATGCAGGAGGTTCGCGAGTTGGTGGAACGCACCGGCATCCCGGTGACGCTTACGCTGCTCGGCCTCGGCGCGTTTCCCGCCTCTCACCCGCTGAATCTCGGGATGATGGGCATGCATGGCGAAGCCTGGGTGAACCACGCGATCCAAGAAGCCGACTTGCTGCTGGCGCTTGGCATGCGCTTTGATGACCGTGTAACCGGCAACCTGAAGACCTATGCGCCACAGGCTAAGAAGGTGCAGGTGGACATCGATCCCACGGAGATCAACAAGAACGTGAAGGTGGATGTGGCCCTCATTGGCGATCTGCGTGAGATCCTGCGCGAACTGTTACTCCGCATCGAGCCGATCGACTGCAGTAAGTGGCGGGGCTACATTGATCGTCTGAAAGGCGATTCAGCGGTGCGGGACATCCAGAACCTGCCGGACAGCGGACACCTTTACGCCGCGCACGTGATCAATGACCTGTGGCGCGAAACTCGCGGTGGCAACGTTGTGGTAGTGACCGACGTCGGCCAGCACCAGATGTGGGAAGCACAGTACTTCAAGCACGAGGAACCGCGCTCACTGATCACTTCGGGGGGGTTGGGCACGATGGGATTCGCGCTGCCCGCCGCCATTGGCGTGAAGGTCGCGCGACCGGAGGCAGAGGTGTGGGTGGTGGTGGGGGGCGGCGGCTTCCAAATGACCATGGCCGAGTTGGCCACCCTCGTGCAGGAAGGGCTGAAAATTCACATCGCCATTATCAACAACGGCTACCTGGGCATGGTGCGCCAGTGGCAGGAGTTCTTTTATGAGCGCAACTACCAGTCGACGCCATTGCTGAGCCCGGATTTTGCGAAACTGGCAGAGGCCTATGGTATCCGGAGCACCGCGGTGACGCAACGGTCGCAGGTTGTACCGGCGGTCCGTTCGGCGCGCGAACACGACGGGCCGGTGCTGATTGACTTCCGGGTCGAGCAGGAGGATTCGGTCTATCCCATGGTTGCGGCCGGAGCCGCTCTGCACGAGATGATCCGCCGACCGAACCCGATCGTGGAGAGCGCCGAGGACGAATAGGTCAACATGCTGATAACATTTGTAGTGTATGTCGAAAACAAGCCGGGCGTGCTGACGCGAGTCGCATCGCTATTTCGGCGCCGCGCCTTCAACATCGACTCGCTGACGGTGGGGCGCACGGAAAAGCCGGAAGTCTCACGTATGACGATTACGGTTGATGCCGACCAGGATCAGGCGCGCCGCATCGAGGCCAGCCTCTACAAGCTGGTAAACGTTCTTCTGGTGGAAAACCTTACCAACCAGCGGGCGATCGTCCGCGACTTGGCCATGATCAAGGTAGCCGCGAAGCACGAGGAGCGCTCACACTTGCTGCAGTTGGTGGGCGTGTTCCGCGCGCGTGTGGTGGATGTTGCGCCGGAGTCACTCACCATTGAAATCACGGGCGCCGAAGCCAAGATTGATGGGCTCCTGGAAGCGCTTCGCCCTTATGGAGTGTTGGAAATGGTGCGCACAGGGATCGTGGCCATGCGGCGCGGGAACAAGTCGCCCGCAGCAGGCCCACCGATGGGGGAACTGGCGGAAATGGCCCCCGACGCAAATAATGACGATCCGCAGTCGGTTTAGCAAGATCGGCAAAGTTTGCTGTAATCCGACACAGACTAAGTCGTTCCAGTCAGACTCTAGCCTCACCAGATCCAAAGCCCCTGTCGACGCGGTCGCTAGAAGTTGTCGACTCCGTCGAGATTTCGGGCCTTGAACAAATGAGTGACCCCGACTGATGGGAGAAGGCAATAACCATGGCTACTGGCTGCTACTTCTGGCGGAGCGCTTGGCTAAGCGGCTGCCCTTGGGCACCAGAGGGTTGGTCTAATCCTAAAGCAGCGGCTAAGGTGGGGACCAAGTCGATTGGTTGGACGGAGTCTACGTAAGTCCCGGCTCTGAAGGGAGCCCCCCAGAAAATCATCGGAACCTGCGCGTCGTAGCCCCAGGGTGACCCATGCGAGGCACTTGTGTCGCTGTCTGAGGGCGCGGCGAAGGGCTCAAGGATGACAAAGATGTCCCCACTGCGGCCGGTCTCGAAGCTATTGACAGCTTTCTTGAAAAGAGGATCCAGCGTACATTGTCCTTTCTCCAGTTGTGTCCGCGTGAATGCCGCTTTAACCCCTGGCACGCGCCGGGCCGCCTGAGCGACGGCCATTTCAGCTCTCTCGGGGGAAATCTGTCTCCTCTTCAACGCGTCTTGGTCGAGGTAGACGTAGGGAATCTCGATCGCCCGCACAAGTCTCGCGCCGTCTGCTTCCTCGGCGAGGGCAGCCTCGATGGAGTCCCTCAGTGCCTCGTCACTGAATCTGCCGAGGCCCAAATGATGCTCCCGCACAAACTGCGGAGTCGGAGCCACGCCGTGGTCGGCAGAAAGGGCTATCCATACATTGGCCAACCCGATCGTGCGATCAACCTTCGCGAAGAAGTCGGCAAGGGCGCGATCCGTCCGCAAGACCGTATCAGTCACTTGGGGGCTGTAAGGACCGAACTTGTGGCCGACGGAGTCATTCACACTCAGCGAAACCGTCAGCAGGTCCGTCGTCGCACCCTGTCCCAGTTGTTCGTTGCGGATGGCCGCGAGAACGAAGTCCAATTCGACTTCGTTTATGAAAGGGGTGGAGTCGAGCCATTCCAGGAATCGCCGGCTGGGACACGGTTCTCCGCTTCCAGGCGGGACCTGCGAAAATAACTGGCCTCTCGCGTTCGGAGTTTCGGCGAGGGCCTGCCAGCCTTTTCCACAATACTCTTTGGCCGGGGAGTGCGCGTTGAACTCGGCCACCCAGGAGGGAAGCGCAGGCATGTAATAGGTACTGGAGACAAATCTGCCGACCGAACCGTGATACCAGTAAGCGGCGTTGGCCGTGTGGCCCCCGGGAAAGACGGCGGAGCGACCTTTCAGTGAGATGGCGATGACCTTGGACTGGAAACCCGAAGCCATGCGGAGTTCGTCGCCCAGTGTGGTGTTCATCAAGTAATGTGGGGACTCTCCCGGAAGGTCCGCCGGACCTTTATCGGTGTCCACGATTTTTGTATTTGGATCATCGACGCAGTCAACCGTCCGTCCCAGCGAACGGTCGAACCAGTCATTCCCGATGATGCCGTGAATGTTTGGGTAGGCACCGGTCAAGAGGCTTGCGTGTCCGGGTCCGGTACCGGTGATGGCGTAATCATACCGACAGGTCGTGAACCGGGCTCCACCAAGCAAAAGATTGAACCCCCCTGCAACGAAGTACGGCCTAAAACGATCCAGGTAGTCGTTTCGAAACTGATCGATGACGATTATGATGACGAGCTTGGGTTGGTGAGAGGCGGCCGGAGTTTGTGTGAATACGTTCGACCGCCAGATTATCTGAACAATCAGGGTCGCAATCAGGGCGAGGGTCGGGATGAGGAATCGTCGCGAGCGCAAGGCGGGTGCCTCCTGTATGGAATCAGCAAGCTAGGGTCAGCCCCTCGACACGTTCTGACACATTTGCAGGGCCAGGCCTGTTTCGCGGGGCTACCCCTTGCGAAGCAGGCAATTTACCAAGAATGATCGAATCGCGCGCCGTCTATCTGCGGCCTTATTTCGATCCGCACGCGCTCCCGGTGGAAGGGCAGTGGATCGTTTTCGTCATCTTCGCCGTTATGCTTGTCGCCGGCCTTGCCTCCGTCGGCTAAATGCTTTCCCACTTGTTCCGCCCTGCTGTTAGCGAGTCGGCCTCCTAAGCATGAACGCATCTCGCTCCCGCGGCGTTGGCTGCATGGCTCGGCGAGTTGCTCTGCTCGCAGGCTCGCATGTCCGGGTAGAAGCCCGGTGCCACATTAGAACTCCAGGTGCTGATACCCCGCCCGCAATTCCACCTTCCTCCCCTGCCACGCAAACCTGCCTCGAAGTTTTCCAGGGAGGGTGACGTCTGCGACGAGGTGATCGCCCGCGCGCCGGTACGAGACAGTAATCTCACCCTGCGGGTGCGGCAGCGTGGCAGTGAGTGTTCTGAGCGGGCCGAGGTGAGGCTCAATCACGACTTCGCGGAAGCCCGGCGCTGCGGGTTCGATACCGGCCACCGTAGCAAGCAGGTCGAAGTTCGGATGCGCACTGTAGGCGTGGCAGTCGGAGCGCGTCGGCTCGAATTCCTCTGCCCAGGTGGTGAGGCCGAGGGCCAGCATCTTGCGCCACGGACCGAGTTGCTGGATATACTCATCAGCGAGTCCGGCTTTCTTCAGCGCGCGGTGGAGATAAAAACGGAAGTAGTACGACGCTTGGCTAAGCGCCGAATCCGAAAGGACGGTTTCCATCACCCATTGCTGGTCGGCCGGGGGAATAACGTCCTCGAGCACCGCCAGGACGTTGGCGTGCTGGCTGAAATTCTTCTTGGCCGGTGTATCGGCAACAAGCCGGCGAGTGGGGGACAGGCAGGTGTGGCGGACGGCATCGATGATTCTCACGCGCAATGCGCGGTAGTGCTCGGCGTGCTCTCGCACGCCCATCGCTGACTCGAGTTCTGCTGCTTCGCGCAGTGCCGCTGCGAATTGCAGGCTCAGGATCGATGATTGTCCGTCCGGATCGAGCGGTGGAACGCCGCCCTGCCACCCCGGGACCCAGTCCACAAAGCTCCACCATTGGAGTGGGCCGAGTAAGCCAGAGGGGGAAAGCCGCGACTCGAACCACGCGAGCACCCCGCGGGTCCCCTGCAGGTATGGGCGCACGTACTCCGGGTCGCCCCCGTACCACCAATAGTCGTGCAGCATCCCGATCCAGAAAAGCGAGAACTCGGGAATATAGTTGGGAAGATGTGAAGGGTAACGACTCTGAGTCAAGCCTTCCGGCGTCCGCGATTCGTCAAGGGACTCGATGGCATTCTTCACCAGCCGGTCGTCACCAGTCATATAAAGAGAAATCAGTGCCTGGATGCGGGCGTCACCGCCGTACTGCAATTGCTCATAATACGGGCAATCCATGTAGGTCTCATGCGCGCAGAGCCGGGCCGTCCGCCAGCCCACCTGCCAGATTTTGGCAAGCTCGGGGTCGTCGCTCTCGAAGCTCGCGCGCGGTGTGAAAGGGTACGCGGTGAACAGGCCGCGGACGTCTTCGAGCGTGAGTGGATCGGGGCCGTTCTGCACGTTGATCTGTAGATAGCGGAACGTTCGCCACCAAAGCGGGCGAAAAAGCCGGTGGGCTCCACCGTCCGGCAGGAAGACATCTTCAAACCCGCGCATTTCCTTGCCTTCGGTCTCGTTTCGATTACCCTTTTGCCGGCCCGGAGTGACGAGCGCTTCGGCGTAAGCGAGCGTGATCTCCGCGCCACGGCCGCCGGACACTATGAGCTCAGGATACGCGCAAGTGAGTTTGGTCTGGTCGAGGAGAATCGTGGCGCGCGCGCTAGCCGGAACCGTCAACGCAGCCCGACCCGCGAGGAAATCGTCGGACGCCACGGCACCTTGGCTGCGGACCACCCGCACCAAGCGCTCCAGTTTCTCTTCCATAAGGGGGATAGGGCGAGGAACCAGCATCCAGCGTGAGCGGCTGTCTCGTGCGCCGCGCAGAGAACCCGGATCGAGCTCGCGAGCGGCCTTCCAGCGCGAGTCATCGAAGTCCTCCTGTTCCCAGCCCCAGGGGAATTTCGTGCCGTCCCACCGCTCACCCGGACCCGCCACGAAATATCCGGGTACCTTTTGCAGGTCCTGCGGGATCATTTCGAGAGCGGTATTCTGATACCACTTCCACGAGTGGTTGGTGTTGGCGACCTGCTCCTCTTCTCCGTCACCCTGGAGGGTAAAGCCCGTCTCGTTGGTCATTTGTGCCATGGGAGCTTGCTCGGCGAAGTTCCAGACCACCGCAGCCAGGACATTCTTGCCGACGTGCAAATGCGGCCCAATGTCGAGCGTTTCAAATCGCCAGTGGAAAAGGTCGCCTCGCGCGGGACCATTAAGCACGCGAGCGCCATTCACATAGAGTTCGTAGCGGTTGTCGCCGCTCACGTGGATCACAAACCGTTGCGGTACGCTCGCGAGCGAGAACGTCTTTCGGAAGTGGAACACCCCGAAGTCCCGCTGTGGCCCATCGAAAGGGGCAATCCAGCGCGCCTTCCAAGATTGTCGGAGTAGACCGGGGTCGATGGTTTGGGACCGTGACGGTGCGAGCGGTGCGAGGGTGCACACAAAAAGGATCGCAAAAACGAGCGTCCGGTGATTGGTGGTCATCGAATCGGCAACCCCCTTATTCTGGAACTTGCATTTCTCCGCGCTTCATCTCTTCGATATTCAGCCCGCGGGAGTGTGGTACCCACAATCCACCCACAATTTCCATTATGAGTTTGCGGTCGACCGGTGACATACCCCCCTAACCTCTTCTCTAAGCAATGGCCGCCACGTGGGCAGTTGGAAGATCTAGTAGGTGGCATATCTGCGGCCGCGGCCTGCAACCTGCTGCGCATGGCTAACCTGGAGCGGCAACCCGCCGGGGCGTAGCAAACCTCCGAGGTGTTTCGGTTTGAGAAGCGAGCTATCTTGGTTGCTCAAAATGGATCGACCAAGTGGCAGCCTCTCCACCGAACTTCAGTTCCAAACGAACAACCGAAGCCCCCGATGGTTCTGGATTCACACTATACGGTCCCGATGCGGAGCGGATCTTGTACCCGGGAGGTATAAACGCTACGATGTGACCCTCAGCACCTGGCTGCCGACGTGCCATACCCGACAATTCAGATCCGCTATACACTACATCTTCAAGTTCTACACCACCCTGGGTGAGGTGCATGTCCGTTCCCAATACCCACGGTGTGCGGCGCACTTCACGAATAGCGTAGGTTTCTCCTGTTCGAGCACCCACCCTTAAGCTTACGTTCTGACTGAACTCTCCCAGGAAAGTTTGATCCCAGAAACGAAAGATCCAGTAACTTCGAGAGGGATCGAGACCCAGGTCCGAAAACCGGATATCATATTCTTGGTCCGAATCATTCCAGTTCTGAAGCATAAGGACGTGCCATTGGTCCCAGCCGGTCTTCACACTGAGATCATTAATCTCCGGCGTGTTATGGACAAACAGATCGAGCGGTCGTGCTGCATACCCATAGGAGGGCAATACCAACGTGAGCAGGCGCATCCGCACGGGGTCGAGATCTTCAAGGTTTTCGCCAATAGTCGGAGGCCCGCCAGTCGAGACATGGAATTGTAGGCGCATCCGAATCTCGTCGAGCGCTGCCGGGTCGGCTGGAATCGGGCCTGTGCCATAGTTGTGGACAAAATCTCTTCCCCCCACATAAATGGGATCAGGATCATTGATCCAGAAACGCTGGTGCATCATATATGTCGCGCCGAGCTGACGCGCAACCGCTTTGAGGCCGTCCCAGTCACCCACTCCAGCCACGTCATTACCGGTGCGAACCCGATCGGCCAGCCCGAGGTAGGTGAAGTACGGACCACAGCAAAACTTGTGGATGATCACGTTTGGGCCGAGTACAGACCGAGTCACTTTCATTCCCTCGCGGATGTCTTCAAAGCCCATGATTTTTGTAGAGTCGTAAAGCTTGCCGCGCGTCGGCCCACCATCAAAGTCCGTACACCATTGGATGGCCTTGTAGTCGACGGCCCGGTGCACCAAATCGGCGAGCCACTTCCGGGCTTCCGGGTGCGTGAAATCGATTGGAAAACCGAAACCCAGCCGGCTGCGGTCCTCACGCACGATCCACGGTACGTTGCGCTGCGCAATGCTCGACTCTAGCGCCGCATACGCATAATTGGCGCCGAAATTGACTTGAAAACCCATGCCATGAAGCTGATCGCTTAGCCATTTCACACCGTGCGGAAACAGCCGAGGATCTTCCTGGTCTTCACCAAAACCCAATGCGTCCCCTGCGTCCCCATATTGGTGACGCTGCTTCTGCCACTCGCCCGTGTCGCCTATCGTGATCCCATATCCAAAAAGAACCGAATCGCGCAATATCCTGGCCTGCTGAAGCGCCATCGCCTCCGTAACCTCGTCGCCGAAGATGTACCAAGAGTTAAGCAGACCCGAACGAGTGTCGTGGAGAAAACTGGGGTGCACCACTTTGACCACATTGTCGGCCCAGTCCTCGAGCAGGCGTAGCGGATCGCGACCAAAGCTGATTAGCAGGCTTTCCGTCTTTAATTCGCCGGTTCGGGGCTGATAGCCGTTGTAGTGCGCAGCGGCGTCCACGGCGATCTGGTTAGAAGCGAAGTACTGCGAGGTAACTGAGCTGGCGGCGCGGGCGAATGAATAGAAGGCGAGCCCCAGGCCATCGTGGGTCCTGGGATCGTAGTAAACAGAATGCGCTGAGCTCCTCCAGCGCCCCAGGCCGAGTTGCCATACACCCGTTTTTCCACCTGTGTCGCCACTCGAGACATACAGGCGCGCCCGGAAGGCTTCGGGAACGCTAATCGTACCTTTGAGCAGGCCCACGTCGGCGAGTGTGTACCCGCCACTCGGCAGGTAAGCTGTTACGCTGATCCAAGGCTTGTCCCGGTACTCACTGATCTCGTAACGAAAGGTGAAGCTGCTTTTACTGAAGTTGTACTGGAGGACCAGCTTCTCGCCACTGCCAATCTGATCCTCAAAGTTCGAACGGCGCACATTAATGCTTGTGGCATCCCGTGCCGAAAGCGTTGTGCCGTCCTTCTGCACGGCGGGGCCAGATTCCACAATGCGCAGTGTGCTGCCGCTGGCGGTATCAATGTCGAACAGGCCGGTATGGTAATCGAATTTTACCCGAACCAGACCGTTTTGAAGCAGTTCCGGCCCCTGAGCTTGAGTGCGACCGGTGCCTGCCAGGGCGGCGATCACTACTGCCCCGCAAATCACGCGATGCATTCCTATCTGGTCAAGAAGATTCATCTTCATCTCCGTGCTCTCTTATGAAGTTGCAATGCTGACGCGCCGCTCAACTACGTACTGCCTGCTTCCATTCTTTCTCCATCGCTTTTGATTAGGCACAGGTCCAATGGCATCAACCGCGGAGCCGCCGGCCGTCATTCGGGCGTTGGGCCGACCGGCGATTTGGAACGTCCCTGCCTATGCTCTTCATAGACTGTGATCAAGAGTGTGCTGGTCAGCACGAGAGCTCCACCAAATACCATAAATCGGGTCAAGCGTTCATGTAGGACGATTGCGGCTGCGACCAAGCCAAAAAAGGGTATGAGGTAATTCATTAAACCAGCCTGGATGGCATCGAGCCGTGTCAGCACGTTAAGAAAAATCACCATGGAGAGGAAGTACTGAAAAACGGTCAGCAAAGCGAGCCCCGCCCAAACCGAAGCGCTGTAATGGGGTAGGTTCCGAAAGCCTTGCGGCTCCGCGTACAACACCAGCGGCAAAAGGACAGCGATCACAGTGTAGTAACTGTACAAAAGCACCTGCAGCGGCGAATAGCAGCGCAGCAGGTGCTTGCTGTAGACATTGTAAAAGGCGCTCGCCACGACACTGACGAAGAGCATCACGTTGCCCAGCATGAAACGCGGGCTGGTCATGTCCAAACTGTTCCAATCGATTCCGGAACACTCGACCACTCCCGCCAGCGCGAGGGCAAAACTCGCCCAGCGGACCCACGTCATCCGTTCGCCCAGGATGAGGTAGGCCATGACTGCGGTCGAGATGGGGAGAGTAAGCGACAACAGAGCGCTGTTCGAGGCCAGCGAGAGCCGTACGCCCCAATTGCCGAAAAATTGGGCGCCAATCTGGCCGAACAGGCCGATCGCAACGAAGTCAAAGAAGGTCCGCCTCGGCATTTTCGGCGGCTTTCCCGGAGCCGCTCGCCGATTGCGGCCATAATGAACAAGTACGAAGAGTGCGATCGCGGCAAGTGAGATCGGGAAAAAGGTAGTGAAGACGGGTCCTGTCTGCTGCTGCGCCAGCTTAGACATGACAGCAGAGCTGCCCCACATCATGTTGCAGAAGATCAGAAGAACCCAGTCACGAATTCGGGAGGAGGTAAACACGATTTAGTTTTCAGTCACTGCGCGAACATTAAGGAGCAGCTAAACAAGACTGTGAAACCCAGTGGAAGTCGCAATTTCACTATTATTGTGGACATTCTAGTAATACTAGGTTAGGTAGTCAGCATGCGTTGCAAAAATTCGTAAGGGCTGGATGGGAACGCTATCTGCTGGGGTCGTCGAGTCATTCAACCACCATCCACTGTAAGTGTGCATGCCGAATTCTGAAATTTGCAGCACATCCCAAAGCCCTAAGCAGCGTAATCAGTCGATGTCAGCGCACCTCATTGAATCAGTGGAAGTTCCAGAAACGAGGCGTGGTCCCGATCATGAAAGATTGTGACGCCAGCGACTACAGGTTTCACCTCATCGAAATTGCTGCCGCCCGTATGCATGTTCCGTTCGTATTCCGGGAAATTCGTGCCGGCGATCTCGATGCGGATCCGATGGCCCGGCGCGAAATGCGACGCGACGACCATCTGGCCGAGCGTCACTTTGTAAGTCTTGCCGGGCGACATCAGCGCTTCCTTATATATGCCGTCGCGATAGCGCAAGCGCTGCGCGGTATCCGTAATGTTGTAAGCTTTCCCGTCGGGATACACGTCGATGAACTTCACCATGATATCGCCATCGGGCACCGAAGACGAGAGATAGAGCGTGGCTTTGATGTAGCCTGCGATGTCGATGCCCTTCTCGAACGGCGCCGTGGTATAGACGAGCACATCGGAGCGCGTCTCGATGCCGGTCTGGTCGAGTGACACCTGGGCGCTGCAGCAACCGCCCCCGAGCATGGGAACGGGATGCATCGGATCGTCGACGAGATTGTCCGGCGGCGCGTCGGTACCCGGCGCAGCGTCCACCAGCGTGCCGTCCCCGGAGAGAGAGTTGGCGTGACCGCCGCTGGAGAGGAAGAGTTTGCGCGGCGTCGAAGGCGGCGGCCAGCCAGCCGCGGCCGTCCACTTGTTCGATTCGATCGAGTAATACTGCACCTTCGGCATCTTCAGATCACCGCGGCCGTCATCCTTCAGCCAATGATCGAACCATTTCACGATCATGCCCGTGTAATCGAATCGTGCGTCTCCGACCGGGCGCTGGCCGACCTTGGTATCCTCGGTTTCGTTGCCCATGCGGCAATGGCCCGTGGGACCGATCGTCATGTACTGGTTCGGAGAATTTCCCGATAGGTATTCGAACATCTTTGTCGTGCCGTAGACCTCGATCGTGTCGTACCAGCTATCGAGGTGCAGGATCGGAACGGTCGTCTTCTGACCGGTGTTCATGAAGTCGTAGTTCTTCCATTCCGGGCTGTTCGGCTTCAGCGTGATGAGCGTGTTGAATTCCGTCTCGGGGGAACCGATCGCGTCGAGGACCTTGCCGCTCGGCAGATGGTCCGCCCAGCTCAAGTCTTCCGCCCGATAGCGCGTTTCGGAATCGAACGCGCGCGACAGGGCTGCGCGCTCCGCCTGCGATATTCCGCGCGGAAGCTTGGGATGATGATGATAGCCGTAGCCGTGAAACCACGACGCCCAGATCAAGGAAGGGACTCCGCCCGTATAGAATGTGCCCTGATCGGCGAAGCCCGGGATAACACCCACCCCTGACGCCGCGGCCATCGCGACCACGGCCTTGAGCGCGGGCGGATTCGCCATAGCTAGAGGGAGCTCAACTTCCCCGCTCGACGAACAGCCGATGGTTCCCACCTTTCCGTTGGACCAGGGTTGCTGGGTGACCCATTTAAGAGTGTCCAACCCGTCCTTCTGTGCACTCTTCATCCAATGATACTCACCTTCCGACCACCCCGTGCCGCGATCGTTCACGATAACGATCACATAGCCCTCGTGGACCAGATGGATCATGACGAGTTTCACGATACCGCCGCTCGCCTCGGCCTGTGGCGCATAATAGGGGCTTTGCATTAGGATGACGGGCCGCTTCGATCCCGCAGAGGCGCCGTTCGGGACGATTATGCTGGCCGAAAGCTGAACCCCGTCGCGCATAGTCACGGGAACGGCTTCGAACAGTTGCGCCTGGCCACCAATCTCCAGAAGATCCAGAAGACTCTTGGGGCTACCGGGCGGCTTGGCGCTACCTTCCTTATTCACTTGTTGTGAAACACGCCCGATTTGGAGCTGAAAATCCGCTTCCAGGGTCGCGTGCACCTGAAGGGCCAGGTTCGTTCGCTGGGCTCTCTGGAAGGCCGATGCGTCGACTGCGACAGAATACACACCAGGTTTCAGCGAAGGGACGGAATAGGTTCCATTGGCTGCTGTCTTTGTCTTCACCGAAACTCCGGTGTTCTGCTCGGTGATCGTGACGTTCACGCCGGGCACGGTCGCCCCCGAAGGATCCGTGACCCGCCCCGTAATGGTTCCCCTCGATACCTGCGCTGTTGCGATCGACAAGAGGCTTAGCGCCAGAACAATAAATGCCGCAATGAACCAGAAAAGAGACAGAAAATTAGGACTCTTCATGGCTGTTCCTTCTTGTGCACGTAATTGCGCCCGCCCACCAGGACAGGTTGAGGATCATTGACCCAGAAGCATTGATGAAGCATAAGGGTAGCCAACAATTGCCACGCGCTCTCTTTAAAGGGTCTAACCGTTGTCCCCAACCGCATTGACCCCTGAGGGTGGATATGGGGGCCGTAAAGGGCAAGCGGACTGTCCTCCGATTCGAGCACCTTGCCTACCGACTGATTGGAGGGATGATTTCCATTTTCCCTCCCCGAGGGACCCAAAACCGGAAGTCATGGACCCCAGCGAATTCATGCAGCCACTAGCCGAGGCTCGTGTGTGTGAGCGGACCACATCGAACCGCGCGACCATCAAAAGGTAATTTTGTCCAACCTGCGGGTCTATAACAATTCCCTCGGTCGAGCCCCGGTTGAGTGTCGCGTCTTTGCCATGACATTACTCCTCCTTGCAAAATCTCTCTTCCTTACTCAGAGCGTTCAAGACCCGACGCAGGAATTCAAGTAATGCAGTGCTGCTCGAAACTAAGCTCGTTGAATTGCTCGAATGCACAGGACGCGCGTAGGTACCCGCCGCAAGTCCGCTTCGCAACTGGGGGCGAAACCCCAAGTATCATGGGCGTAACCAGTCGTGCTTCACTTTCATGCACCGACTCCGCGTGGTCAAGTAAATTGCAGTAAACTTAACAGAAAGGCTAGGTTAAGAGCATCGTGGTGGGAAACGCGGCTGCGCGACCCAAAAGTGGGGCTGGAGCGGGAACACCCGAAATTGTGTCTTATTGTTGGGCCTCTTCCCAGGAGGCTGGGATTCTGGCTTCTATCCCCAATATGCAGTCCGGCAGCAGGAGGCACGCCAAGTGGCGCGGAGTTCATAGGGGCGGTGGGGGATTCTCACCAGGAAGAATTAGAGAAATCGGCCTGCCGCTTGGACTGGATGGCCTCACA
>JAIQGA010000414.1 GCA_020072925.1 Terriglobia bacterium | reverse complement strand
CAAAGCATACTTGCCTCCAGTGCTCATTGGCACCGAACTGGGGAGTTCATTTCGTATGCCCGCTGGAACAAGCCAGCGGGCTCACAGTTGCAATACTTACTAGTCGGCCTTCGCAACGGCTTGGCCTTTCGCGCCCCTGACTGCATTGAGGAACGCATGGGTTGTGCGCGGCGCAGCTACCTGCCCCGTCAACGCGCTTCGCGTGCTGATTTTCTTCCCGTAGATGGCGCGAGTGGAATCGTCATCCTGTCGGACCGATGCTCCGTCCAACGCGATGCCAGCAAAAGCGCCCTTGGCGCGTGAGTAGGTCAGAACCTCGGCATCCAGCTTCCAGTCATAGCCGGTGTCCGACCAGTTCACCAGGCGTAAATTTCTCTTTCCCAAAACGGAATACAAGCCCAGCCAGCGAGCGCCGTAGGGTGGCCGGAAAAATCTGGGGCGATAGCCGACGACCTTTTCAATGGCTTCCTGGGTGCGGTTAATCTCGCTTGCGAGAAACGCGCGGCTGCGAAAATACAAAAAGGGATGCGAGTAGGTGTGATTGCCGAGGGTGTGCCCTTCAGCATGAATGCGGCGCACGATTTCAGGGTAGCGGTCCACGTGCTCGCCGCAGAGAAAGAACGTGGCTTTCACGTTCCGCTCGCGCAGGATGTCGAGGATTTGTTCGGTAAAGCGCTCGGCAGGCCCGTCGTCAAAGGTCAGGGCAATCCGACGGTCATCGGTCGGACCGCGGAGGATGGCCGGACCGAAGAGTTGCAGCGTCGGGATGCTCCAGGCGTAAACGTAGAGCCCCCCAAGAACCAACAGGCAGACCGCAATCGAAATGGCCCAGATCATTCCCATTGAAAACGCCGGAAAAGATCAAACCTTTCATCCTGAGGAGCCGAAGGCGACGAAGGATCTTTGTATTTACTTCGGCCTACAAATGCCGGGATGATTCGCTTCGCTCAGCATGACATGACTGGTGCCTCTCGCTCAGCATGACATGACGGGTACATCTTTAAACAAACTTTCAGCAAACGCTTAGGCGCCCGCCTTGGAATTTTACCATCAAAGATGGTAAGAATGAGTGACCGGCAAATGCGATCGGTCGCGCGACTCGGCACACATGCATCCGAGAATCCTCATCTTGACGCTCTCGCACGGAGCGGCGCATCGGAGGGCGGCGAAAGCTCTCCAGGAAGCCATGCTCGAGCTTTGTCCGCTGGCAACCGTCGAGGTCATTGATGCCCTGCGCCATTGCGCGCGCTGGTTTCGCGCGTATTACGATTCTTATCTCATCCCGCTCAGATATTGGCCGGCTCTATGGGGCTGGATCGAAAGCGTTCAGCATCAATCCGAATCCACCGGGCCGGGCTGGCTGTATCGGCGGGGCGCACGGCCGCTTTTTCGGTTTATTCGGGAATTCGCGCCGGACGCCGTGGTGGCCACCGAAGTCGGAATGTGCGAGCTTGCGAGCCTGCACAAGCGGCAAAGCAATTCAAAGTACAAGCTCGCAGGACTGGAATTGATGGACTTCAATCAGGCATGGGTCCAGGCGGAAGTCGACCTCTACCTGTGCACGCACCCGGACCTCGCTGCGGAACTGATTGCCGCCGGGGCGCCGGCCAGCAGGGTTGTAATATCGGGGCAACCGATCGATTTGAGTTTCAACCACCTGCCCGCGCGCGACGCGGCGCGTACGCACCTGGGGCTGGCGAGGGATGAAACCGTGCTCCTGGTTCTCTTCGGCGGCACAGGTTTCGGGAATCCGCGGCGAATTCTGCAAGAGTTGAAACGCGTGCGGCACCCGCTGCGCATTGTGGTCATCACGGGCCGAAACCCGCGCCTGGAGAAGGAAGTGCACGGCCTCGCTCAGCAACTCCCGCAATGTCAGGTTCTGGGTTGGGTCGACAACATGCAGGAATGGATGGTGGCCGCGGACCTCATGGTGAGCAAACCCGGAGGCGGAACGCTGGCGGAAGGATTCGCGTGCGGGCTACCCATGCTGGCGGTCGATCCCCTGCCCGGAAATGAACAGCGGACTTGCCAATGGATCGAGAAGTGGGGCGCCGGCCTTTGGGTGAAGAAACCGGAGGACCTCGCGCCCACCGTCGAGCGCCTGCTCACAAACCGCGAAGAAGCGCGCCGGCTCCGCGACGAGGCCTCCGCGCTGGCGCGGCCTCGCGCCGCGTATGACGGAGCAAGGGCGATCCTGGACTTGATCGGCGCGAGCCTTCCCGTTCGGGCCGCCAACACCTCCTCAAGCCAGCAAGGAGAGAAAGACTAGGGGCCGGTCTCGAAATTCAAGCCAGTACCAAGTCAGGGTGATAGACGGCGCCCGTAACGTGACGGGCGACAGCGATAAGCCGCCGCTCCGGATTGAGGATTTTCAGCAGGGTAACCGCCGGCAGGCGGCCCGCGGCCGTGCCGCGCCCGGGCCTGAGAGCCTGGGCAAGCTCGAACTTATGACCGTGGCGCACGCTCACTTCCTCGCGGCCGCGCACTACAAGTTCCGGGCACTCCGGCAAGAGCGCCTCAAGCGGCACGAAGCACGTCTCGACTTTCCCCTCCTGGACTGCGGACTGCAATTTCTCCAGGGTGACCGCGCGGCTTTCAGCAAATTCCGCCACTGCCGTGCGGCGCAGTCCCGCCAGGTGCGCGCCACAGCCCACCTTCAATCCCACGTCGTGGGCGAGCGACCGCACATAGGTTCCGCCCGAGCATTCCACGGCGAACCGCACATGGTCGCCATCGACGCTCAACAGTTCTAACGCGTAGATCTCCACCTCGACGGGAGCAAGCGTGACGGGCTTGTGCTGCCGCGCCAGTTCATAGGCGCGCACGCCTCCCACCCGCTTTGCAGAAAAAGGCGGAGGCGCCTGCATCAGTCGGCCGGTGAATTCCCGAAAAATCTTCTCCAATATTGCGGCGTCGAGAGTAACCGGCACAACTTCTGAGGAGGGAGTTCCCGTAGCGTCGTAGGTGTCAGTGGAAAATCCGAAGCGGATGGCGCCCTCGTAGGCTTTCCGGGATTTCAAGTAGAACTGAGCGAAGCGCGTGGCCTTCCCCACGGAGACCGGCAGCACGCCCGTGGCGAACGGGTCGAGGGTTCCGAAGTGGCCCACCTGCCGGATGTTGAGCAGTCGCCGAACATGCGCCACCACGTCGTGGGACGTCATCCCGGCGGGTTTATCCATGATAAGAACACCAGAAAGGTTTGGTTCCATGAGTGATCCTGCCGGAGGTTTCGAACCTCCGCCCTAGTATTACTCTGTTAAGTCGAGTCAAATGCTATTCGTTGAAATCTCGTTCCGCAGTAGCTGCAACAGCCGGTCGCTCTCGTTAGCCAGGGCTGGATCCAGCGGAGAATCTGTTCCCACGTCGCACCAGAAGTTTTT
>JAIQGA010000104.1 GCA_020072925.1 Terriglobia bacterium | reverse complement strand
AAAGGCATCGCCGATTACACCCGCATCCAAGTGAGCCCGCCGAGATGCTCGCCCCTTAGCCGCCGGTAGTGGCGGTCCCCCCTTTGGCGATGAGCTCGATTCGGTGCTGCTGGCAGCACAGGTACGCTCCCTGCTCGGGATTGTGCCTGAGAAGCCTACTTGGAGAATGGCCGCGAGCCAAAATAGACCCTCAATAATGGCGTTGTGTAGACCGAAGTCTCCAACTCCTCCATCGTCGACCACGCGGAAACAATCCCAGTACGTCGCGGCTCCTCATCTAACGTCGGTGGTCACTTGGTTGTCCGGAAATCGCAGATTTAACCATGGGGATCATGAAATGAGGTCAAAAAAATAGGTCCCTCCTGGTCGGCCAGTACTTACTTGCCTTAATAAGCGAACTTATATAGGCTTTACGGCATGAGCCGAAAAGCCGTCGAGATTACCTTGAACGATAGCGAACGCCAGAAACTGGAACGTTGGAGCCGAGGGCCTCAGACGCCGCGCTGCCTTACGGAGCGCGCCCAGATCGTCCTGCTGGCGGCGCGGGGTCTGCGCAACGACGCCATCGGGGAGCAGTTGGGATGTCGCCGAGCGCGGGTTGGTAAGTGGCGGCGACGTTTTGCCGAAAGGCGCTGTGCGGGATTGTCGGACGCGCCTCGTCCAGGGCAGCCGATCAAGTACGGGGCGGAACTGGAAAAGCGCTTGTTGGCGCAACTGGACAACCCGCCCCCGCACGGCTATGGAGCATGGAACGGGCGACTGCTGGCGCAGGCTTTGGGGGTGTCGGCGGACTGGGTGTGGGCGACCCTGCGGCAGCACGACATCAGCTTGCAGCGACGGCGTTCCTGGTGTATTTCCACTGACCCGGAGTTTACCCGCAAGGCGGCCGATATTGTGGGGCTTTACCTGCACCCTCCGGAAAACGCGGTGGTGTTGAGCGTCGATGAAAAGCCGCATATTCAGGCTCTGGAGCGAGCGCAGGGCTGGCTGCGGCTGCCCGACGGCAAGGCCCTGACAGGGTTTAGTCACGAGTACAAGCGGCATGGCACCTCCACGCTGTTCGCGGCCCTGGAGGTGGCCAGCGGGCAGGTGAAGGCGGGGCATTTCCAACGCCGTCGGCGCCGGGATTTTCTCGCCTTTATGAATGAAGTGGTGGCGGCCTATCCCCAGCGCGAGTTGCACGTGATTGTGGACAATCTCAATACGCATAAACCCAAACAGGACCGCTGGCTCCGCCAACATCCCCAGGTGCATCTGCACTTCACGCCTACGCACGCCTCGTGGCTCAATCAGGTGGAAGTCTGGTTCAGCCTGCTGGCTCGACAGGCGCTGCGCGGAGCCAGTTTCAGCAGCGTTCGCCAACTCCGGGAAGCCATTGATGCCTTCATCGCCGTTTATAACCCCCAGGCTGTCCCCTTCGAGTGGACCAAACGCCGAGTGAGGCCGGTGGGACCGAAAGATAAGTACGCTTACTTACACAACTAAGTACTAGCGGCTCACGCCGGATGTGGGACTTGGGGTATCCCTCAAGCGCATTCCGCTCGTGGCCCCACTCAGGCCCGAACTCAACCGAGCTTACTCGCCTCTTCGGAACAAGCACTCAGTCGGCTTTCGATCCGGTCCATCCTTGGGTTGTTGAACTGGTTGACTGCATCAGGAATTCTGTTAGCAAATGGGCCGATCGAGGTTGTCGGCACTGAGTTCTGAAAAGCCCGCGGCGTCTGAAGCCTGTTCAATGCACTGGGCGCCTTGGACGGTGTGACCCACCGGCCAACGTCATGAAAAGAGTTCCCTAATAGCTCACTCGTTCAGAGCGACAGACATGATTCTCGGCGAATCTCCTCCTGTCGTCCGGTCAACTGGTGACAAAGGGTCGTAGCATCCAATCCAGATGCCTCATTCGTTGAAATGCGACCTGCTGTCTTCCAGGAAGCCTCCCCGAGGAAGCAAGTGAGGCCCCGACAGATCGGACCAGTTCTAGACTAGAGGAGCGACGCGCATGGCGCGGCGATAGGCGGAGTTGGGTAGCAGGGATAGGCTGCCCGCCTGATCTCGATACCGTCAAGGCATATCCGCTTCAGGAGGATTATGTCCAGAGCAGCCCGTCTTTCCGAACAAGACCTTGTGCTACCGCTTCACAACTTGACCGGACCACCACAGCCGAAAAATGAAAAAAGTTCGGCTTCCTTTACTTCATAAGAACGCTGAATACCCTCACGGGTCCTTCCAAACCTGATTCGATCAGCGGCGAGTCGGCACGAAAGGGTCTGTAGTCCAGCCAAGCGTACTTCTTCGTGGCATTCGGCTGGCAGTCGCCGATAATTCGATTCGGCCAAACGTTTGTAACCTTCACCTCAAGGTGATTTCTCCCCGGGCCGAGCGCCGAGGTCATATCGGCATGGAAGGGGGGTTTCCAGAGAATGCCCCCAACGGGTTTGCCATTCACCGACACCTCAGCGATCTCCTTCACAACGCCAAGATCCAGAACGAGCTTTGCGCCCGAGCGAAGCCAATCCTCCGGCACCTCGAAATCCTTTGTATAGGTGGCCGTCCCTGAAAAGTACTTAACACCGTCGTCAGGGTAAGCGGTCCAGGAGACTAGCTTGTCAAGTGTGATATGCGGCGCCGCGCCCCAATTCGGAGGAAAGTTCAACTGCCACGGTCCCTCAACGGTCGCCAGTTGCCTGCTGATCGGGTGTGGTAGGGTTCGCGATACTGCTGAAGCTTGACGCCGAAACACCACGAACACTGAGCCGTAAGGATCGAGATGCAGAGGGACATTCGTGGTTCCGCCCACAATCTTGTATTCGGCCGGTTCGATCACTCCCGTATCAGGGCGCCAGAGTTCGGCTTCCTTCCCCTCCACACGGAAGCTGGTCTCGACATCTTCCGGGTGCTCCTTTTGATTCGCGACAAAGTAGATATCAGAGTTCCCGTCATGACGATGAATCCACACCAGCTCGGTATCAACCTCTGGCCGGTTGTACTCAAAATCCGACGAGACTTTCAGGCTGGCCAGCACTTCTCCCGGTGGTTTCCCCCAATAAATCTTGCCCTGGCCGTAATCGTGTTCGTTCGCATCCCTGCCGTCCATCGAACCCCATACTTCGTTCACAATAGACCGGTACTCGATGTCTTTGCCATAGTCGGCGAGGCTCGGAGAGCCGGTCGGGCGAGGCGCTACGACGGTAGCTCCTGCGGACACGAGGTCGCGGAGCCTGCGCAAGAGCGGCAGCGTGAGTTGGTTGACATCGTCCGGCAGCACCAGCACACGGTAACTCATGCCATCCGGCAACACCAGCCGGCCATCCTTGACGGACATGCGGTTTAGCAGGACGTCGGCATTGACCCAGTCGTAAGCGTAACCCTGCGGCGGCGCAGGGTTCACTTGCTTCCAGAAAGGGACAGTGACGGGAGCGACCTCTCCATAGAAGTACGCAAGGTCGCCCACAAACTGCCCCTGCTGCAGGAGGTACGAGCACCGAGCGAGGTAAGTGTTCCACGCCACCGCCTGTTCCGCCCAGGTCACATTGCGAGTGTAGTGTGGGCCGAAAAACCCCAGGGTCATGCCGGGCTTGTGCCGATCATCCACGAACGGCTGCTGATCCGAGGTGGGAAAAATGATGCGGTTAATGCCCAAAGCCAGCGCCCTGTCGCCCAAGGGCTTCAAATAAGAGGGCGGCGCCCAGACCGGGGCATCGGGAGCAGTGGTAAACGATTCGGCGCCGGCGATGTTTTTGCCATAGATGTGCGCCGCGGACGCCGCTTCGATAAGGTCAGTAATATGCTCGGCACCATCCTTCATGCCGACAGGCGGTGTCCAGAACTCGCCCATCGGGATGTCCACTTTACTCTTGTTCAACAGTCCATCGCCCGTGGTCGGAGCGTCCGTGCCCATTGCTTCGGCGTAGAGCCCAATGCCGTGCTGGTTGAGATACTTGGTGGCGATACCGTAATGGTTTTCGGCGAGCAAGTCGGCAATCGTCCGGCGAAAATCCCAGAGGAAACGGTCGCTCATTTCCGCGCTGCCCACGATGCGGCCCGTGAGCACGGGAAGATATGGCGTCGGATCATAGCCACGAAGCTTCCGGAATTCAGGGATCATATCCTCGGTCCAGTTCTCGACGCCGGCCTCCCAACTGTCCATCAGGAAGTAACGGAAGCTCTTGCCGAAGTAGGGGCCAACCGCGTGTGAGATCATATTCATATAGGTCTTAATGTAGTCGTGAACGTGCCGCGCACTCAGTTTATCAACCTCGTACCCCGTCGCTTCCGGACTCGCGGGATGGTTCTTCTCCCCGGTCAGCGAGTAGCCCATGCGCAGGATGACCCACTTGCCGGGCGGCACGTCCCAAACCAGCGTCCCATCCGGCCTCATCTTCGAGGTTAGGTCGATGACATCCCGGCGCGCCACGACCTCACTCCGAGGTACGTCGGGCGTGGCGATGGTGCTGAACTCCGTGGTGTTGCCGAAGGCGGCCTTGCCCTGCCAGTGATTCACCCGAGGGCCAGAGAGTTCGAGCTCAGCCAGATGGACGGTTGGCACGGCGGGAAGGGTAATGCCGAAATCCGCCGCGAAAGAAGCGAAGAAGGGATTGACGACGGGTGGACGCAACACGAGGCGATAGAACCTTGCCACCGTCCGCGGAAAGCAATACGTCTGAACCGGAAAATCTCCGGTGGCGCGGCTTGGCCCGGGCAAGGTCACGAGTATTGACCAGCTCAGGCCGTCCTCGCTGAACTGAACCTCGCCAGAGGGAATGGCGCCACCGGTGAATGCCGCCACGCTTCCTGCCGCGATGGTGAACGCTTGGGCTTCGAAGGGTCGGGGAAATTCGAACTGGATCCATTGATGCTTCGTGCCCGCGGGGAATGGGACTGCGATTGTCTTGTTCAGGCGGCCATCCTTCAGGGGCCCGAGATTCACATTGACCACGCTCGACGTCACCTTGGGATGCAGATCGAGCATCCGCACCTCACCTGTCGGTAGGCGATAAGCGATCACTTTGCTGTCCGCGTAGAACGTCAGATCAGGCTTGGGCGGTGGAGGAGGCGGCAGCGGCTTTGCGCCCGGCAGACCGGCGGGTGTTGGATAGGTCAGCTCAGGCGGCATGGGCATATCCTGGAACTTGCCGTTGTTTGTGGGAGGATGTGCCAGCGCGCCCGTAAACTTCTTCGGACCCTCTACCTGCGTCTCGCTCCAGGCGATCTTTTTCATCGCCTCTTGGGGCTTCACCCATGGTCCCGCCGTCTCGCTCCAGCCGCCCGAGGCGGCCATTGACATCTCCAAACCCAGACGGTCGGCCTCGGCTGCGGCATGCCGAAGCGCCGCTTGCCACTCCGGGGTCATCCAGACCAGCCGTTTATCCACGAATTGCGGGGTGCCCAGGTTGCCGTCGAACATCTGCATGCCGGCGATGCCGACGCGTTTCATCCACTCCAAATCCGCGGTGATGCCTTCCTGGGTGACATTGCCGTTCATCCAATGCCACCACGCGCGGGGCTTTGCCGAGTCGGGGGGATTCTGGAATCCTCGCTCCAGCGCGTCCCCGGAGCTTTGTCCCAAGGCCGAGACGGCCAGGCCCATCAAGCCCGAAAGCATGAGCATTCGGATTATGGCCTTGCCAGTTTTGTTCATTTTGCGACACCTCTTTTCTTCAATGCCGTTCATGCCCTGGCGGCGGTGATCAGGCTTTTGGGCAACCCGGTTAGCGAGAAATCACCGATGGCCTGACCCCGGAGGGCCATGGGGACCGCCCAGAAGATCAGGTTGGAATAGTAGTCGTCGCCCCATTGTGGAAGGCCCATCTCGCCGTTGAGCAGGCAGCGTTGGTTCCAAGGTGAGCGGGTCTTGACTGCCATGGCCTCGTAGAGCCGGTGGGCAATTTCCAGCCCTATATCTCGGCGGCCATGGTACATGAAGGTCATTGCGGCACAGAGGTTCTCGCCAACGAAAATGTTCTTCGCGTGGTCGCCGGAAGGAAGGAGCTTGGTGTCGAAAGGTTTGCCATCCGAGGTGACGCCATTGATGAGCCCGTAAGAAGTTGCGTGCATGTTCAAGCGCGCGATCGTGTCGAGTGACGCTGCAACGTGGTCAGCGGGGAGGACATCCCCCAAGCCCAGAACGCGGACGCACCACTGAGCCATCAACTGGTTTGCCAGGCAGATATCGCTGACTCGTTGCTTTTGCCGGTCGTTCCATAACCGATAATACGAACCGTTCCACAGGTTCTCTTCAAAAACCCTTTGCGCCTTGACTAGGCGATCCGAACACTCGGTTTGAAAGCCTCCATCGCCAACCGCGGAGGCCAGCGCCCTGCCGGCCGCAAGGGTAGCAAGCCAGGTCCCCGCGACGTAACTCGAGGTGCCCTCCCACGGCCAGACGTCGTAGAACTGGTTTGCCGGCCAGGGCTCACCCGGCCGGGCATGCGATTGGTCGTGGACCAACCCGCACCCGTCGTCATCGAGAGAGTATTGATAGCGGATCGCTCGCTTTGCCGAATCGTAGAAGCGCGCGAGCAACTCGCGATCCCCTGTGCGCAGATAAAGACGATAGACCATCTGCGCATACTGGCCGGAGTTAAGCGGGTGCTGGCAGTGATAGCGTGGGTCACGCATGCTGGTGGGCATCCCGAAGCAAAATGGGATTTCGCCGTCCGAGATCTGAAAGTGTCGGAAAGCCTCGAGGGTCGTCACTTCGAGTTCCGGGAAAAAGAAGAGCAGGGGGAAGTGACCGTGCATGCGGCACACCATCGTTTCGACGATCGGGCAACCAGTGTGGCTCTCGCTGTGCGTGAACCAGCCATCCTCACTCCACCACTCGTCCTTGCGGGTTCGCGCGATCCATACCGAGTTCTTGGCGAAGCTATAGAAGCTCTGCACCAGAGCATCCTTGAGCCACTCCGGCAGGTCGGAACGGTGGATCTCCGCCTGCCAGGCGTGCACGCGACGCAGGTGTTCAGACTGGCGGCGGAGGCCGAACTCCGCGACCTCCGCCGCATCGCGGAAGCGTTGCGAATAACGATTCAGGTGTGGCTCGCCGCCGCTGTCGCGCCAGGAAGGCGCGTACCAGGCGACCGCGAACCGCACGCGGCGGGATTCCCGGGCGGGAACGTTTGCCGCCAGAGAGTAAACGCCTTCTTCCCCACTTCGTTCGACAATTCCCTCGCCGCGCACCGCCATCGAGCTTCCCTTGGGCGCCGCAGGGAACCGCATCAGGAGGGTCAAAGGCAGAGACTCATCGGACACGTTCCTCACCGCCATCTCAAACAGAGTGACGGGCGTGTTCGAAACTGCCGCGTCTCCGGGGATGAACGGCGTGAAGGCTCGAATCCCCAGCTCCAGCGGCAGTTCAGCGAATAGGGCGCGCAGGTCGGCGACGGGGTAATGTCCCCAGTAGGCAATCCGCGCGGAAGAAAGTGGCACGCTCCGTGTTCCTGACTCCACCGTCAGCCAATCGGCGAAAACTTTCTTTGGGGGCACGAGGTCATTGAAGATCGAGCAGAAACCCAATCGCCCGTCTCCTTCAAGCGTCATATAGCCGGTGCCCAAGGCCCCGAGCGGCATTCCTCCCTGGAGCTGTGTGCCCTCGAAAACATATCCGGTAATCGGAAACGAAAAACCATCTGCATCAATTTTGGTCCACTGATGGCGCGAGGTCGAGCTCGGGAACGGCCAATCCGCCGGTCCTTTCCCGCCCGTTACTTCCACACGGCCCATCTCGAAGGGGAATGATGAAGCCTTCTTACCCAGCCCCAAGGCCGTCAGCGCTCCCAGTGTCGTCACCAGTTCTCTTCGTTTCATCGCTGCCTCCCTGCGCCGGAATGCCCAAGCCTATGCGATTGGCGCAGGCGAACGCAAGATTTGCTTCGCCAGGTCATCCCACCTTTCCGGGCGTCCCATGAAGGATGAGCAGCATGACCTCTTTCGTCAGAATTGTCAGCATCAGGTGAAGCCACTGCCCCGGACCTTTGGCTCGGCTCCCGTTGGACGCCACATGAAACCGGCACCGAGTGACACACTGTTTTGAATGGCGGCGGTCTTTACCTTAAAATATGCCGAGTCGCTGAAGGTGCCGGCGTGAAACTTGGCTTGCCAACTCTGGTTCCCATCCTTCTTTTTTCCGCGCTGCAATACGCGCAAACGCCTGCTCCAAGGACCCAAGCCGACGTTCCGGACCTGCACGAAGGCATAACCCTCTACCAACAAAAAGAGTACAGCAAGGCGTGTGACGTGTTCCTGCGCGTGACCCAACTCCATCCGCGCTCTGCGCCAGCGTACTTCTATTTGGGAATTTCCCAGGTGGAACTCGGCGATTTACCTAGGGCGGAGATTTCCTTGCGGCGCGCCCTGGAGTTAGACCCCAACTCGACCTCCACCGTTTACAACCTGGGCGTGGTTTTGCTTGACGAGAAAAAGGCCAATGAAGCCGCGGCCTTTCTGGAGCGTGCCTACCGGAAAGGGCCCGCGAGCCCGGAGGGCGCCGCGAACCTGGTGCGCTGCTATCTCGACTTGGGGAAGCAAAATCAGGCGGAAATCCTGGCCGAGGAAGCCGGGCGACGTTATGCGCGCCTCCCGGCCTACCATTTGGCGGTCGCCAAGCTGTTCGCCGCGCACGGCTTGGCGCAGCAGGCACGCGCCTTTCTCGAGACGGCCAACCGCCTCGCTCCCGCCAGTCCCGAGGTCGTCATACCACTTGCGGAGGTGGACCTTCAGTTGAAGGACTCCGCGCACGCGTTGCAAGTGCTCGAAAGCATCTCGGCGGGTGAGCAAGGGGATGCCTACTTCCATCTTCTTCTGGGGCAGGCATACTTCCTGGCGGGACAAAAAGAGACGGCGCTCGCGCAGATGAACCAGGCCGTCCAGATTGACAGCCGGAATCCCACTTACTCGCTGACCCTGGCCCGCTACTACCAGAAGTATGGTGACCAGCGGAAAGCTGTCGAAGTCCTTGAGAAAGCAGCCCAACTCCATCAGACGCTTGCGGAAATCCCTTACAGCCTGGCGGTCAGCTACTTTATTGCCGACGACTACGACACCGCGGCGGGCTACCTGGACAGGGCGATCGAACTCCAACCCAACTTCGACAGGGCGATCTTCCTGCTGGGGTGCGTGCGCGCGGCGCAGGGCAAGTGGAGCGAAGCGGAGCGGCTGCTCGGCCAGGCCATCCGGATGAACCCGCGCAATCCCTTCTACTCGTGCACATTGGGGATGGTCCTCGTTATGGAAAACCGCCTCGACGATGCTGCTCCTTATCTCGGCAAGGCCTTAAGCCTGAAGCCTGATTACGCTCTGGCGCACTACCAACTGGGACGAGTTCTGAACCGCCAAGGCGAACCTGAGAAGGCGCGCCAGGAATTGGAGCAGGCAGTGGCGGTACAGCCTAACCTCATCGAGGCCTGGTGGCAGCTCAGCCTGACTTACCAGAAGCTCGGAATGAAAGCGCAGGCCGCACAAGCCATGACGACGTTCAAGCAGTACCGCGCCGTCGAGTACAGCGAGCGGCGGGAGCTTATGCAGCAAGTGCGTGATGCCATCACGAGCGGACCCTAGCGCGCGGCTCGGATACAGTGGCTTGAATCGTCCGTGGCGGGGGTTAGGCCCTGAGGGCGGCGGCCAGGGGCTGTTTCAGGACAGCTCAGGAACTCTGTTTGGCGTGCTGTTGTCGCTTGTTGGCAGTCTTCTCAGCGTACATCGGGGCCGCGTCCACGCCAGGGGAGATGTGCTTCCTGGAGAGGCTTGAAACGCAAACAAGAATCGGCTTGACACGCAGTCAGGCCAGTGGTATTGGTTAAGTCGTCACTTAAGACTGCGTGAATCTCAGTATAGGTGCGAGGGGTTCACCTAAGGGCTTTCGGCTTAACGTTCGGGTCACTGGCGAGTCATCCAGGCTCGTGGGTGGTCACTGTTCCACGCCAGGTCTAGCTCCCGCCGAGACGTCCATGCGCTGGCCATGGCCTGCCAGACGGCGTCTTGTTTGTTCAACGTCCCTACAAGAGACGAGATCGCACAACTGTAGCCCCAAGGACTGACCGTTCTTGGGCCAGGAGAGGAGGCGTCATGTTCAAGGGTAGGTTCCTGAGCATAGGGGTGCTTGTGTGTTTAGCTGCCTACGTTTGTGTGGGAGTCCAGACTGCGCGTGGGCAGGCAGCCGCGACGGGCGCGATTCTCGGTACGGTGACAGACCCCTCGGGGGCCGCCGTACCCGACGCCGAGGTTACCGCCACGGACACCGCCACGGGCTCGGCGCATAGTACGTATACCAATGCAGCGGGGCTGTACGACATCGAAGCGCTTCCCGCTGCGGGTACCCTCTACAACCTTACCGTCAAAAAAGATGGCTTCAAAACCTCTACCCAGCAAGGCGTGAGACTCGACCCGGGCGCACGTGTCTCGGTGAATGCGAAACTGCAACTGGGCACCACCGTGAGCGAAGTGACCGTGGTGGCGGCAGCGGTTCATGTGGACACGACGAGCGGGGCCTCGGCCGGCACCATCAGGGGCACGGAAGTGGACGACCTGCAACTCAATGGTCGCGACTTCCGCGGGCTCGCCTTGTTGGTTCCGGGAGTCAATAGTACGGCCATTACCGGCTCGCCCGTGGGAGGCGGAGCACTGAATGGCGGAGGCTTGACGGGCGAAACCCCCATCTCCGTGAACGGCCTCGGGCGGGAGATGAACAACTACACCACTGACGGCGCCTACAATATGAACACCGGCAATATGATCAACCTCAACGTGGTGCAGCCGATTGATTCGATTGCGGAGTTCAGTATCTTGAAGGACAACTACAATGCCAAGTACGGCACGGCAGGCGGGGCCGCGATCATGCTGGCCACCAAGTCAGGGACCCGGGAGTTCCACGGTTCTGCTTATGACTTCCTGCGCAACAATTCACTGGATTCGCGGAACTTTTTTTCTCCCACCACGCCCATCCTGAAGCAAAACATCTTTGGCGGGAGCATTGGCGGGCCCGTTTACATCCCGGGCCACTACAATACCGATAAGACCAAGACGTTCTTCTTCGTCAGCGAGGAGTTTCGGCGCCGACACGTAGGCACAGTGCTGCGCGGCGCCATGATTCCGGACGCCATGCGCAACGGTGACTTCTCGAACAGCCCCACGCTGGGCACCGGAGGACTGACACTGGACGCGTCAAGCGCCGCGACCTTGACGCAATTGTATCCCGGTGTCAACTGCCTTCCGGATTCTACTCACCTGAATCCTGCCTGCTTTGATCCGAATGCCGTGCTGTTGATGAAGAAGTACTGGCCTGCGCCGAACAACCTGGCCGGCGGCTTCAATAACTACATCAACAGCGGCGTGGAGATTTTTGATGGTGAAGACCACACCTATCGGATCGACCACAACATTAGCGAGAAATATCGCCTGCTGGCGCGCGTCTCTTATGAGAACGTGCGCGACAATCCTCCGGCTCTGACCTGGGGTGCCAACCCGGCGCCCACGTCCACTCAGACGATCAAGACCACGGGCTTCAATAACATGCTGCAATTCACGGCGGACATCAATCCCACTACCATCAACCAGTTCACCTGGACGCAGACCTATGATAAGCCCCGGCTGCTGGCTCAGCACATCTTCTTGAGCGACGTGTCCGGGCTGAACATCAACATGCCTTTCGGCGTTGCCGATCCGGGAAAACGGATCCCGAATATCAACATGGCAAGCGGCTGGGCAGGTATTACCAACGGTGGTTTGCCCATCTATGCCAGCGACGGCGAGCAAGTCCTCTCCGAGGATTTCACGAAAGTGAAGGGGACGCACACGATCCAAGCGGGAACCATGTTCATCTGGGGGGTCAAACGCCAGGATAACTTTTCAGATGCGAATGGCAATTACTCGTTCTCAGGCGTGCACGCCAATGACCCCGTCGCGGACTTCCTTCTCGGGCTGGACTCTTCCTTCGACCAGAACAACACGCGCTTACGGGGATATTTCCGGTATCACCAGTCCGAATCCTACATCCAGGACGACTGGCGCGTGAAACCGCACCTCACGCTCAATCTCGGCGTGCGAGCGGTTTACTTCTCCTCCGACAAAATACAAGGGAACGGGGTCAGCGATTTTGATCCCCGGAAGTACGACCCGGCCCAAGCTCCCGTCGTGAATACCGACGGCACGCTCCTGACGGACGCCGCGGGCCAGCCGATCACCAGCTCAGGCGCCGTCGCCAATCTGCTCGATGGCGTCGTCTTTCCGCAGAGCTTTAAGGGAGGAAATGGAATCCCGGGTGGGACTCCGGGAATTCCGGATGGCATTTTCACGACCTCGGTCCACTTCGCACCGCGCATAGGATTCGCTTGGGACGTCTTCGGCGACGGCAAAACCTCCGTACGGGGCGGATACGGAGTCGGCTACGGCCGGATCCCGTTCGCTATGTATAACAACGATCTCGGCAACACGCCGTTCGAGAAAGCGATCACGCTGCTGAACGGCAGCCTTTCGCAGCCCGCCCTGGGCGCCTCGACGCCACCGCCCACCACTCAGGGCATCGGCACGATCGGGTTTCCACCGGGGGCGGAATACAACCCCGTGATGATCCAAACCTGGAGCTTGACGGTCGAGCGCCAGGTTCTGACCAATGGCGTGTTCAACATCGCTTACGTGGGCAGCGGAGCGCGGAACGTTCCGGGCGGCATCGATCGCAACTTCCCGTTGCCGGTCGCCGCGCCTAGCATCGGTGACCCGAATTGCTTACAGGCTGGGCAAACGATCCCCAGCGGGGGATTCAACTTCGACCCGTGCCTCAACCGCGGGCTTGTCTCCGCGGATATTACGCGCCCCTATCAAGGTTGGAGCGGAATCAACGCCGCCGCGAACAGCGCCGCCCAGTATAATGGAACCTCCAACTACCACTCGCTCCAGGCGGGGTTCAACTACCGGGCCGCCAAGTCGCTCACCTTGACCGCGGCTTACACTTACGGCCGTGTCTTGACAGATGTGGCAAACCGGGGTTTCGACGCGCGCCAGACCGGAAACGGCGCCCAGAACCCTTACAACTTCAAAGCGGAATACGGACCGCCGGGGTATGACCGGACGCACATCTTCACCTCCGGATACGTTTGGAACCTGCCGGTATTGAAAGGCCGGACCGATTTGCTGGGCAAGGCCTTCGGAGATTGGACCTTTTCCGGCCTCACGGTCATCGAAAGCGGGTTTGCCTTCGCCCCGGGAATGTCCACCTCCACAAATGGATTGGCGGGCCGCCCCAACTGTGTTGGGTCCGCCTCGGGTCCGAAGAACGTCGGCCAATGGTTCAACACCAGTGCCTTCGTCGCTCCCGCGTTCGGATTCTTCGGCAATTGCGGGACCGGCCTGATTCGAGGACCGGGTGAGAACACCTGGAACTGGGCTCTTTACAAGACGTTCCCTGTCGGCGAAAGGCTGAAGGTCCAGTTCCGGTCGGAGTTCTTCAACATCTGGAACCACACGAACTTCGCCGGAGTTTCCACCGGTCTCGGCGCGGGCGATTTCGGCCAGGTAACCAGCGCCTTGGACCCTCGGATTATCGAATTCGCCTTGCGCATGGATTTCTAGGGTGACGTTCGACTCGAGTGAATGCTTGGCCGGGGAAATGCCGCGTCGGTTTGAGGCGCGGCTTATCCCCGGCCGCACTTCTTAGGAATGTCGGCTCAGCGCGTCTGGGAATCAGGCGTTCACGCGAGTTGCTAAGGTGGGATGGAAGAATCTGTCGAGGGAGTTGGCGTCACGGCGTTGCGAAGCGTTTCGGCGTCTCGCCTCCGTTGGGCGGCGCTAATTCGGTCAACTTCGGCTAACTCTTTCTTTCCTGCATCGGTCTCGCCCACCTGGATCAAGGCCCGGCCCAGCCAGTAGTGCGGTTCCGCCTGGCCCGGCAGCAACCGCACGGCCTGGCGGAAATACTCCAGAGACTCCTTGGGTTGACCCATCCTGACATAGGCTTGCCCCATCCCCATCTGCGCCTCCCCGTAGGAGGCGTTGAGTTGGAGGGCCTTGCGAAAAAGTTCCAGAGCCTCGCCGGGCTTCCCTTGCTTGAGGGAGATATCTCCCAGGTAGTAATAACATTGGCCACAAGTCGGGCTTAGGCGAATCTCCTCCTGGAAAGGCGCCACGGCTTCTCCATAGCGTTTCCATCGCCAGTACACGTAGCCCAGGAGGAAGTGGAGCTGGGGCGCGCGGGGAGAAGCCGCGATGGCCTGCTTGAATTCTCCTTCGGCCTGGCGAGGCTGTTCCGCGCTATCGTGCGCCTCGCCCAGCATCTCGTGGGTTAGAGGGGAGTCCGGATACTTGCGCAGCAATTCCCCCGCGGCAGCAAGTGATTTTTCCGGCGCCCGCAGATCGCGGTAGACATTGTGAAGAAGGAAAAGTGTCTCCGCCCGATCAGGGTTCAACGTTCGTGCCGCCTCGAGCTCCCTTGCCGAATCCTGCCAGTGTTTGAGGTTGTAGTGGCACACGCCCAGAAGATAATGCGCGTCCCCGGCGTGCGCCGGCGAAGTCGCTCCCATTTCTAAATAGGGAATGGCGGCTTCGGACTCGTTCGCTTGATAAAGGGCCAGACCGAGGTTGAAAGCGATTTCTGCATTGGCCGGTTGAAAGCGATGGGCTTCTTTGAATGTCGAGATTGCCTGCCGCAGATCGTGTATCTTGAAATAGATGACGCCCAAATTGTTCAGAGCCTGCGGGCTGCCGGGGGCGATCTTGAGCCCCGCCCGGTATTCGCTCGCAGCTTCATCCATTTTGCCTGCTTGCATCAGTTTCGCGGCGCGCGTGAAGTGGGTGAGCGCGGTTTCCTGGTCTGCTGCATACCCGGCTTGCGACGCTGCGAGAAAAAGACACAAAGCCGAGAGCACCAGACGCCACTTTGCAGCCATGATCGACTGAGCCTGCATGGGTCCAGTTTAAGACAAATCGCCTGGCGTTGCTTCTTGTCCTGCGACCTGCAGTATCTGTCCTGGGGATGGTCCACGTTGATCCAGTGCAGCATTTGGAGAAGGACTTGGCGCGCACCGCTTGCGCCACTGTTGCGCACAACCGCCGATCTGCGTACCTTGAGGGCTTCGGCTAGACAGCTTGCAGGGGTCGATAGTAGCGTTCACGGAACAGAGGCTCGCGTAGCAGCACTCCCAGGAAGAGGAAAAAGACGTCGGCCAAATAGCCCTCGTAGCCGCAGGGCTTGCCATCCCAGGTGGTCCAGTCGAGGCCCTCGCCCGCCTTATCACGGACGCCGTTTTGGAACCCGATGGACGCCTGCCGCCCAAGCATCGCCTTCAGCATCCTGTCGCCGAGTTCCTGCTCGCCCACGACATAGTGGGCGTTCACGAAATGCGATCCCTGTCCGGCACTGATGCCACCGTTCATGTACTGGCCGAATGTATCGGTGCCATCCTCGCGTTGCGGAAGACCGACCGCCTCCGGCAGCAGATAGTCACCGCGGCGGACGGGGATGAGCACCCCAGGGATTCCCAGATCGAAGCGGCGAAAGCCCGCCGCCTGCATTTTCCTGTGCAGGCGCGCCAGGATCTTGCGCCCCTCGGCTGGCTCGATCAAGCCGTATTCGATTGCCAGGCCGTTGACGACCGGAGTGGCGTAGTCGTGCAACTCGCCATCCGCGCTGCGCCACCAGCCCAGCCATCCGGTCTGCGGGTTGTACAGCGCTTTCGCGTAAGCGGCTTTGAGGCGGCCGGCGAGTTGGGCGTAACGCTCCCGTGCGGCGCCGCGTTGGAGCTGCCGTTCGAGATCCGCCAGGCAACACCAGGCGCGATAAATCATGGCATTGGTATAGCCGTCCTGATGCCCGCAATTAAGCGCATCCCACCAGCAACAGGAGCGCGCCGGCTGGCGGAGTGTCCCGTAGTTGCCGCTTTGTGTGGCCTCGACCAACCCGTCACCATCCACGTCCCGGCGCGCGAGGAAATCCGCGATGAATTCCAGTCGCTCGATGCGCCGGAGGAGCCAGTCATGATCACCGGTGGCCTCGACGTAGTCCCAAGACGCGATCAGGGGTCCGGTGTTGGCATCCAGGAAATTAGCGATGTCCCAGTAGCCGATCACTTCGCCCGAAGCGCGCGTTCGGTGGTCAAGCCACCAATCAATGGTGCGGCGAAGGTGCGCCGCGACGGAGATACCTCCGGGCAGCTCCGGAGTCCATAGAGCAAGGTCCCCATAGAACGTCAAAGCGATGCTGACGGGGTCGCTGATCACGTTGTTCGCCAGCAACCCCGCGGGCGCACTGAAGGGACGGTCCTGCTCGCCCCAGCTCGAACTGGGTTGCCAGATGTTAAACCACCCGCGGCGCACAGCGCGCCAGAGGCTTTCGTTCGCGAGTCCTTTGGGCGGATCGAGACGGATGGGGACGAGCTCGAGCTTGTAAGTCTCGCCCTGGCCGAGCGCGGGGAGTTCCAGGACCAGATCCACGGTTTGGTCTTTGCGGCTGCCCTCGAGCCGGGCTCGCAATCCGCTGGAATTCGGGGCTGACAGGTGCATTTGGCCGTGATCGGGCGCACTCACGATGCCCGGCAGGCTGAGACTCCCGTCCTCGTTCCAGGCACTGGCAAGGATGGTGGTACGTCAAGGAATCCTACGTTGTCTACGGAGTATATGACATCGTAGCAAAGGTAGAAGC
>JAIQGA010000413.1 GCA_020072925.1 Terriglobia bacterium | reverse complement strand
AACCAGCAAAGCACCAAGAACAACCACGAAGTCTGGAACAACAAAGAGGGAAGCGGGAAGAGGCAACACTCAGAATCAATAACTTAGGTGGGGCCAAATCAGACGATCAAAAGGGGCCAAACCAAGTTGACAAAACCAACCATTGTCGCGACTCTTACCCAAGTCAGCCCGGGAGGCAGCAATGAAAAGCTAATCGAAGAACTATACAGCGCTTACATTGCTCTCTACTTCTACACGGCGTGCACGAACTATTGGTCGCAGTTCTACCTCCCAGACGCCGCAGAGTTCGAAGGGACCAACGGGTTTCATCAACTCTGCAAAAGGATCGTAGACGTGAGCAATGCGGATTTTACGCACATGGCGCAGATTCTGGCCGCGTGCGACCAATCACGACTTCACGCAAATCCAATCTCGCACCTGATGTCGGAAGCCCAGGACTTTTGGAGGTATCACGTTCGCTCGACGTCAGATGTGTTCGTTTCTCGCGAGAAAGCGCAATCCAGCCGGTAGCAAGGTAGTGCAGACCTCCGTTTGTGAGGTCTGCGGTTCATCTCCGCGATACAAATCAACCGGGAGCGCCATGCAACGGGCCAACTACTCGCTTACAAAGGTCAAACCAAATGACTGTTAGCTTTGACGGGCTTTCGGGCACTGACTTCGAAGAGTTTTGCGCCGACTTGCTGCATGCGTCGGGGTTCGTCAACATCGATTGGCGCAAGGGAACAGGACTTGCGACCAGTCCAGCGGATAAAGGACGCGATATCGGTTGCGACCATCTTCGGGTTGAACCTGATGGTAGTCAGCACTTTGAGCGATGGTTTATCGACTGTAAGCACTTCAAAAGAGGTCTTCCCCCGAAAGAACTGCAAAACCTCCTTGCATGGGCCGAAGCCGAACGGCCCGATGTGGCCTTATTTATTGTTTCGAATTTCCTGAGCAATCCGGCGAAGGAATATCTAGACACGTATCGTAGGAACAACCGACCGTCGTTCAAGATCCGTTACTGGGAAAAGCCTCAGCTTGCCCGCATGCTCCGTCGAAAGCTGACGTTGCAGCGCAAGTATGACCTCACCGACATGCCACTTCGAAGCATTAAGGAGATACTGGCTGCCGAAGATGAGTTCTTCACGAAGGTCTGGTATGGCCGAAAAGCCTCTGCTGAGCACTATCGTTCGCAAGGGACGCCCGAGGACATAATAAAGGGAATGCTCAAGGCCAAGCGTGCTGCCGAGAAACGATTCGGAAAGAAGAATCTTGGGCCGTGGAATGATTTCGAATGGGGCATGCTCAGCGGCAAACTTTCCGCTCTTCGCTGGGTGCTCGGGGACGATTGGGATATGCTAGACACGTGAGGTGCGCCTGCCGCGCCGAGCGGCGCGACGATTTCGTAAGATCACCGGGTGCCGCGGCAGAATCTTCCAGCTACGCCCCGGCGGCTTGGCCATCGTTCCTCCCGTACGCGAGCTGTTCATCGAGTTGCCGGTTCAACTCTCTCCAAGCGCGCTGGACCTCTCGCTCGATGAACTCGTATCGTTGAACGCGACGCTCGGTAGCGGGTAGCGCGCAATTCTCCTGTAACTGTGGGGCTCGTAACTTGAGGGAAGGAAAAGCCGCGCCCTTTGACAACCAGGCTGCGCTACCAGCTTCCCATCGCCTGAGAAAATACCGGCAGCCAAGCCGGGAATCTGTTACAAAGGTGGGCTGGAAATCCCCATTAATTTGCGACTTCAAATTGGAGGAGGCCCATCATGGCAGACGATTTGACCTTGGAAGAGGCCGAGCGGATTGTGGCGGCGGCGAAGAAGAAGGCGGCGGAAATCAACACCCAGATGGACATCGCGGTGGTGGATGCGGGCGGGAATCTGAAAGCCTTCGCGCGCATGGACGGCGCGTGGCTGGGCAGCATCGACATCGCGCAGCGCAAGGCGCGCACGGCGCGCTGGTTCGACATGAACACCGGCGAAATCGGCAAGCTCTCGCAACCCGGTGGGCCACTTTACGGAATCGAGCATTCGAACGGAGGGCTGATCACCTTCCCGGGAGGTGTTCCGCTCAAGAACTCGAAGGGAGAGGTGGTGGGCGCCATCGGCGTCAGCGGCAGCACGGTGGAGAACGATCACACCGCGGCCGCGGCCGGCGCCGCAGCCCTGGGGAAGTAGCCGCGCAACATCGCCAGAAGGTAGCGCAGACCCGGTGTGAGGGTCTGCGGCTTTTGCCCGCCACGAACCGCGGACCTGCAAATCAGGTCGGCGCTACCAACTACCTGCGCGGGAGGACGGCAAGCATCCTGCTTGGCGGCGCCAGAACCAGAGATGAAAGGGGTGAAGGCTTCTGGAGAAGCTCATCGCGTGCCCTGATTGCGCGCACATGGTTTCGCGCTCCGCGCTGACCTGCCCGAACTGTGGGCGCGTGGTGTTGTCGTTGGGCTGCCTGGGGAATTTTTTCGCCTGGGTGGGACTTCTAATCGTGGTGGGCGCGGGCGCAGTCCTGGTTGACCTTTCTCGCGCCTGCTGACCAGGTAGGAGCGCGTCGCATACTTCTTCCACTGCTGGAATGCTGGACGGAGGTTACGCTGAGCGAAATGCAGGGATCCTTCGCTACGCTCAGGATGACAGGCGAGGCGCTCAGGATGCCAACTCCAGCGCTTTGGTGCACCCTTCTATTTTCTGTTATTATCCTGGTGTAAATTATGGCAAGAGAGGAAGGACGCCAAGAAATCGAGGGCTTTTGAAATTATGAGAGGTCGCAAAGAAGGCATCAGCTTCGGTGTCGCTCTGGGAATGAGCACCGCCGTGGTGCTTTCCTGGTCCCGCAACGCCAGTATTCTCTGGGCCATGCTCCACGGATTCCTCAATTGGATCTATGTCATCTATTTTGCCATCACGAGGTGACGGCAGCCGCCACTCTCCGGGTCTGTTCAAGGCATTATCACGAATCGGTTCGCGATTGACTACGGACCTTCCCCCTCCAAGAAAGCCCACGGTCAACAAAAGCCGCTGACCGTGGCTACCAATGCCTTCATCATTCAGCATTCATTATTTCCCTCCGCACCTGTCACCCCGCCCCTGCCTTCGCGCCGACTTCCCACTTCCGCTCCCGTCTCCTCCTTCCCATTCTCGGACAGGGCGGTTACAATGGAGAGTTAGGGTTCCGTCGCGGGGCGTTGTGTAGATTATGGGTAATTTCCTCCAAATCGCCTTAGGCAAGGTTATTGGGACGAAGAACGAGCGCGAGCTGAAGCGGCTGAGCGAGCGTATAGCGACGATCAACGCGCTCGAGCCGGAGATGCAGCAGCTCCCCGACTCGGAGTTTCCGCTGCGCACCGCGCGCTTGAAGGAGCGCCTGGCGAACGGCGAATCCCTCGAAAGTATTCTGCCCGAGGCCTTCGCGCTCTGCCGCGAGGCGGGGCGGCGC
>JAIQGA010000103.1 GCA_020072925.1 Terriglobia bacterium | reverse complement strand
AACTGCTCGCCACCGCCGCGATTGTGGCGGCCGTGGCGCTCATCATCACGCATCGGCCGCAGCCAGTGGCCGTCGCCCCGGACACCGAAGGCTTGCCCACCTCCGAAGAGGCGGAAGAATTGGGCATTGCCGCCAAAGGCCGCTCGGCCTCCGGCGCTTCCTCGGACTGATGCGGCCGTGCGACGCGCGACACAGGCCACGACCGCAAGAAGCGGATTGCCGCGCACCTGCGTTCGTCTCATCATGAGAGAGAAAAGGAAAGGAGACGGATGCCAGCTATGAATGACGATTACACGCGGATCGCCAAGGCGATTCAGTTTCTCGAGCAAAACTTTCAACGCCAGCCTGACTTGAGGGAGATCGCTCAGAGTGCGGGTTTGAGCGAATTCCACTTTCAGCGGCTTTTCCGGCGCTGGGCGGGAATCAGTCCCAAGCGTTTCGTTCAATTTCTGACTCTAGAATACGCCAAGAAGGTGTTGGAGAAGTCCCCGAATCTCCTGGACGCCACCTACGACGCCGGCCTATCGAGCCCCAGCCGCCTGCATCACTTGTTCGTTGCGATTGAAGCCATGACACCCGGCGAGTTCAAGCGGCAGGGCGCGGGGCTGAACATCAGCTATGGTTTTCACCCCACGCCGTTCGGAGAATGCTTGCTGGCGGTCACGGGCCGGGGAATTTGCGGCCTGGGGTTCATCGGCAAAGGCGGCCGGGAGAATCCGCTTCGCGACCTGCGTGGCCGTTTTCCGGAAGCCCGCTTCGAGGAGAATGCTCAGGCGACGCGCCCTTATGCCGAGCGCATCTTCCGCCACGCACGCAACGACGATGGCCGGCCATTGACGTTGGTGCTGAAGGGCACGAATTTTCAGATCAAGGTTTGGGAAGCCCTGCTCAAAGTCCCGGCGGGCGCGCTCACAAGCTATGAGGATCTGGCCCGGGCCATCGGACGGCCCACCGCCTCGCGCGCCGTGGGCGCGGCGGTCGGCAGGAATCCCGTCGCCTACATCATTCCCTGCCATCGCGCCATTCGCAAAGCCGGGGTCATCGGGGATTATCATTGGGGCAGCGTGCGCAAGAAAGCGATGCTCGTATGGGAAGCGGCCCACGCTGCGGGGGAATCTGACTAACATGCACGCCACACCACTCATGCTCGATGAGTCCCGGCGCCAGGAACTCTGGCAGCGGCTCACCGGCGCGATCGAAAATTACGCGATGAAATTGGAGGTCCACCGGGTCACGCCGGAGCTCGATCCGGCCGCGATCCGCGCGCTGCTGGCGCGGTTCGATTTTTCCGCACCGGTCGATCCGCTCGAGGCGTTCAATTTCCTTGTGGAAGGTCTCTGGAAATACCAGACGCATACACCGCATCCGCGCTATTACGGCCTGTTCAATCCCGCGCCAACGACGGTGAGCATCGCGGCGGATGCGCTGGTGGCGGCGTTCAATCCCCAGCTTGCCGCCTGGAGCCACAGCCCGCTGGCCATCGAAATCGAGCAGCACGTGATCCGCGCGCTGGGCGCCCAATTCGGCTACGACCCGGAACGCACCGACGGCACCTTCGCCTCGGGTGGCATGGAAGCGAACCACACCGCCGTGCTCACCGCGCTGACGAAAGCATTTCCGGAATTTGCACGCGGCGGCGCGCGGGCACTGGCGGGCCAGCCGCTGCTTTACGTTTCTGCGGAGGCGCATCACTCCTTCCACAAGTCCGCGCGCCTGTGCGGCCTGGGAAGCGACGCCGTGCGGGAGATTCCCGTTGACGGCGAACTTCGCATGCAGGCCGACGCGCTTGCCGCGCGCATCCGCGAGGACCGTCGCGCTGGTGATGTTCCGTTCCTGGTGGCGGCCACCGCGGGCGCGACCAACTCCGGCGCCATCGATCCGATTGGCGACCTCGCGGAAATCGCCGCGCGGGAGAAACTCTGGTTCCACGTGGACGCGGCCTGGGGTGGCGCCGCGGCGCTGGTGCCGGAACTGCGCTCGCTCCTCGCCGGCCTCGAGCGCGCGGACTCGATTACCTTCGACGCGCACAAGTGGCTTTCTGTGCCGATGGGCGCGGGCATTTACCTCACGCGCCACCCGCAAATTCTCGACCGCACGTTCCGCACGGCCGCCGCCTACATGCCGCGCGAAGCCGCCGGGCTCGATGTGGTCGATCCCTGCATGCACTCGATCCAATGGTCGCGGCGTGCCATTGGCCTGAAAGTTTTTCTTTCCCTCGCCGTCGCGGGCTGGGAAGGTTATGCGGCCGCCATCCGGCACATGGTGGCAAGGGGCGAACAGTTGCAGAAGGAGTTGGCCGCCGCAGGTTGGGAAGTCGTCAACAAAACGCCGCTGCCGCTCGTCTGCTTCGTCGACACGACTACTCCGCAGGGACGCTCGGCGGAATTCCTCGATGCCATCGCACTCCAGGTCGTCGCCTCGGGCAAAGCCTGGATTTCCACCACCCGCCTCACGGGCACAACGCCGGTCCTGCGCGCCTGCATCACTAACTTCCGGACTCAGGCCGAAGACGTTTCCGCCCTGGTCGAAGCCTTGAACTGGGCAAGGACGCAAGCTCCCTGACATTTGTTTCTGACTATTGTGAACTTCAAAAGTAAAGTTACACTTTGCATCGTCACAACCCCCGACCCCTCACCCGGCCCTGGCGGGCCACCCTCTCCCCCTGGGAGAGGGCTGTAATCTAAATCTAAAGATATAACCGTGGCCCTCTCCCTTTGGGAGAGGGGGGACCGCGAAGCGGTGGGTGAGGGGGCGCCTGTCATTCTTTCAAGTTCGTTTACATAAGTCTCCCATCGCAAACCACGCAGGCATCTTGCTCCGGACTCTCAAATCTGAGAAGATGGCACGTTTCCATCAGGGGAATTCTCAAAACCGGGGAGGGAATCATGCCGCTTGATCCGAAGTACCGCAGCCACATCATCACCGACGGGCGCGACCGCGCGGGCGCGCGGGCCATGCTGAAGGGCATCGGCTTCACCGACGCCGACCTGGCACGACCCATCGTGGGTATTGCCAACACCTGGATTGAAACCATGCCGTGCAATTTCCACCTGCGACGACTGGCCGCCAAGGTGAAAGAAGGCGTGCGCGCGGCGGGCGGGACGCCCATGGAGTTCAACACCATCGCGATTTCCGATGGCGTGACGATGGGCACGGAGGGTATGAAGGCCTCGCTGGTCAGCCGCGAGATTATCGCCGACTCGATCGAGTTGCTGGGGCGCGGCCATATGTTCGACGCCATGGTGGCGCTGGTGGGTTGCGACAAGACCATCCCCGGCGCGGGCATGGCCCTCCTGCGCCTGAACGTTCCCGGCATCGTGCTCTACGGAGGCTCGATCGCGGCAGGAAGTTTTCAGGGGCACGACGTCACCATCGCCGACGTCTATGAAGCCGTGGGCGCGAACGCCGTGGGGCTGATGTCCGACGCGGATTTCAAGCAGCTCGAGAACGTCGCCTGCCCGGGCGCGGGAGCTTGCGGCGGCCAGTTCACCGCCAACACCATGTCCACGGTGATGGAGTTCATCGGCTTCTCCCCCATGGGCGCGAACAGCGTGCCGGCGATGGACCCGCTGAAGGACGAGGTAGCTTATCGCACCGGGCAGATGGTGATGGACCTTCTCAAGCGTGGCGTTCGCCCGCGCGATATCCTGACGCGCCAGGCCTTTGAGAATGCCATCGCCAGCGTGGCCGCGACCGGCGGCTCGACAAACTCCGTTCTGCACCTGCTGGCCATGGCGCGGGAAGCGGGCGTGCCCTTGACGATCGATGACTTTGACGCTGTCAGCGCGCGAACGCCCATCATCGCCGACCTGAAACCCGGCGGGCGCTATGTTGCCGTGGACGTGCACAAGGCAGGCGGCATTCCGCTGATTGCGAAAAAACTGCTGGAAGCCGGCTTGCTCGACGGGTCACAACAAACTCCCAGCGGGCGAACCATCGCGCAGGAGGCGAGTCTTGCCGTCGAGACCAGGGGCCAGGACGTGGTGCGGCCGGTGTCCGATCCTGTCAAGAAAACCGGCGGGCTGGTCATCCTGAAGGGCAACCTGGCGCCGGAGGGCTGCGTGATCAAGGTAGCGGGCGTGGAGCGAACCGAGCATCGCGGCCCCGCACGCGTATTCGATTCGGAGGAAGACGCCATGCGCGCCGTGACCGGCAAGCAAATCAAGGCGGGCGACGTGGTGGTGATCCGCTACGAAGGCCCGCGCGGCGGACCCGGGATGCGCGAGATGCTGGGCGTCACCGGCGCGCTGGTGGGCGAAGGATTGGGGGATTCCGTGGCGTTGCTTACCGACGGCCGGTTCAGCGGCGCGACGCACGGCCTGATGGCCGGGCACGTGGCGCCCGAGGCCGCCCGGCGCGGCCCCATCGCCGCCGTACGGGACGGAGATATCATCAAGTTAGATATTAATAAACGAAGGCTGGACGTAGAAGTTTCCGACGCGGAGATCTCGAAGCGGCTGGCTGGCTGGCGCGAGCCCGAGCCGCGTTACAAGACCGGGGTTTTCGCCAAATACGCGGCGCTGGTCTCCTCGGCCTCGGAGGGGGCCATAACCGACGCAAAACTCTGAGGTTGGCCGCATTTCCTTGCCGCCCTGGCCGCAGTTATGCAAGAATGGTTCGATACCAGAAGCGTCGCGCCGGTCGAGGGCGCGCCGCCTCAGCGTCGGGGCGAACCAAATCTATGAGGAGTGGAAGTGCATCCCGATCTTAAGAGCGTCATCGAGCTCCAGCACCTGGACCTGAGAATCGCGGAGCTCGCGACGCAGATCGAAGCCCTGCCCGGTCAAATCCGGACCCTCCAGGCGCAACTCGACGACTTTATCCACGCCCACGAAGAGCGCAAGAAACGCCTTGCCGCCAACCAGAAAGAGCGCAAGGACCTGGAAGCCGAAATCAAAATTATCCAGGAGAAAATCTCCAAGCACAAAGACCAGCTCTATCAGGTGAAGACCAACGAGCAGTATCGTGCGATGCTGAAGGAAATCGAGGGCGAAGAGGCGAACATCCGCAAAATCGAGGACCAGGTCCTGGAGAAGATGATCGAAGCGGAGGAGATTCAAAAGCTCATCGGGGAGGCCGCGGCGCGCCTCGATGGCGAGAAGGCGCGGGTGGCGGGCGAGATCAAGCATCTGGAGACGGAACAGCAGGACGACGTCCGGGAGCGCGACGGGTTGCAGGCCCGGCGAAACGAAATCGCCGGCGCCCTGGGCGAATCGGTGCGCAGTCTGTACGAGCGGATCCGTGGCGCACGCGGCGGGCAGGCGGTGGCCGAGGTCCGCGAGGGGCTCTGCACGGCGTGCAACGTGCTCCTGCGTCCCCAGGTTTATAACGAAGTCCGCACCAACGAGGCCGTCCAGACATGCGAGAACTGCGGCCGCATCATGTATTATGTCGTACCGGTAGTGGCGGCAACGGGCGAGCCTGGAGATCAGGGCACGCAGGCTGCTGTTTGAGCCTGCGTCATTTCGGATGGCGATCCGGACGCCCGCGCCCCATCCAAATTCTGTTTCCCCCTTCCTTACGATGAGCCGTGGCACGGAAATTCTGGTGCATATTGATGGCGCTTCGCGTGGCAACCCCGGCCCGGCGGCCTACGGCGTGGTGATGGAATCCGCGGAGGGTTCTCCGCTCGCGGCGTTCGCGAAGGCCCTGGGCGAAACCACCAACAACGTGGCGGAATACCGGGCCTTGCTGGCTGCGCTTGAGTACGCGCTCGCGCATCGTTACGCGAGGGTGCGCGTGCTGACCGATTCCGAATTGCTCGCGCGGCAGATGGCGGGAATGTACAAGGTCAAGAGCCCGGACCTGCGGCCGCTCTACGAGCAGGCGCGGGAGCTGCGCGGCCGGTTTGAATCGTTCGCCATCGAGCACGTCCCGCGTGAGCGGAATCGCGAGGCCGATCGCCTGGCAAATCGTGCACTTGATGCCGCGAAGGCCGGCAGAGGGCTCAACAGCGGCTCGAGTCGCCCCGCGGATCTGTCTCCCGAGGCCTTGCGAACCTCTGCGACGTATCGCCGAGGCACGCTCGAGCTGCGCGAGCCGCTTCCGCTTGCTGATGGTGAAGAGGTGGATGTGCAAATTCGCCGAAAAAAATAGCGGCAACGTAAGGCGCAACGCTTATTTCAAAGAGATTTCCGGTATAATTTCCCGGCGCGGGCTTATTTGTGAATGGGCGCGCGCCGGGCGATCTTCAATTCTGAGTACAGCATTTGGGACACGCGCTGAGCGAGCGCCGCGGGGGAGGCAACGATATGGCACAACGCATGGTGAAATGCGTCAAGTTCGGAAGGGAACTTCCGGGGCTCGATGAACCACCCTGGTCCGGCGAACTCGGACAACGCATTTACGATAATGTCTCGCAGGAAGCGTGGAAGATGTGGCTCGAACACCTGAAGATGCTCATCAATGAATATCGCCTGAGCCCTGCCACCAAGGAAGCCCAGGAACTCATCGCGAGCCAGATGGAAGAGTTCTTTTTCGGAGAAGGCACCAAGTTGCCGCCCAACTACGTCCCGCCTAAGACGAAGTCCTGAGCCGCTTGGCCTCTCTCAAAGTGAGGGTCAGGCTAAATCACCGGCAGCGCAGGACTCATAATGAAGCGCAGTTTCTGGTGCGCGCCGCGCAGCGCGTCCTCCACGGCCTGCGGAGAATCGGCGCGCGCAAAGATGAAGCCGGGATAACTCGAGCCCTCGGGCAGAGGAACAAGCTTTTCGCCGGATTTCACGGTAATGATGATGTCCTCGACGCCGGGCGTCTGGCGTGCCTGCTCGATTCCTTCCACTTCCTGGAAAATCCCAGTCCCGGGAACGGGAATCATCATCACGCCCGCCGCTCGGTCCTCGCGATGGAAGCCGGAGATGTCGTCGCCAAGTGCCAGCCGGATGATCAATTCCTCCAGCGAAATGGTTTCAGAGCAATCTGGCGAGATAAAACGCAAGGTGCGCGCGCAAAGGCCGCCGATCGAGCGCGCCGCTACTTCCAGAATCCAGATGCCTTGCGCGTTGAGGCGCAACTCGGCATGGAACGGCCCGTGATGGAGGCCCAGCGCATTGACGGCCCGCTCCAGCACCTGCGCGATTTCTGCCTGAAGATTTGCGGCCAGGCGCGAGGGCGTGACGTAAATCGTCTCCTCGAAAAATGGCCCCACGAGCGGGTCGGGCTTATCGAAAATCGCGAGGATGCGCGTGCGCCCGCGGTCGACCAGGCCTTCGACCGCGATTTCCTTGCCCTCGATATACGTTTCGGCCTGGATGAACTGGCTGGTTTCTTCGCGCAACACCTGAACGTCCGGATTGTGCAGAAGGCGGCGGAGGCGCTCGAACGCAACGAGAAACTGACCCATATCGTTGGCACGAATTACACCGCGACTTGCCGAGAGGGCCAGTGGCTTCACGACACAGGGACAACCCACCCGCCAAGCGGTTGCGGACGCCGCCTCGGCCAACTCCACATCCAGCGGGAGGCGGATAAAGCCCGGCACTCTGAGGCCGGCTTCGCGCAGGCAGGGGCGGGACCGGGACTTATCCCGACATGCATCGGAGGCCTCGGGAGGATGGGAGGGTAAGCCAAGCGCTTGGCAGGCGCGCGCGGCCGTAAGCGTGGGCCGGTCGCCCAGCGCCACGATTGCCTCCAGCGAATTCTTTCGCGCGTACTTCCTGACCTCCTCCGCCGCAGCTTCCGGGTTTTCGAAGCGGAGGGGGAGTGCGCCGTCGCGCCAAGGATCAGCCAGCGCATGGCAGCGGTCCGTTCCGAACACCACCGCCGCGCCCAGGCGCTGAGCGGCCTCAACGAATGCTTGAGTCTGGTAGCCCGTGGTCGTGGTCAGGAGCATCAGGCGGCGGGGTTTCGAGACGTGAAGCCGTGGGGATCTGGCCCGCTTGGGCATTTTCATCTCTCAGACCTGCGCGAACTGAGCTTTCTTCGCCGCATAATACTCCTTCATGGCGGCATTGGCAGCGAGAATCTTCGGGAGTCGTTCCGCGAGTCTAGGCAAGACCGCCGACGGCACCGCCTGGAGCAGTTCCTGCTCGCCAACGCCGGCGAACGTGCGCGCGCCCATGCAGGCGTAACTGGACGCGGCGACGTTCCGATTCAGCGCGCTCGGAATCACCGCGCACGCCGGGCGACCCAGGATCGCCGAAGGAGTCCCGCCTTCCCACGCGGCGCCGCCTGTAGCTTCCGAGACCAGCATTGCCTGAAAAGGGGTCACGATCAGCAAAACCAGGTCTGCCGCAAGGCTTTCGAAATCCTCAAGCGGCCCGTATACAATCACGCGATGTTCCTTCTGGACGGTCGGCACGTTGCGAGCTTCGGCTTCGTGGAAATAATCCAGCTTTCCCATTTGTCCGATGAGCGCCAGCGCGTTCTGCATCACCTCGTCCGGGAGCTTGAATCCCTGCGTGATGGCGCCGATCGGGCAATTATAGTGATCTTCCGCGGTGGCGTAAAAGAGTGCGCGCTCCGCGGCTTTCCAGAACGTGCAGGCTGTAGGAACGGCTTCCGCATAATGCTTTATACCTTGCGGCGGGTCTTCCAGAAAAGCCATGCCAATGGGGATGTGGGCCAACTTCAGATCTTCCCTGAGTAATCTTGCAATATCGCTATAGGACAATTTCATGTCTCCTATCGTTTCGCCGCGAGGTGTTTTTTTCTTCAGCGCACGGCGGTGTTGAATCACACCTGGGCTTCGGCAGTGCGGGTGGGAACCAACTGGTCCCCGGCGGGTTCAGCTCAACAAAACCACGGCTCAGTTAAATAAGGGATGGCGGCGCGCGCTAAGCGGTCGCTCGCGTCAGGGAGCGCCGTCGCATCGAACCCGGCTGCTTCGTGAGCCAGCGCCCAGATGCGGCCAAAGATATCGCGCCGCGAGTCGCCCCGCTTCTCGCCCTCCTCGACCAATTGCTGGACTGTCCGGCAGAGACCGTCCACGCGCGGATCGTCGTTTGCCCAGGGATAGACCAATGCCGATTCGTCGAACGGCCCAACACGCCGGCGCACTTCCGGCAAGTCGAGAAGGCGCGAGCCGGCGGGGAGCAGCAGGCGAATGGCAAGCTGGATGGGCGCGACCTGTTCGATGAGGTCCATCTCCACCAAGCAGCGGAGCAGTTCGATGTAGCCGTGCAGAGTCGTCCAGGGCGTAAAGGCGACAAACGTCGGGGAAAGGTAGAGGCCCACTTCGCGGAACAGCTCGATGACCGCGGCGAAATCCGCGAAGGTGTGACCCTTCTCGAGCTGGCCCAGAACTCTGTCGTCCACCGACTCGACGGCGCTGGTCACGAAAAGGCAACCGGTGGCGCGCAGCGTGGAAAGGTGCTGCGCGTGCTTCAGCAGGTGCTCGATCTTGATGGTGACGTCGTAAGTGAGACTCGGAAATTCGCTGTGGAGCGCCGCAACCACCTCGAGCGCGTGGCGCGGGCCATTGAAGAAATCCGGGTCACCGAAAGTAATGTGCTCGGCTCCCGCGGCCACTTGCTGCCGGATGTCATCCAGGACTACGTCTTTCTGCACAATCCGGAATACTCCGTTGTAAACGGGGACAATGGGGCAGTGGCGGCAGAGGTGCCGGCAGCCGCGGCTCGCCTCCGTGTAACCGACTACGCGCTTCTCGCCGTTGGGAAGAAGCAAGCGGGCATAACGGGAGAGCGGCGGCAGGCCGTCACGGTCCGGCCGGATGAATTCCTGCCGTGCGAGCGAGATGATCGGCTCGCCTTGAACGAAGTAGCGCCGCCCTTCAGGGCGGCAGGCGTGCGCTGCCGGGCTGAAGCCCGCCGCTACAGCCTGATCCTTGAGCAGGCGTTCGAGCAAAGATACCAGCCCAGTCTCGAACTCTCCGCCCAGGATCGTCGCGCCGCCCAGCTTGCGCAGGTAGGTCTCATTCACTGGGGCGTAAAGGCCATAGAAGCAAAGGTGCGCGGTGGGATTCAGGCTGCGCACTGCGGGAAGAATTTCGATGGCCAGGCGCGCCGCGGTGTGCATGGGGACGTAGAAAGCGATGAGATCGGCGGAGCGCACGGGCTCGTGCGGCAGGGGCTCACGCGAGAGGTCCAGACACGTCACCGTAGCGCCCGCGCCGCGCAGCCACGCCGCCGGCGATGCCAAACCGAACGGCTGCCGGCCCAACTCGTAGGTAGAAATCAGCAGGACGTTCAAACTGATCCCTCGGAAAAACTGAATATCATGTTCTGATGAAGCCCCGGACAAACATCATAACAGATGCGAATCCATCGCCCAAGCGGGAGCGAAGTTCGAGTCAGGTTCCGAGTCGCCGAGAAACACAAGTTACGATGAACTCTGCTGGCCTATAAAGGGCCGACCTGACTGCCGGTTGCCGAAGGGAAAGACAGAGGCGAGACGATGCCGTTCCAGGCACCGTGCTGTTTTGTGCCAATGACCAACGCCTCTTCAGTTCCCGTGCTCGCCGCTACGAGTTGGCCGTCTTCAGACCAAATCGCGCTCCTACCGGCGGAAACCTCTCCACCAGTCACGCCACTGTAATTCGCCATCAGGACGGCCATCCTGTGCTCGCGTGCGTAGGTTTGCAGGAGCGCCGCTTTCCGCGCATAGCCCTTCTCGTCAATCATCACGCCGGCCGCATAGACATTCGCCCCGCCTGCTGCGGCGCTCGCCGCGTGTTCGGGATGCGCAGCGTCCGCGCAGATCGCCAAAGCCACGGTTGCATCCTCGACGCGCAGCGCGGGACCACCGGGCCCGGAGGTAAAGACCGCTTCTTCGCTTTGATGGACGTGCTGCTTGGTATAGGTCAGCACGGAGCCGTCGGGACAAAAAGCGAGAGCCGCGATGTGCAGTTGTCCTTTCTCGTTCAGGACCGGCGCGCAGACCACCACGGTCATCGGAGCGCGTGTTGCCAGGTGCCGCAGAGGGTCCAGGTCGGAGCTATCCGGACGGACGACCTTCGATCGCGCGAGGGTGAGTTCGTATCCCGTCAAGGACAACTCCGGAAAAACCAGCAACTGAACTCCATGCTCCGCGGCGACCGTGGCAATTTGCAGATGATGGGCGACATTCCGCGGAACGTCACCGGGAACAGACGCCGACTGCGCGGCGGCAATGATCAGGCTCATGCGCTCGTTTGATCCTCGGTCATGGATTGAGAAAGCCCCGCACCGATAAGTGTAACTCGCCCAGGAATACGTCGTCCACAGTCGTCGGTACATGGCAGCGGGGAGTTCGTTCGCGGCGAACTCCGCGATTCTTTTTGGTATTCGAAGCTCGACTGGCAATTGTATTGAGCAGCGGTTCGGGATATGTTACCAGCCCATCGGGAAATCAAAATCGAAATTCCTGATGGATGGATGTCCCAACCAAAAGGAGAGTGCACATGGGAAGCTGCAACCATTCTGCCAAGCGGATGCTGCTCCGGCGATTTTCGCTGATTTTCCTGCTGTGGCTGGCGCCGGGCGTCTTGGCAGCCGACTACAGCTTCATGACCATTGATTATCCCGGCGCCATGTCCACCTCCGCCAGGGGGATCAACGACGCCTGTGACATCGCCGGGTCCTACACCGATGCCGGCGGTGTGATGCACGCCTTCCTGTTGAAGGAGGGCAAATTCTCTTCCAGTGACTTTCCGGGCGCGAAGGCCACAGCAGCCACGGCGATCAACAACGCGGGTGAGATGGTCGGGTACTACACAGACGCCGGGGGCAAAGTGCGCGGCTATTTATTGAACAAGGGGGTGTTCACCTCGATCGACGTCTCTGAGGCGACGGAAACCAATTGTTGGGGAATCAACAACCAGGGAGATGTCGCGGGGATGTACGTTGCCCCGGACAAGATGCACCGCCCCTTTGTCTGGAGCCAGGGCCGCTTCACCTTACTGGAAAAGCACCCCGACTCATCCCTCATGACCTGCGCCTTCGGGATCAACGATGAGGGCATCCTGGTGGGGCACATTACCGACAAAACCCGCAACGGACAGGAGCGCGGCTGGGTGCGAAGCAAGGGAAGTTATACGCTCATCGATCCTCCAGGTTACACCGGGTGGGGAGCCAATGACGCCATGGGCATCGGCCCCAGCGGCGACATCGTGGGGCGGTACCAGGATGCTCAGGGCAAGTGGAAAGGCTTCCTGCTGGGGAAGGGCGTTTTTGCATCCCTTGAACCGCCGGGGGCCACTCGCACCTTGCTCCAGAAAATCAATCGTGCGGGAGAGATCGTGGGGAACTACGTCGATTCCGGCGGCAAGACGCACGGGGTCCTGGTGAAACCCACGCCGGCGGTGAAATAATTCCCGCGTCCGGCACTCGGACTGCGCGGTCGCCGCTGCGTATGTTCCCCGCTGCGGGCGTGGCGAAGAATTCGTTTTTCAAATCCTGCGGCTGTTCCATTTTCCTGAAGGGTCTTGAAGAGCCGCAAGTCCAGGTGACCAGTGGTCTCCGTCAAGCGGGACTTGCGCTGCAAAAGTCAATGCGTCACCAGCTTGCGGCCGTCGATTCCTTCTGCTAGGCTAAGGGTATGACGCGGTTACTTGAAGACGCGCTGCGCAAAGTCGGCAAGCTTTCCGAAGACGAACAGAACGCCATCGCCTCCCAGATTCTCGAGACACTCGCGGACGAAGAAGCCTGGGCAAAGCTGCTGCGCAAGAATCCTGCCAAGCTGCGCAGACTCGCCGAGAAGGCCCTCGACGAGCACCGCCGCGGCCAAACCCGTCCCCTGGACGAAATTCTGTGATCCCGTCGCGCACCACGCGCGAGTTCCGCGAAGCCTTCGCTTCACTCCCCAACGATGTCCGTCGGCAGGCTCAACGGGCCTACCGGCTGTTCCTTGCTGACCCGCGCCACCCCAGTTTGCGGTTCAAGAAAGTGGATGAGGAGAGCAACGTCTATTCCGTCAGGATTGGACTGGGTTACCGCGCGCTGGGCGTTCTGGAAGGGTCAACCGTCGTTTGGTTCTGGATCGGTTCTCACGCCGAATGCGACCGCCTTCTGAGCGGACTTCCCTTGCCCGCCAATTCACAGCCTGAATCGACCACGGGTTGGTGGTCAATCAGGAGGCCCCCGGTCACAACAGCACTTACCATCGCCAACAGCTGCACAAAACCCGCGCCGTCGGTGGCCGCCGCGTGTGTCAGTTGTTAACGCAAGCCGCTCAGAACTCGGTCCAATCTGAGGAGGTCATTTAGAAGTTGATTGACTGTGTTTAGTTCCGTGCTCGGATCGGGAGGATTGAGCGCCCCGATCGTTTGATGTGCCCACCCCCCTCGGTTAACTCCGAACGAGTCCATTTGCGCGAGCCACGTCTGGCTTAGGCTAGACTCAGGGACACCCAGGGGGTACATCAGCTTCTCAATATCCTTCCTCCTGATGCCATTATTGTTCGTAACGTGGCCCTGGTATGAAATATATGCGGCATCAACAGTTGGAGCGGTCGGCAGCAACACTTCGCCCCACGATTTTCTTTTCTGGGCTACATAGTAAGCGACCAATTTGCGTAGGACGGGCGTAACTCTTTGAGTGGCATTGAATTGCTGGACAGCTCTCTGGGCCTTTCGCAGCACCAAGTCCTCAAGAAACGACTCGATCTCGGCGTGGGCGAGAACGACGTACGCGCTAGTGAGATCCAACTCCTGAGCCGTATATGCCGTCTTGGACATCGGCGGGGGTGGGAGAAAAAAGAGTAAATGCCGGCGCAGTTTCTCAAGCCGGCGCTTCAGGGCCGCATACCTAGTCGAACCTCGGACCATCGGCGTGGCCTATCTGGGTAGGGCAACCCTAGCGCGTTCTCCGCTAATCCGGCTTAAGGTCCGGTACCATTTCGAGAAGCGGTTCCTGACCGCCTGCTTGCTTTTCGTCGTTGACTCAATAGCGTCGCGAAACTTGCGGTCGAGGCAAAGAGCCTTGAAACGCTCCAGTACCTCGGCCTTCTTCTCGACCGCGCGAGATCGTAGAGCTGGATTCGCTAGAGAATGAGCCACGACATCGAATATTGCGCGGTTCAGGCGTTCCTCAAACCCAGTCCCGTCCCATTTTCGAAATGCGTGCCTCGTCGAAAAGATCTTTGTCGCGGCCACAATCGCCTTTTCGAGCTTGGTGGCAATCTTCTCTAGATGTTTACTTTCACTTGCCCATCTGCGGTTCAGCTGGTCACAGGTGTCATCCAAGAATTTCTTGAGATTGCCGCGGTATTCTGCCAGCCTCATGTGAAACGCGTAGAACCTCACAACTAGCTCGACGTCCCGCATCCGAAAATCAGGGCGCGACAGGCCAAGGAGCTTGCGAAGAGGTTCACTCTGTTCCGAGAACTTAGCCACAAAATTCAGAAACGGCCCGGGATGCAGTGCCTGTCGCAACTCCTGCGCGGAGAGCGGCAGACTGCCGCTATTGAGTCGATGGAAAATGATGTACAGTACCTCTTCGTTCTTCCACCCTCGGATGACCACCGTGCGGATGGCTTGGTTTTCGAAGGAGGAGACCAAATCTTCGAACTTAGCGTTGCCCTTAAGCGCATCATAGGTCGCTCCATTCAAATCCTTTCGCACATCCAAACCTCTGAGAACCAGTGGTTGCTGACCTTCTGCCAAGCCCACACCCGCGAACCTCGAAAGGCTCAGCAGCCTTTGCTTTCCATCAATGATTGTGAACTTGCCTTTTATTCGGTCACTCTCAGCGAGAACCAACTGGGGAATTGGAAGGCCCAGAATGAGAGATTCAATGAATCTGCTTTTGCGTTCGTCTGTCCAAGCATCGCGGCGCTGAAATGCCGGGTCGAGGCCTATCGTCTGGCGCCGCAGTTGGTCCAAGATGGTTGCGGCCGTCCAGTCCGTACCCCAGACGACGGCACCAGTCAGCGAGGCACTGTCAAGACCGGCCAGGTCCTCTTCGGACTCTGCAGACGCATCTTTCTGGCCAAGCAATTCGTCCTCAAGCTCCTGGTAGGCCGTCCTTGACGAAACTTTGGTAGTCATTTTTCACACCCCACTGAAGACATTACGGCGGCAGACCTACTAGCGCAAGGCTCCGTCTTTGGTCTGCGGCTCGTTGTTCCCAGGCCTCCCGGTAAATCGCCAGTCCACCGCCCCCGGTCACTCATTGACCCGCTGGCTCGCGCTGCCGCCGTCGTACACGAGGGTCCTGCTGCCTGTGCTACGACGATACGAGCTTCGGGTTGATTCATCGCCGGATAATAAGCTCCGGTGAAATGGTCGTCAACAAGAAACCGTGAGCCGGAGAGCCGGCCTGCCGTACACCCTCGTGCTGACTTTCTGTTGGACCGTGTTGGTGCGGGGATTCACACAGGCCTACCCGAAAGTGGGCAGCATGCGCCGCCCCGGCCGTGTGGAGTCTACGATTTCCCGCAGGGAAAGGCGAATGATCCCCATTGCGAGTGTGTCGGCTGACGGGTGTCGCAGATTGCACAAATCAGTGGTCGGCGCCGGCGGGCAGGTACGGTCAGTGTTCGTCTGGCCGGGAGTTTTTGGTGCGGTCAACCACGATGGTGCTCTGGCAACCGCACGTCACCAATCTTGAGTCCAACATTTCCTCACTCTCACCACGTCGAGCGGCGGCGAGAGGCTACTTGCAGTTCTCCCGCGGTATGGGGCCGCCGGGGGTGCCCAGCGAATAGCTGTACACGCAATTCCCGCCCAGCTCGGTGTAGACGTAGAGCTTCTTCTCCACGGGATAATACACGCTCAGGTTGTGCCCGAAGGCGTAGGCGACCGGCGCGGTATCGGCCTGGGCATGGACCGCGCGGCGGTTCCAAAGCGATCCCGCCGCGAAGGCCAAGACCAGGATGAGCGCTTGCAGGAAGATGATCAGCGATCTTTTCATTTCTGTTCCCTCCGCGTTGTCTATACTGGGCGACCTAAATTGTAGTGGCGCTCTGCGAGCGCCGACCGACGGTCAGCCCCGACTACTCTAAACGTCGAAAGTAATGTTACGGCGTGCGTGCGATACGGACCACTGACCCCTCACCCGGCCCTTGCGGGCCACCCTCTCCCCAAGGGAGAGGGTCAGAGAATGGGGCCTCAGCCCTCTCCCCTGGGGAGAGGGGCCGGGGGTGAGGGGGCGTTCGTCACCTTTTCAACTTCGTTTGCATTAGATCAAGGGACACCGCTACGGCCGAATGCGCAACATCAATGGCGGGCTGTATAAGAATAAGCGACCACTGCGAATTCTTGCTTTTCTCACAGCCTCTCCTGTAACATGAGGATTTCGTAGTGGAAAGGCCTTTTTCGCGGCCTCTCCAGGGGCGATGGACGACTCGATTCACAATCAGGGGACCAGCCGGCGCGAGGCACTCAAGAAGCTCGCTCTGGGGCCCGGCGCGAAGATCGATGGTCGCAGCCTGAGCCTGCACGGCAAGCCTTTCGTCAAACTCAGCGCCGCATTCCAAACAACGCATGACTCGTACTCCGCCCTCAGTCTAAGTCGGACGAGCGGATTTATGCAAAAGTCACGAATCGAGATGGGCTGATCTACGATAACGAGTTCATTTCCAATGAGTTGCGTGCATGGTGACGATCATGTCGATGTGGTAGTCGTCTGTTCAGGCGTGTTTGCAGGAGCACGTTTTGGGCTGCGCGACTTCCCCGTAACGCGCCCCCCTTCACTTCCACGCAACGGGCGTTTAGACGACCAAGTGGCGTCGATTAACCGCCACGAGCCGAATTCTATTCCTGCGGCATCCAAGCAGCCGGAATTAGGAACTCGTCACGGCCTACCCTCCAGTTCCCCACAACGTGCACATGAGGAAGTCCGCGCCACGTGATCGAACCTGCATGCTCCGTGACAATAATTTGGAAGTCAGCGGAGACAGCATCGAGGAACGCGGAAAGCGCGCTGAAAATGCGGCGTACGCCTTCGATATC
>JAIQGA010000102.1 GCA_020072925.1 Terriglobia bacterium | reverse complement strand
CGGGCACCCTCTCCCCGAGGGAGAGGGTTGAGAGAGAATCAGCAAAAATATCAGCCGGGCCCTCTCCCTTGGATAGCGGGTGGCAGCAGAGATACTGCCGACATCGGGCACAGCCCTCTCCCTTGGGGAGAGGGTCGCGAGCGTAGCGAGTCGGGTGAGGGGTTTCTTCTCTACCTGGAGGGCAGGCCCTCAGCACAACTCTCGAGCGCGGGACTGATGTGGGCGCAGCCTTCCACCTCCGCCTGAAGGCGGGAAGGCTCGTACACTTGCTATGGAGGCGCGAGATTATTGGACGGGCTCGGGCGGTTTGCTCTCAGGGTGGCTCGCCATGTACTTCTTGGCGTTAGTCAGGAGCGCCGCCGCCTGGGGAAGGGCTTCGATAGCTTTTTGCACTTCGAGGTCGTTCTCCACGCTGAGGTGTTGCGCGGCATCCACGCCGTAAATCATATCGACAAGCACATCGCGAATGTGACTCTTCATGAAGTCCTGGTTCGCCTCAACATCCTTGTCGGAGAGCTTTAGGCCTTTCTTGGCCAGGAAATCCACGAAGGATTTGACCGCCTCGTCGTCCGGCGCGAAGTCGCGCGGGATCGTCTTGTGAAGGCCGAGATAATACTTGCCGAAATCGAAAAAGGCTCCGCACTGCGTCAGGTCCGGGCCCGGGCACGTGCCGCTCACCATCAGCCGGGTCTGAACCGCATTGAAGGTGGGCTCTTCCACTTTGACGTCGGGCGTGATGCCGCCCCCGCCGTACACGGTGCGCCCGCCGTCAGTCATCCGCACTTCCCGCGGCCCGTTTGTTGCTGCTTGATGCGTATAGAGGTAATCGTAGAGCGAGACATCCTGGTAATCCCGCTGGATCAGCCGCCCGCTCGGCGTGTAGTAATGCGCGGTAGTCAGCGCCAGGCCCGTCCCTTCGCTCAGAGGATAAACAGTCTGCACCAGACCCTTGCCGAAACTCGTCTCGCCCATCACCAGAGCGCGGTCGTGGTCCTGGAGCGCGCCGGTGACGATCTCGGCGGCGCTTGCCGTCGAGTGATCGACCAGCACCACCATGGGAAAACCTTCGCCGCTGTCGCCATGTTCGGCGTAATAGCGCTTTTCAGGGGAATGCCGACCGTAGTGGTAAACGATAAGCTGGTTCTTCTGCAGGAAGTGGTCGGAAACGTCCACGGCCGCCTGCAACAGGCCGCCGGGATTACCGCGCATGTCGAGGACCAGGCCCTTTAGGCTCTTGCCGCCCAGCTTGTTGAGGGCCTGGCTTAATTCGTCATTGGTGTTCTCAGTGAAGCTCGAAATGTGGATATAGGCCACCCCAGGGCGGATCAGGAAATAATCATCCACGCTGAGGCCGGAGATCTCTTCACGGGTGACGGCAAAATCGAGCGGCTTGTCATACCCTTCGCGCGTGACGGTGACTTTTACGATGGTGCCTCGCGGCCCCTTCAACATTTTCGCCACGGTGTCGCCGTCGAGGCCCAGCGTCGGTTTCGCGTCGACTTTCAAAATCGTGTCGCCGGGGCGAATCCCGGCGCGGAAGGCGGGAGAACCCGGCATCGGCTGTACGACTGTGGTTACCCATTTGCCCATTTCGCCGGGCACGGTCAGGATGCGCATGCCCACGCCAAAGTACCTCCCCTCCTGGTTCTCGCGCAGGCGGGCGAAAGTCCTCTGATCGAAGAAATTGGAGTGCGGGTCGAGGGTACGGAGCATGCCGGGAATCGCGCCTAGGTTGCCAATATTCTCCGGACCAAAAATCGCGCGGTCCGGATTCACCGGGTCGGCGTAATCCTGCTGCACCAGGCCATAGACCTTGGAGAAGGCGTCGAGGCTCTGGGTCACCGGGCCGTCGCCGCTAGCACCGTCGGTGGTCGCCTCCACGCGCGGCCCGTAAATCGGCCCCAGCAGCGCACATACCAGAATGGTAGCCAGAAAAAACCAGAGAATTCTCTGAGTTGGTTTCATAACTTCGTCGCCCCTTGTCCGCGGCCCTCGACACTAGTATGAAGCAAAGTTGCCCGCGACACAACTCAAACAACTTGGATTGGAATTATGCCTGCCGGGTTGACCGGGCCAAAAATCTTTTTGCACAAATCTGCCTAACCTCATCGCTTCCAACAGATTGCGCGCCCTCGCGGCAATGGGAGCCGCCACCCTTGGCAGGAGCTATCACCCATTTCCTTCGATGATACAAGAGGCCATTTCGGCTCAAGGAGGTGGGCTTGGAAGCTTGCTTACGATGCGCTAGCGCCCCGACCATCTCACGACAAAAGCCGCTGATATCAACGAGCGCTTCCCTGCCGCCGCACGGCAAATGCTGCTCTTAGGTTCCCACGCGGTTCGGGGTGGCGTCCCAGGTGATCTTGGTGCCCTTGCGCAGGGCGAGGTTGCCGATCCAGGAGGTGCGCGCCGCCTGGAAGCCCACGTGGATATTGGCGTTGGGCTCCTTCCGGCTGCGCAGGCAATCGAGGAAGTTCTTGACGTTGTCGATGGTGCCGTCGTGCTCGGAGCGAACGAAGATTTCGGGCTCGGGCAAATTCCATCCGGAAACCCACCTCGCGTCCTCGGGATAAACCGCCAGGTGCGAGCGATCGATTTTGAGGGTCGCCTCGCTGCCCCGGAACTCGATCCCGCCGTCATCCACATTGCTATTGATCGCTCCAGTAAATGTCACCATGAAATTACCCGGATACTCAAGGGCGGCGGTGACGGTGTCGGGACACTGCCAGTTCATGCGATAAACATCCCCGGTGGAAGTGACGGTCCGGGGCGCGGGCTGGTCCATGTACCACTGGATGACGTCGATCCAGTGGGTGAAGAGGTCCGTCAGAATCCCTCCGCCGAAATCCCAGTACCAGCGCCACCAGTAGAACCTCTCCAGGCTAAAAGACTGATCAGGCGCGTCACCCAGGAACTTCTTCCAGTCCAGTTCCGCCTGGTCCACGGGCGGAAGAGGTTTCCCGCTCCCCAGATAATCCTGATACCAGTACGTATGGATGAAGGTGATTTTCCCCAGCTTGCCGGAATCGATAATCTCTTTGCCCATGACCCAATGCGGCCAGTTCCGCTGCTGCGTGCCTGTCTGCACGATGCTCTTGGTTTCCTCGACGGCGCGCACCATCTGCTCGCCTTCCTCAATCGAGTGCATGATGGGCTTCTCGCAATAAACGTCTTTGCCCGCGCGCACGGCGTCAATAAGCATCTGCTTGTGCCAGTGGTCGGGGCTGCCGATGATGACGGCGTCCACGTCCTTGCTGTCCAGCACCGCGCGATACTCGAGGAACGACTGCGCGCGCTCGCCGGCGATGTTCAGCGCCTCGGCGCGCCGTGGCGCGTAGACGTCGCAGACGGCCACCAACTCCACGTCGGGATGGTCTTTGAAGAGGGTCATCAGGTACTGCGCGCGCTCGCCCGTGCCCAACACCCCGACGCGGATTTTGTCGTTGGCGCCCAGCACGCGCGCCGGCGCGAGCCCGCCCAGTAAGGCGGCGCCGCCGCCCACCACGGCCGTGTTTTTCAAAAAATCCCTCCGGGATAATTCCGTCCGCTTCATCATGACGTAACTCCTTTGCGCTGGTGAATCAGGGTGCCGAAAAATCATCCACCCATGTCATTCTGAGCGCAGCGAAGAATCCCGGCATTTCCATTGCTCCGGCTTGGCAAAAACCAGGAAATACTGTTTGGCCCAGTCCTCGCCCGGCACGGTGAAACCTGGCTCCGTGGCGACGAACTGGAAACCGTGGTGCAAAATTTCCTCCTTCACCGTGGAGGCGGGAATCTTGTGTCGCTTGTAGGATTCGTCGCGCGGTTGAGTATCGGGCGCCGCAAACTCGACGATACCGAGCCGCCCGCCCGGCCGCAGGCCGCGGTAGAACGCCTCAGTCATCGCGTCGTGCTCGGGCATCTCGTGGTAAGAATGGACCAGCATAATGGCGTCGAACCTGCCGCGCGGCAGGCGCGGATTGTCCGGCGCTCCCAGCACCGGCTTGATCTGGATAAGCCATTTGCTCAGGGATTGATGACTTATCTGACTGATAAGCTTTTCTCGAATATCAACGGCATACACGCGGCCCTGGGGCGTGACGCGGTCCGCCAGGTGATAGGTGAAATAGCCCGAACCGCATCCCACGTCCGCCACCCAGCTTCCGGGCTTCAGCCCCAGCACGTCCATAACCTGCTCGGGGCACTGCCACTTGTCGCGATTCGGCCCATCCCACGGGTCCTTCGATTCCTGGGCACGCGCCGCGGCAATGGCCAGCAGCAGGACGAGACTGAAACCCACAAGAATTTTGCGGATTATTCGGTGCCTCATGGAAATAACCCTTTTGATCTTGCCCCAAAGAAGAATACGAAAACGAAATCGCAAAACCTTCCCGGTCAGCACGGGTTCTGCAAATCGGCAATCGTCAATCGGCAGTCATCGGCGGGCGGCGATGAGGGCGTCGCCGCTCCAAAGTGCCTTCGGCGGTCATCGACCGCCGCTACAATGTGCCGACGGCGGTCATAGACCGCCGCTACAGAAGATTCATTGCGACCAATGCGTGGGCTTGCGGTCCCCACGATGTTTGCGCAGTTGCGCGTGCAAGGCGTGGGGCAGCGGACCGGCGTCGCTCGCCGCCGCGTTGATCTCCACATTCCGCACCCTGCGCATTCCGGGGATGATCGTGCTGACGGTGGGATTGTTCAGAATAAACCGCAACGCCATCTCCGGCATGGTCGCGCCCGAGGGGATCAGCGGTTTCAGCGCCTCGGCGCGCGCCACGCTGGCTCGCAGGTTTTCCGGCACGAAATAGGTGTTGCGCCAATCGCCTTCGGGCCACTTGCTCTTCAGCGTCAGCGTACCCGTCAGCGTACCTTCATCGAAGGGCACGCGCGCGATGACGCCCACATCCATGGCCTGGCAGGCGGGAAACAGCCGGTCTTCGGGATTCTGATCGAAGATGTTGTAAATCACCTGGACGGCTTCGAAGACTCCGGATTCCACCGCCTCGATGCCGTTCCAGGGTTCCCAGCGATTGAGGCTGATGCCGGCGGCGCGGACAAGCTTCTGATGACGCAGGTCGTCGAGCGCCCTGACCAGTCGGTCCTCTTTGGTCCAGGAATCTTCCCAGGTATGAAACTGGATAAGGTCCAGGCATTCCACGCCGGTGTTTTCCAGGCTGGCGCTGACGTAATATTTGATGTGATCGGGGGGGTAGCAATCGTCCAGCGTGAACTCGCGGCGGCTGGGCCACTGGAAATTCTTGGGCGGAATCTTCGTAGCGGTGTAGAGGCATTTGCCGGGATTCGCCTTAACCAGTTTTCCCAGCAATTTTTCGCTGTGACCGGCGCCGTACGCCCAGGCGGTATCGAAGAAATTGCAGCCTAAGTCCACCGCGCGCTGCAACGCCTGGAACGATTCCTCATCGTCTGAGCCGGTCCAGCCGGCCATGCCCCACATGCCGTACCCGATCTCGCTGACCATCCAGCCGGTGCGCCCGAGTCTGCGATATTTCATGCGCGCCTCTCCTCGAACCCGCCCGCCGTCCGCCGGCGGTTGACCAGCCTGCCCGGTCTCGCATCCCTCCGCGCCTCCCGGAGGGACAGCCATTCTACCCAAGTGAGGCGCGGCAATGAAGCGAAACCTGAGGCCGGAGCGGCAATGCTCGCTCGCGGTGCGGCTATTGCACGTGCAATTCCGGCCCCTGCGGCCGCGCGGTCATCATCTGGAAGAAGTAGCCGCGCTGGCCGAAGAGCACTTCGGGCGGGCCTTCCTCGATCACGCGTCCCTCGCGGATCGCCACCACGCGGTCCACCTCCGTGAGCATGGATTGCCGGTGGGCGATGATGAGCGTGGTTCGGCCGCGCGTCAATTCGCGCAAGGTTTTCTTCACGGCGTCTTCGGTTTTGAAGTCGAGATTGGCCGTGGCCTCGTCAAGGACCAGAATGCGCGGGTTGGCGACAAAGGCGCGCGCCAGGAGCACGCGCTGGCGTTCGCCCATCGAGAGTTCGTAGCCGCGCTCACCGAGGACCGTGTGGAGGCCCTCGGGCAGGCGCTCGATGGCCCCGGCGAGCCCGGCCTGGAGCGCCGCGGCCTGCACCTCTTCGTCGGTGGCCTCGAGGCGCGAATAGCGGATGTTTTGCGCCAGGGTGTCGCGGAAGATGGTGCCCTCGGCGGAGACAGCAACGACCTGTTTCCGCCAGCTATCCAGATCCACCGTCCGCAGGTCGTGCCCGTCCACGAGGATCGTTCCGCCCTGGGGCTGGTAGAGTTGCAGGAGCAAGTCCGCGGTGGTCGTCTTGCCGACGCCGGAGGGACCAATCAGTGCCGTCACCTCTCCGGGATTCATAGTGAAGTTCAGCCGGCGCAGCACCGGCCGGCCTTCGCGATAATGAAAATCCACATCCCGGAACTCCACCCGGCCTTCGCGCACCTCGATGACCTGGCGGTCGCCGCGGTCTTCTTCCTTGACGTCGTGCAAGCGGAAGGCGCGGTGCAAAGACACGATGTGGCGCTGGATTACCGCGTAGAGGTTCGTCAGGTTGTTGACCGGCGAATAGATGCGGTCGAGATACGCCATGAACATCACCACGTCGCCGGGGGTCAATTGATGTTCGAGCGCCTTCATTCCGCCCAGCCCCAGGATGAGCCCCTTGGAAATATAGATCAGGGTGTTTTGCAGGAAGGTGTAGCGCGTTTCCACCTGCTGTCTGCGCAGGTAGGTCCGAAACGCTTCCTTCACGGTCTTGGTGGTCCGCTGCATTTCGTATTCTTCGTTGGCGTGGGCATGCACGGTCTTGATTCCGGACACTGTTTCCTGAATGCGCCCCGCCACGTCGTCCCACAGGCCGTAGTATTCCTCCAGGTGCGTTTCGAGATGGTGCGTCATGCGAATGGTAACCAGCAGATAAACGAGCAAGGCCACCAGCACGATCGAGGCGAGCTGGGCGTTGACGGAGAAAATCACCACCAGGATGGTCACCGCGGTAAAAGCTTCCGACCACACCTCCTGGGTGAGCGCGGAGAAGAGCGGCGCGATCTGGTCCGACTGATCGATTTGCCGCGCGATGGCTCCGGAAGGGCGGCGCGTGAAGTAGGAAAACGGCAGGCGCAGCACGTGGCGAAGAGTCTTGAGAATGAACCCTTCTTCGATCTGATTGGTGGTGCTCGCGGCGAGCAGGTCGGCCATGGCGGCAAAAACCTTCGCGAGTCCCGCGGCGCCGAGCAGAACCAGCACTCCGAGCCAGAGCGTGCGGATGGTGTACGACACGGTGCGCGGCGGGACCGGCGGTGGCTTCAGGATGGGCCCAACCAGCGACTTGATTTCGGCGCTCCGCTGCGCGCGGGTCAAGCGGCGCCGCCGGGAGCGCCTCCGCGCGGCGGTCGCCGGTTTGTACTTGGTCGTAGGTGCCAGCGCCTGGGTCGCCGGCGCGGCAGGCGCCGCAGGCTCGGACGCGGGGACGGAGGGCGGCTCCTTCTCGGGGGTCGTTGTCTCGGGCGCCGAACCGCTGGGCGTACCTTCCGGCTCGGTTTCTTCCGGGCCACCGCGCAATTCCTCCAGAATCTGCGGCAGCAGGCCGGTTTCTCTGCTGACGAATACACCCGCAAGGTCGTTGATGATGGCGCGATACACCCAGGGCTCAACGAGTTCCGCCAGCGCGCCCACTGACGTCAGCAGCGCCACCAACAGAAGCTTGCCCGCATAGGGGCGGGCGATGTCCATGAGCCTTCGGACTGTGTGCATGCGGCCTCCTCGAGCCAGAAGTCAGGAGTCAGAAGTCAGCATTGAGCCGTCAGCAATCAGCAGTCAACCTTCAGCAATCGGCATTCGACTATCGGCGATCGGCATTCAGCAGTTGCTGCCGGCCATCCCCGCGGAATCTTTCGTCGCCGCACGCAGGGGAGCCGGCACCCGGCGCTACCGAAGAACACCGGAACGGGCGGGCACGGGACCAGCCAGGAACTGGCGTCTACAAAACCTCCAGTCTAATGCCCCTCGGCACTGGACGCAATGAAATGCAACAAGCAGAAGTTCCCGATGGCGGTCCCGCCCGGCCGCTCAGCGATAGCGATTGAGCAAACCTGCCGGGTCGGGTTATAGTTGGTCTTCTACGAAGTTCGAAGCGCGGATGTGTTCCGTAGCACGGCCATCCTGGCCGTGTGCTCCCTGCTTCCCGTTGCCACGGGAACAAGTTGCGCGGGGACGCGGGGCGCCCGTGCTACCAGATGGGGCCTGATTGGAAGGATCTACGCCAACATCTCATTCGAAGTGCGCCAAGTTGGTCTGGCTCGGAGCGCTTCTACTTTTCCTGATCGCGGCGGTGGCGACGCTCACCCACCTTCAGGCCCGACCTGCCCTGCCTCCTCCCTTATCTGTCCCCGTGCGCTACACGGACGTCCGCAAAGCCTCGGGGATCACGTTCAAGCATGACGGCACCGAGACGGCGGAGAAAAACTATCTCGAGACGATGGGGAACGGCGCAGGCTGGATCGACTACGACCAGGACGGCCTGCTGGACCTTTATTTCCCGCAGACGGCGGCCACGGACTGGTACAAGCCCTCGCGCCCCTTGCGCAGCGAGCTCTGGCGCAACAATGGTGACGGGACCTTCACCGACGTCACGGACAAGGCCGGCGTGGGCGCCGTGGGTCTCTACGCGCAGGGCGTGGCGGTGGGCGACTTCGACAACGACGGTTACCCGGACCTGTACGTCACCGGCTACGGCCGCGCCATTCTTTATCACAACAACCACGACGGAACCTTCACCGACGTCACTGCCAGCGCCGGCGTGGGCGACGACGGCCAGTGGTCGACGAGCGCCGGATGGTTCGACTACGACAAGGATGGCTACCTCGACCTGCTGGTGTGCAATTACATCCAGTGGACGCCGCAGACCAATCTCTGGTGCGGCGAGCACCGGCCCGGCTACCGCGCCTACTGCCATCCCGACAATTACCGCGGGCAGCACATCCGCCTCTACCACAACAATCACAATGGTACGTTTACGGATGTGAGCGCCAAGTCCGGCGTGGCCGCGCCGGAGGCCAAGGGCATGGGCGTGGTGCTGGCGGACTTCAACAACGACGGTTGGACGGATATCTTCGTCGCCAACGATACCTGGCCGAATTTCCTCTTCATGAACAACCACGACGGCACGTTCCGCGACGTTTCCTTCAGTTCTGGGGTGGCGGCGAGCGAGGATGGCAAGTACGAAGCGGGCATGGGCGTGGACGCCTCGGACGCCGACGGCGACGGCTGGCTGGACGTCTACGTGACCCACCTCGACTTCGAGCTGAGCCGCTTTTACCACAACAACCACGACGAGACCTTTGACGATGCCACCTATTCCTCCGGCATCGGCAATAAGGCCATCATGCTGAGCGGGGTGAGCGGCAAGTTCCTGGACTTCGACAACGACGGCTGGATGGACATTTTCCAGACAAACGGTTCAATGCTGGATAATATCCATCTTTATCATAACGAGGTGACGTATCCCGAGCCCAAGCTCATGTACCGCAACCTGGGCAAGGGGAAATTCGAGAAGGTGTCGGACCTGCTGGGGCCGGACTTCATCAAGCCCACGGTGGGGCGCGGCAGCGCCGTCGCCGATTACGACAACGACGGCGACATGGATATTGTTATCTCGAATCGCGGCGACTACCCCGAACTCCTCCGCAACGACGGCGGCAACGCCCACCACTGGCTGGAGGTGATGCTGGTGGGCACCAAGTCGAACCGCGACGGCGTGGGCGCCAGCCTCAAGCTCGTCTCCGAGGGCTTCACCGAGACCAAGCAGCGCAAGGGCGGCATGAGCTACATGTCCGCGCACGACCCGCGCGTGCACTTCGGCCTGGGGCAGCGCAAGAGCATCGAGTCGCTCGAAATCACCTGGCCCAGCGGCACCGTGGACAAGCTCACCAATGTGCCCATTAACCAGATTATTACCGTGAAAGAGGGCGCCGGCATCATCCCGCGCAAGTTTCCGCTCGTTCCCAGCAAGTGAGGACATGGCGAAAGAATGGGCTGCCGATCTGTAGCGGCGCACTATGAGCGCCGAAGGTCCTGTGGAGTGCGGGAGTCCGGCAAGCACTGCTTGCCCTTGCTCCCGCTTTCCACAGCGGCGGCCCCGTCCCGGCCGGGGTCGGGACAAGCCGCCGCACTCCAAACGGTGGTCCTCCCCGCGAAAGCGGGGACCCGCCGCTGCAGCTAGCGCTCGATGCGCAGCTTGTTGGTGACGGAGAAAACGTTGGGGACGCTGTTGGCCTGAAGGTACGCGACTTGGCTGTCCATCTTGCTGTCCACCACACCGACCAGTGTCACGTTGCCGCGGTTGACGATGATGTGAATGGGAGGCACCGGCTGGATGGCGTATTTGGTCATCACCGGATGCCGGTAAATGGCGCGGTATTCTGCGAAGCGGATCTGGTCATCGAACGTCGAAACCGGCAGAACCTGGATGTGGTTGTCGACGCGCTCCACGCCTTCGATCCTCTGCACCACGCGTTCCGCGTCGGACTTGAGCGTGGGTCGAACCACCTGCCCGTACAACTCCACGCGATAACCCACCACGCGATATTCGAGGTTGTCGAAAACGCCATAGTACGGCAGCATCAGCAACTCGTGGCGTACGGCGCGCTGCAAGCGCTCCTCCCCCCTTGGGGGGACGGGCCGTTGCGGAGCGTTGTTCCGGCTGTCCGGAATTCCCGCCGCGCCGCGCGCGCCGGCCGCCACCGCCCCCAGGAACCCCAGCGCGAGCGCCAGTGAAATGGCCGTGGTCCGGATGCTCGTATTCATGGCTCCTCCTCCGCAGGCAAAAGCCCACTTTGACTCTGAGCCCGTCCTCTCCCTGCGGAGCACCCACTTACTTAGATGCTCATTCACCATGCCGATTTGCATGATTAAATGGTTACATTTCAACAAGTCTGGAGGCCGGGTTTTCTGTTGACGGCGATTCGCGCCATGTTATATTCGCCCCCTGACAGGGTCGAAGCGCCAAGTTCCTTGCCAGTCGTCTTCGATGGGTCATCTTCAACGAGGCCGTGGCACGTCCGCGTGAGCGATTCATGTCCATTCTGAAAAGGCTGCTGTGGGTTGCCGTGGCGATCGCGGGCGGGCTGGCCATAGGAGTGATCGCCGTCTCGCGCGGCGAGCCCATCAATGCCGTCTGGTTGGTGGCGGCAGCCGCATGCGTTTACGCTCTGGGCTACCGGTTTTACAGCCGCTTTGTGGCGTACCGCATCCTGCGCTTGAACGACCAGCGCGCCACGCCCGCTGAGCGCCTGGAAGACGGACGGGACTTTGTCCTGACGAACAAGTGGGTGGTTTTTGGCCATCACTTTGCGGCCATTGCGGGGCCGGGGCCGCTCGTCGGCCCAGTGCTGGCCGCGCAATTCGGCTATCTGCCCGGAACACTCTGGATCGTCATCGGCGGCGTGCTGGGAGGCGCCGTGCAGGATTTCGTCACTTTGTTCTGCTCGCTACGACGTGACGGCAAATCGCTCGGCCAGATGGCGAAGGACGAAATCAGCCCCCTGGGCGGATACACCGCCCTGTTCGCGGTGCTTTGCATCCTGATTATCCTGCTGGCGCCCGTGGCGCTGGTCGTGGTCAACGCCCTGAAGGGGAGCCCCTGGGGGTTGTTCACCATCGCCATGACCATGCCCATCGCCATCCTGATGGGCCTCTACCTCCGCTTCCTGCGGCCAGGGCGCGTCCTGGAAACCTCCGTACTGGGTTTTGTGTTGGTCTTCGCCTCGGTCGCGGGGGGACGCTACGTGGCCGAGTCGCACGCCCTCGCTCCGCTCTTCACCTGCACCGCGCCGACGCTCGCGTGGATGATTATTGGCTACGGTTTCGCGGCGTCAGTGCTTCCCGTGTGGTTCCTGCTTGCCCCGCGTGATTACCTGAGCACCTTCGTCAAGCTGGGCACGATTCTGGTGCTGGCCCTGGGCATCCTCGCGGCGCGGCCCACCCTGCTGCTCCCGCCGCTGACGCGCTTTACGGACGGCACAGGGCCCATCTTCGGCGGCAAGATCTTTCCCTTCTGCTTCATCACCATTGCCTGCGGGGCGATTTCCGGTTTTCACTCGCTGATTTCTTCCGGCACCACGCCGAAGATGCTCACCAAGGAAAGCCACGCGCGCCTGGTCGGTTACGGCAGCATGTTGATGGAATCGTTCGTCGGGATTATGGCGACCATTGCCGCGGCGGTACTTCAGCCCGGAGTGTATTTTGCGATTAACAGCCCTCCGGGCGTCGTCGGCTCGCTGCCGGCGGAGGTGGTGGCCACGATTTCGCGCTGGGGATTTCCCGTCACGCAACAGGACATGACCGCCCTGGCCGCGAAGGTCGGCGAACTGACGCTCTACAGCCGCACGGGCGGCGCGCCTTCACTGGCGGTGGGAATGGCGCACATTTTTTCGCGCGTGCTCGGCGGCTCGACGGTGATGGGCATCTGGTATCACTTTGCCATCATGTTCGAAGCCCTCTTTATCCTCACCCTCATTGACGCGGGCACGCGCGTGGGGCGCTTCATGCTGCAGGACCTGCTGGGCCATTTCTGGAAGCCGCTGGGCCGCACCGGGTGGTATCCGAGCGTGGTGATCACCAGCGCGCTGATTACCGCCGCGTGGGGCTATTTCCTTTACCAGGGAATTCTCGATCCGCTGGGAGGAATCAACAGTCTCTGGCCGCTGTTTGGAATCTCCAATCAGCTTCTGGCTACCATCGCCTTGTGCGTGTGTACGACGATTCTCTTCAAGATGGGGAAGGCGCGATTTGCGTGGATAACCCTGGTCCCGCTGGCATGGCTGGTCTCCGTTACCATGACCGCGAGCTGGCAGAAGATCTTCAGCCCGCTGCCCCACGTCGGTTTCCTGGCTCACGCGCGCGAGCTGGCAGGGCAGCTTGCCTCCGGCTCGCTTCCTGCGGCGAATGCTGCCACAACACAGCGGCTGATCTTTAACGATCGCCTCGACGCCGCCGTCACCGGAGTGTTTGCCCTGATGGTGCTCATTATCCTGGAAGAATCGCTCCGCCAGTGGTGGCTTTACGCTGTGCGCAGAAAGGCTCCGGTGTTGAACGAGGCGCCCATCGTGCCGTCGAAAATTCCGGCGGAGGCGGCTTAAAGACAGTGGTGAGTGATGAAACAACGAATTATGAATGATGAATGATGAATTGCAAACCGGTTCGAATGAAGACCTTTTCATAATTCATAATTCAGAATTCATAATTTCCCGAAGTACATCGCTGGAGCAAACGATGACCAGATTTCGCACGCTTCTCGCAGCTCTTTGGCAATTCCTGCGCGACGTATCCGGCGAGAACGATTACGCCAGGCACTGCGAGTATGAGCTCGCGCTTGGGCATCAGCCCCTGTCCCCGAAGGCGTATTACCTCCGGAAAATCCATCGGCAATATTCCCGCATCAACCGCTGCTGCTGAATTTGAATTGCGCCTTGCCTTCGCAGAGCGCGCCTGCCAGGCGACCATCAGCAGCCCCAAACTCGGCTCACGGCGACGCCGACCCAACTTGCCTTGGGAGGCGCGGTTATGTGGTGGCCGAGAGCGAGCCGATGGTGAAGTTATCCCACTCGTTCTTCGTTCCGCGGTAAACGCGGAACGCCTTGAACGTTGAGTGCCCGTGAACGCTCTGTAGTCTGTTCGTCTTAGAGTCGATCATTTCGGTCAATGCATACCACCCGTCCTTAAGGCCGATGTGGTGCTGCGGGCCGGTCGACTCCACGCACCAAAGCGCGGGATGTCCCCAGATGCCGGAGCGCGCGTCGAGACCTCCAAATGAATTGGTCACGAACGAGCTCGGCGTGAACTTGCCCGGTTCCGAGATCACGATATGCGCATGCGCGCTACTCGAATCCTTAGGAACGACGCGGTTGTGACGGTCCAGCAGGCCGAAGATATTGAGGGTCCCGGGCTGGAGCAGTCCGAGGCCCGCGACCGGCGTCGTCCCCTTGAATACCAGATCGTCGATCAAGGCATTGGGCCCCTCGTTGTCTCCCGGCATCATGTCGGGCCAGGTCTTGTGGCCGCGCGCGTACCACAGGTAATTGCCCACGAAGCCGTTGCAGTCGAGCCCCATATGGTCCTGGCAGTAGCGCGGGAGGTTCGCTTTGGTGGTGCGCTTCCGGAGCACCGCCATCTGGGCGCCCACCTGGCAATCTTCCGGCGATCCCTTGCCTTCGAAGGCATAATGCAGGCAACGGCGCAGCACATTCACGTCACGGAAGGAAACCGCTCTTCCACTCACGGTGAGCGTGAGGGCGAAGGATGGATTTTTCTTCTTCTGTTGCTGGAAGTCCCCGACCGCAGCGTCGATCAAATGATCCGCCTCCTTGTCCCAAGCGCCGATGTGATAACGCTCGATCCGGACCGTAACCGGTCCGTCGCCAAACGCCACGGTCAGATTTCTATATTGATTTGCGTACTGGAGAGGAGTAGGCATTATGGTCCCTCCTTGAAGGCAATGGCGTCCACGCGGCGAGCGCGCGTCCGGGCGGGCCTTTCAGGCCAGTTTCCCAAAGCACCGCCCTGCGGACTCTTCCGCGTGGTGCCACTATTCGATTGAACCCAGGGTGCAGCTAGCCCTATACGAAACCTGATTATATTGGAAGTCCGTCTTCAAAAACAAGCTAACGAGATGCCGACAGAGTAGGCTGGCTTAGACCCGAAGGTCCGCGCCGGCCGGCCGCAGGAGCAGACGGCAATGCGGAGCGCGGGCGTCCCGCCCGCTGGGGCGTGGGCATCCTGCCCGCGCAAGACAGTTCGTATTGAGGCTGGAGGTTCGCTGGACGCCAACTGCTACGTGCGCGTCCTGCAACGCGGGAGCGAGACGCTCCCGTCAAAGCGGGCGGGACGCCCGCGCTCCCACTAGCTACGTGTTACAATCGCCCCAGGCAGGTCCCTATGCGCTCGCATTCGCCGGTCTACACGCGCTGGCACCAGGAGATGCGGAAACGCGGACTGTTCCGTGTCGGTGAGCGTGTGGGCGTGGCGGTATCGGGCGGGCCGGACTCCGTTCTACTGCTGGAATTCCTGGGCGAATTCGCGCGCGAGTTGGGACTGACGCTGGCGGTCGTGCATTTCAACCATCACCTGCGCGGAGCGGAATCCGACGGCGACGAGGCGTTCGTCCGGCAATTGGCGGAAGCGCGCGGGCTGGCATTCCTCCACGGTGGGGCTGAAGTGGCCCAAGTGGCGCGGACCAGGCGCCGGAACGTTGAGGCCACGGCGCGCGACCTGCGCTACCGGTTCTTCTTTTCCCTGGTGAGCAAAGGCCAGCTCGACAAAGTCGCCACAGCGCACACCGCGAACGATCAGGCGGAAACGGTCCTGATGCGGCTCCTGCGGGGGTCGAGCACGCGCGGGTTGGGGGGCATCTATCCGGTCCTGGATGGCAAAGTCGTGCGGCCGTTTCTGAGCATCACACGTCCGGAGATCGAGGAGGAGTTAGCGCGTCGGAAGCTGGAATTCCGGGTTGATTCTTCGAACCTCGAGACGCGCCTGAAGCGAAACAAACTCCGGCAGGAAATCCTGCCTCGGCTGGCGAAGGAATTCAATCCCCGGGTGATTGCACTGCTCAAGGAGTTCGCCGAGCGGGCGCGCGATGACGAAGCCTTTCTTGACCAGCAGGCGCGCGAGCGCGCCCGGCCGTGGCGCGTGCGGGAAGAGGCGGCGGAGCGCATTCCCGTGCGGCCGCTGGCGGATTTCCCGCCCGCGATCTCGAGGCGCGTGCTGCGCCAAATGCTCCAGGGTGCGCGCGGCAACCTGCAGGGGATTACCTACGGTCACGTCGAGGCGCTGCTGCGCTTCGCCGCGGAGGCCCAGAGCGGGCGAAGCCTCGCCCTGCCGGGCGGCCTGGTGGCGCAGAAGGATTTCGACTGGCTGAGTATCAAACCCTCGGCGGCGGGTGACGCGGACGGCGACTTCTCGTTTGTGGTAGAAGTCCCCGGAACGCTCTCGATTGCGCCCCTGGGCGTCACTTTCCGGTTCAAAATTGTTAAACCGGACGAACTGGCAAAAGCGTATAATAGCCGTAGGAAGACTGCCCTCCTGGATCCGCAGAAGCTGGGTGGAAAGTTAAGGCTGCGAAACTGGCGGGCGGGCGACGTGTTTTGTCCGCTGGGGAGCCACAAGTCCCGGAAGCTGAAGGAACTGTTTCGCCGGCACAAGGTCCCCCGCGAACAGCGCAAGCTCTGGCCGGTCCTTGAGAATGGTCAACAAATCGTTTGGGTGCGAGGGCTTCCACCCGCCAGCACGGCGGCAAGCTCCGGGGGAACGGCGGAAGTTCTGGTAATTGAGGAAGAAGAGACCGCGCGCGAAGCGGCCAGGAGCCGATGACATGAAAAGGGCTTCCCGAGGCGTCAAGGCGCCGCCCAAAGCGGCCGCTGAACAGGCGGGGAATCATCTGCGCATCGTCTACTCGGCCAGACAAGTCCAGGAACGGGTGAGGAAACTGGCGGAAAAAATCAACCGCGATTACCGCGGCCGCACGCTGCACGTAGTAGGCATCCTGGAGAACTGCTTCGTCTTTATGGCGGACCTGGTGCGGCAACTGAAAATGCCGGTGGTCTGCCACTTCATGAAGGCCGAGGTCCATGACACCTCGGCGGGCACGGTGGCGGTGCGGGAAATCATGTACACCCCGCGTGTCGAGGCCACGGGCCGCGACGTGCTGCTGCTGGACGGCATTCTCCAGTCCGGCCTGACCCTGGACCATCTGTATCGCTACATCCTGGGGCAGAACCCCGCGTCGGTCCGAACCGCCACGCTGGTGGAGAAAACCGACGAGCGCAAGGTGGATGTAGCCACGGATTACGTGGGGTTCAAGTCCACGGCCAAGTTTCTGGTCGGCTATGGGCTTGGCTACCAGGAAAAGTACCGGAACCTGCCCTACGTGGCGAAGGTGGTCGAGGCCGAATCGAAAACCTAGTCCGGGGGGCTGCGGAATGCATCCAATAGGGGTAGGGGGAAAGTCTTCGCTCGGAAGGGTGGTTACCGGGATCCGGTAGGAGGTAGGGGAGTGAACTCGGCGGTCAAGAACATAATCTTCTGGGTGGTGATGGCGGTCACGGCGCTGCTGATCTGGGCGGTGGTGAGGTCGAGCACCGGCGAGCGTGTCCAGGATTACACCTTCACCAAGTTCATGAATGAAGTCAACAACAGTACGGTCGCCGACGTGACCATCTCCGGCACCGACGTCACGGGCTCGATGAAGAAGGGCGACAAATTCCGGACGACCATCCCCGCCAACTACCCCGACCTCTACAAGGCCCTCCAGGACAAGAACGTCAACGTCAACATCAAGGACACTTCGGGGAACTCCTGGGTGACCTGGGTGGCGAACGGCCTGCCCATGATTCTCCTGCTGGGACTTTGGATCTTCTTCATGCGGCAAATGCAGAGCGGTGGCAACAAAGCGCTTTCCTTCGGGAAGAGCCGCGCCCGACTGCTCTCGAGCCAGCAGAAGAAAGTCACGTTCAAGGACGTGGCGGGCGTCGAGGAAGCCAAGGAAGAGTTGCAGGAAATCATCGAATTCCTGCGCGAGCCGCAGAAGTTCCAGAAATTGGGCGGGCGCATTCCCAAGGGCGTGCTGCTCGTCGGCCCGCCGGGAACCGGCAAGACGCTCCTGGCGCGCGCCATCGCGGGCGAAGCGAACGTTCCTTTCTTTTCGATCTCCGGCTCGGACTTCGTGGAGATGTTCGTGGGCGTGGGCGCCTCGCGGGTGCGCGACCTGTTCGAGCAAGGGAAGAAGAACGCACCCTGTATTATCTTCATCGACGAAATCGACGCCGTGGGCCGCCATCGCGGCGCCGGCCTGGGCGGCGGTCATGACGAACGGGAGCAGACTTTGAACCAGTTGCTGGTGGAGATGGACGGGTTCGAGTCGAACGAAGGTGTCATCCTCATCGCCGCCACCAACCGTCCGGACGTGCTCGACCCGGCGCTGCTGCGCCCCGGCCGTTTCGACCGGCGCGTGGTGGTGCCACGTCCCGACGTGGGCGGGCGCGAAGCCATCCTGAAAGTCCACAGCAAGAAAATCCCGCTGTCCGAGGATGTGGAGATCACCGTGCTGGCGCGCGGAACGCCCGGGTTCTCCGGCGCCGATCTCGCCAATCTGGTCAACGAAGCGGCGTTGCTGGCGGCGCGGCAGAACCGCAAGACCGTTCTGATGCGCGACTTTGAAACCGCCAAGGACAAGGTCCTGATGGGCGCCGAGCGCAAGTCCATGATTCTCTCGGAGGAAGAGAAGCGCAACACCGCCTACCATGAGGCCGGGCACGCCCTGGTGGCGTCGATTGTGCCGCACGCCGACCCGATTCATAAGGTCACGATTATTCCTCGCGGCATGGCCCTGGGCGTGACCATGCAGTTGCCCCTCGACGACAAGCACACTTACACGCGCGATTACCTCGAATCCCAGCTCGCCATCATGATGGGCGGGCGCGTTGCGGAAGAACTGTTTCTAAACCACATCACCACCGGCGCCGGGAACGACATCGAGCAGGCCACCGAAGTCGCGCGCCGCATGGTGTGCGAGTGGGGCATGTCGGACCTGGGCCCTCTGGCATACGGCAAGAACCAGCAGGAAATCTTCCTGGGTCGAGACCTGGCGACCGCGCGCGACTTCAGTGAAGACACCGCGATCAAGATTGACCAGGAAGTGAAGAAGTTCGTCACCACCGCCTACGAGCGCGCCAACAACGTCCTGGCGTCCAACCGGGAAATCCTGGTCCGCATCGCCGAGGCGCTCCTACACCGCGAGGTGATCGACGCGAGCGAAGTGAAACTGCTCATCGACGGCAAGCCGCTCCCGGAAATCATACGGCCGACACCGGGACCGTCCCAACCGGAAACCACGCAGGTCCTTAAACCGCAACCCACGCCCGGCGTCCCCGGGCGCGAACGCCCGCAGCCGGCGTAGTAATCCCAAGGATGAAGGATTAGGGATGAAGGCAATGGCCCCATCCTCCATCCCTTACCCTTGCCCGACCAGGGATTAAGGCCTCCCCACTCAACCCAAACATGATCGTCAAGGGATGAAACTCCGGCGGCTTGATCGGTAATCGGTTTACCGGAAAACCTCGCTGCTCCGGCTTTTTCTTCGCGCATTTTTCCCGCCGACGAACTATACTCTGGCCTTTCCGCCGAAACTTCAGGTCCAACCCATTTCGAGAGGAGGCGTATGAAAACCATTGCGGGTGAACTTGTGGGCACAGCCCTGCTCGTTCTGCTGGGCGACGGCGTGGTGGCCGCGTGCCTGTTGAAACGCTCCAAGGCCCAGAACGCCGGCTGGATGGTCATCACCACGGGCTGGGCGATGGCGGTGGCCGTCGCCGTGTACGCGGTCTTCCGCATCAGCGGCGCGCACCTGAATCCCGCCATTACCCTCGCCCTGGCGCTCACGGGGAAATTCCCCTGGGCGCAAGTCCCGTTCTACCTGATCGCGCAGCTCGTCGGCGGGTTCCTGGGCGGCGTGCTGGTCTGGCTCAGTTACCTGCCGCACTGGCGCGAAACCGAAGAGCCCGACCTGAAGCTGATGGTTTTCTCCACGGTGCCTGCGATCCGGCGCCTGCCCGCCAACCTGCTGACCGAGGTCATCGGAACGTTCGTCCTGATGTTCGGCGTGCTGGCGATTCTGGCCAATACCGCTCCCCTCGAAAGCGGTCTCGCGCCGCTCCTGATCGGCTTCCTGGTGTGGGCCATCGGCCTGTCGCTGGGCGCGCCCACCGGCTACGCCATCAATCCCGCGCGCGACCTGGGCCCGCGCCTCGCCCATATGGTTCTGCCGATCCCTTACAAGGGCAGCTCCGACTGGGGTTATGCCTGGGTCCCGGTTGTCGGGCCGGTGCTCGGGGGAGCGCTGGGCGCTTTCGCGTATGTGAAACTTTTCGGATGATAAGGAAGTCAGAAGACAGGAGTCAGAAGTCAGAATTGATAATCGTCCGTTGTCAGTTGTCCGTCGTCCGTTGTCTATCGCCAATTATCCAATGTTGGAAGTGATACATCCTCTACGCCCCCGAGTATTTCTTGCTGCCGATGCAAGAGACGACGGACAACGGACTACGGACCACGGACGGCTTCTCTTCTGACTCCTGACTTCTGACTCCTTTCTTCTTCCCATGTTTCGTCGCCCCAAATTCGATTTACAGCTCGGTCGCCGAAAGATTGTCCTGGGCGAGCGCACGCTCGTCATGGGCGTGGTCAATGTCACGCCCGACTCCTTCTCGGATGGCGGCCTGTACCTTGATCCCGACAAGGCCATTGCGCACGGCGTCGAGCTAGCGAGGCAGGGCGCGGACTGGTTGGATATTGGCGGTGAGTCGACCCGTCCGGGCTCGAAGCCCGTTCCGCCAGAAGAAGAACTACGTCGCGTCCTGCCGGTGATCAGGATGACGGCGGCCCGCGGTTCCGCCGCCAGGATGCGCTCCAGAAGATCCATTCCCGTCACGCCCGGCATCACCAGGTCGAGTAGAACAATGTCGGGATGGTGCGCGGCCACCAGGCGGAGGCCG
>JAIQGA010000101.1 GCA_020072925.1 Terriglobia bacterium | reverse complement strand
GGTCCACGCCGATGATCTTGATTGCCGGATTTTGGTCTTTAAGGAAGCGTCCAATGCCGGTGATGGTTCCGCCGGTGCCCATCCCCGCGACGAAGTGCGTGATTCTTCCTTCCGTGTCCTCCCAGATTTCCGGGCCGGTAGTGCGGTAATGAATGTCGGGGTTGGCGGGATTCTCGTATTGGTTGGGATAGTAGGCGTTAGGAATCTCGCGCGTGAGTTTTTCGGCGACGGGTTACCGAGTTGGCCTCGGATGACATTTCGAGTCGTTGCTCTATCCGTGACGAACGCCGGAAAACAGTCTGTTGTATGCCTGCATACTGCTAGGCGAATCGCAAGGCAAGAATTGACGCGATCTCGCCGGAAAGCCTTGAAAGGCCCCAAAGTGTGACAATACGCCACACGTATGCAGCATCCTGCATACCCTCTGGTTGTACCATGTTGATTGTAGCGGCCGGCTTCAGCCGGGCACTTAAAACAGGCCCTCAGCTATCAGCTTTCAGCCGTCAGCAATCCCCAATCGGCAATCACCCATCACCAGTTCACGCTAGCCTATGCAGCTCGGGCGACGGCGGGGCGGCGCGAGTGGAAGGCGTTGATCAGCGCCTTGGAGATTTCCTCGCGCTGGATCTGGTTGGTGCCCTCGTAGATCTGCGTGATCTTGGCGTCGCGCATGTACTTCTCAATGGGGTAGTCGTGCATGTAACCGTAGCCGCCGAAGACTTGCACGGCGTCCACGGTGACGGACATGGCCACGTCGGCGGCAAAGCATTTCGACATGGCGGCGTAAACCGTGGGCCGCTCCTTCGGCTGCGTATCGATGTAGCGCGCCGTGGCGTAGACCAGGGCGCGCGCGGCCTCGATCTTCATGGCCATGTCGGCGAGCATGAAGCGCAGCCCCTGGAACGAGCCGATGGGCGCGTCGAATTGCCGGCGCGTGCAGGCGTACTCGAGGGCGAGATCGAAGGCGCCTTGCGCGATGCCCAGCGCTTGCGCGCCCACGCCCGGACGCGAGACGTCGAAGGTGCGCATGGCGGTAATGAAGCCCGTGCCCTCGCGGCCCAGGCAATTCTCCACCGGCACGCGGCAATCCTGGAAAATCAGCTCGCGCGTGGCGGAGGCGCGAATGCCCAGCTTGTCTTCCTTCTTGCCGAAGGTGAACCCCGGCGTGCCTTTCTCCACCACGATGCACGACGCGCCGCGTGGGCCCTTGGCGGGATTAGTGAGGGCGATGACGGAATAGATTTCCGCCTCGCCGCCGTTGGTGATCCACTGCTTGGCGCCGTTCAGGACGTAGTGGTCGCCGTCGCGCAGCGCCGTGGTGCGCACCGCGCCGGCGTCGGAGCCCGCCTGCGGCTCGGTGAGCGCGAACGCCGCCAGGCGCTTGCCCGCCGCCACGTCCGGCAGCCAGCGCTGCTTCTGCTCTTCGCTGCCCGAGAGGAGGATGGGGATCGCGCCCAGCGCGGTGCCCGCGAAGCTCAGCGCGATGCCGCCACAGGCCTTCGAAAGCTCTTCCGTGACGATGCACATGTTGAAGATCGGCGAGCCTTCCGTGATGCCGCCGTATTTTTCGTCAATAAAGACGCGGAAGAGGTCCGTCTCCGCCAGCACCTTCACGACCGGCCAGGGGAATTTGCCCTCGCGATCGTATTCCGCCGCCACGGGGCGAATTTCCTTCTCGGCAATCTCGCGCGCCAGGTCGCGCAGAGCGGTTTGATATTCGGTGAAGCCGTAATCCATAGCGGAAGCACCTCAAAGTTGAAAGTCAAAAGTTGAAAGTCGAAAGCAAAGATCTAACGGTCGAAAAGTTGAACAGTTGAGAAGTCGAGGCGTCATACACCAACGGCGAATGTCGTATGCAGTTGAGCCTTCACTGTAGACTGTCGACGGTCTTTCCCTTTCGACTTTCAACTTTCGACTTTCGACTGTCTTTCTCACGCCGCTCGCTCGAGCGGCTCGCTGGGCGGCGCCTGCTTCTCCGGCAGGTCGCTCCAGAGCGACGGCCGGACCAGCCAGGCCTCACCGTTGCGAAACACGAAGCGGCAGTAGTCCTCCAGGTCGCCGGCGCGGAAGGAACTGACGTCGATCTCGCCCTGAAGCGATCCGGGCACGGCGACGTCGCGCAGCGTCCTCACCAATGGCAGGACGCTGGCGTTCACGTCGCGCAGGGTGATCTCGACACCCTTCATGGAAACGTTGATGGCGTATTCGCCCTGGGCGTAGAGCCCCTCGGAGCGCTCGAGGGTCGCGCGGACGACTTCCGCGGCGACGGCGGAGTTCTCAAAGCGCACCACGCCATTGAGGCGCTGGTAGGGCTCGAAGACCACGGGCACGGTCTGACCATGATAGGCTATTAGTGTGGCGTGCTCGTAGTCCGGCCGGGCCCAGGCCACGGTCAGAAACCCGCCCGCCCAGACCTTCAGGCGTACGTATTGCCCGCTCACCTCGTCCTGGGAGTAAATCGCCCCGCCCGGTATCTTTACCCGCTCGGCTTCCGCAATCACGCTGAGGAATTCCAACAACTCGCCCGCAATTTCCCGCAGCACTGGCACATCGTCCGGCTGCACGTGGCGCACCACCAGGGACTGGGATTCGGGAGCAAATTCCAGCCAACTGGCGTCCAATTGCTCAAGGCGGTGCTGGGTTTCTTCACTGAGCGTTCCTAACTCGACCGAGCCTGTACAACCCAAATGAGTGCGCATTTTCTCACTCCTCCCCAACGCTCCGGCGACAAAGAGTCCATCTTGGGGCTCTCATACTGACATATAGGCATTTTCGGGGCCGAAGGAATATGACAAAACGGCGCTTCGTTTCGGCCCAAAGAAGGCTTCCTTCTTCTCCGGGACCACCCGCGACGCCATTGCAGTCTTGAACCTCTCCGGCGGCGGTATCGTTTATAATTCATGGCTTCCGATTGGGAAGGGACTCGGATAAGTCCTGGCATGCACGCCTTTCTGCTAGGAGACGGAAAGGAGCACTAATGAAATCTCTTGCCTGTTTGGGATCGCTCTTCTGCCTTGCGGCGACGCTCGCCGCCGCCCCGAACGCGCAACCTTGGAAAGTTCCGACGGTGATGAAGACGCTGAGCAATGGGTTGGTGGTTGTCGTTTCGGAAGACCATTCGGCCCCAACCTTCGGCCTTTGCATCACTTATGGAATTGGCTTCCGGTTGGAGCCGGAGGGCCGCACCGGGTTCGCGCATCTTTTCGAGCACATGATGTTCGAAGGCACTCCCGACGCCCCCAAAGGGACGTTCGACCAGGTGATTGAAGGAGGCGGCGGCTTCAACAACGGTGACACGCGATTTGACTTCACCGAGTATATCGAATCCGCGCCCATCTACGCGCTCGATCCGATCCTCTGGCTGGAGGCCGACCGTCTGAAGACCCTGGACTTCTCTCCCGCCAATCTCGACAACCAGCGCAAAGTGGTGGAAGAGGAAGTGCGGGTCAACGTGCTGAATCAGCCCTATGGGAGCTTCTACTGGCTGGAGCTGCCCCAGAAGGCCTTCAACAAATTCCCCAACGCCCACAATTTTTACGGAGACTTCAAGGACCTGGACGCCGCTAACATTCAGGATGTCAAAAGCTTTTACGAGCATTACTACGCGCCCAACAACGCCGTGCTGGCAATCGTCGGGGATGTAACGCCTTCCGAGATTTTCGATAAGGTCGAGAAGTATTTCGGGGGAATTCCCCGTCGGCAAGTTCCGCCGCGGCCGGATGTCTCCGAGCCGCCGCAGACGGCCGAGCGGCGCTTCAACGAGCCGGACAAGCTGGCTCGCGTTCCAGCGCTGGCCATCGGGTACAGGATGCCGCCGCGCACTTCGCACGATGCGGTGGTTGGCGCGGTCGTCGGTGAATTGCTTCATAACGGAGATGCCTCGCTGCTTTACCAGACTCTGGTAAAGGAGAAGAAAGTCGCCCTTTCGGTGGATGGGGGGCTGAACTGGCCTTTGAGCAATGCCTACGAATACAACGGGCCCACGCTGATGACCTCCTTCGTCGTCTATCCGCCGAACGTCACCGAGGCCGCGGTGCTGAGCGCTTACGACGGCGTAATCAAGGAACTCCAGACGAACGGAGCTTCCCAATCGGCACTCGCGCGAATCCAGGCGAAAATGCGCTCGGACTGGTACGACCAGCTCGAAATTCCTATCGAGCGCGCCTCGGCGCTCTCCCACGCCACGCTCTTCGACGGCAGTCCTTCGCGAGTCAATGAGATTCCGGAGGAAATAGCCAAGGTCACCTCGGACGAGATTAAGGCCTTCGCGAAGAAATACCTTGTCCCGGCCGATCGCACCGTCATCGATCGCGTGCCCGCCGCGCCTGCCGAGAAAGCGGAAGGCGCGGAGAAAGGAGCTTCCCAATGAAGCGCCGTCAAGTTATTGCCGCCCTGCTGTTCTCGGTTACCCTCGCGGTTTGCGCTTTCGGCGCCGAGAAGGCGCATCCGTTGCCCAAAGCTCTTCCGCCTTACGGGCCGGTGGTGCCATTCCGCGCGCCCCAGGTGGAGATCAAGAAGCTCGCGAATGGTCTGACGCTGTGGCTGGTTCCCCGCCCGGGCTTTCCCAAAGTTGCCCTGACGCTGGCCGTAAAGGGCGGGATGTCGGTGGATCCCGGCGGTCGCCCCGGGCTTTCGCAACTGCTCCTGGCGACACTGGACCAGGGAACCAAGACGCGCTCCGCCCGGCAGATCGCCGAAGAGATCCAGGCAGCGGGCGGCGACTTGTCAGGTGATGCGCTGGCCGACTCGATTCGCGTGTCCACGGACGTTCTTGCCTCGAAAGCGGACGCCGCGCTCGGCCTTCTGGCCGACATCTTCGCCAACGCCACCTTCCCCGACAGCGAGGTCGACCTTGCCAAGCGCAATGCTGCGGACAACCTTCGAGCGCAGGAGGCCGAGCCGGGATTTCTGGCACGGCGGGCACTGGCCAAGGTGATCTTCGGCACACATCCCTACAGCGTGATTTCGCCGACCCAGGACTCGATCACCCGGACGACTCCCGCCGAGCTTCGGCGCGAGTACGCCCGCCGCTTTCGTCCGGACCAGACCCTGCTTGTGGCCGTGGGGGACTTCGATGCCGCCGCTCTGACCGCCTCGATCGAAAAGCAGTTTGGCGGCTGGAAAGCGCCTGCGGAAGCCCCCGTCGCGGACGTTGGCGCGCCTGTTGAGAAGAATCCGCACGCGGTGTTCTTCGTGGAGCGCGCCGGCTCGGTGCAAACCACACTCGCTCTCGGCGCCTTCGGGCCCAGCCAGCGTGACCCCGAATACGAGCCAGCCGAAGTTGCCAACGCCATCTACGGGGGGATGTTCGGCTCCCGGCTGGTGGTCAACATCCGCGAAGATAAGGGATATACCTACTCGCCGGGTTCGTTTCTCCAAGTCCGACGCGACGCGGGGATTTTCCAGACGCGCGCGGACGTTCGTAACGCCGTGACCGGCGCCTCGTTGAACGAGATCGAATACGAGCTGAACCGCCTGGCCACCACCTCCCCTTCCGAGGAGGAGATGCAGCGCGCGGAGCGTTATCTGGTGGGCATCAAGGCCATCATCCTGCAGTTGCAGCGCTCCGTGGGCAGCCAGCTCGCCACCCTCTGGGTCTCGGGTCTGCCTCCGGAAGAGTTGGGGCGCGAGAGCGAGAAAATCCAGAAGGTCACGCCCCAGCAAGTTGATGACGTGGCCAGGAAGTATTTCCCCTTCTCACGCCAGACGGTGGTGGCGGTCGGTGAGGAGAAGGTGATCAAGGACCAGCTCGCTCCCTTTGGCATGGAGCTGAAGCCTGCGCCCTGACGCGGCAAGCGTGTCGCAGGCCGTTTCAGACGAAGATGACTTCGGCGAGCGGACTCGTCGAGGAGGGGTTGCCGCCGCACCCGGTCAGTGGCTTGTGGCGGGCTGCGGGGCGGCGGAGGATGCCGGCTCCGGCTTGGTCAGCGGCTCCACCGGCATCACGATCCAGGCGACGATGTAGGCGATCAAGCCCCAGCCGCCAAAGAACACCAACCCCACCCAGAGCAGACGCACGAGCGTGGAGTCGATCTCCATATACTCCGCAAAGCCCCCGCACACCCCTGCGATTTTCTCGTCCTTCCGGGAACGCGTCAGCTTCTTGGAGGGCGTCGGCACGGGAATACACATTGCCGCGCCACACTGACAGCAGAAATTCACGCGCTCCGCATATTCCTTCCCGCATCGTGGGCAAAACATGGTTCTCCTCCGGCATGCAAGCCAATCTATTCCAGTATACGCTCCCCAAAGGTAGAATGTTCCTGTCCATCGAGTTGCTTACGCCCCCTTCCAGGCTGGCGAAGGAAACGGAATCTTCTCTGTCAGGAAGGGATTTGGAGTAAGATGCCCCCACGGCACAAGGTAGGTTCGCGGTGAGTCACCGCCAAGTCATCGCAGTCCGGGTTGGGGGTTAGTGGCATGGCTTGGAAAGCAGGAAGACCATCCCGAGTTTTCGCGCGCGGCACATCCCTGCGCCGGCGGGTGGCGTACAGCCTCGCGATCGTGCGCCTGATTCTGGTGCCCGTCATCTTCCTAGCCGTTTATTACCTTTTCGCCATGGGCTGGATCGTCGACCGGATCGTGAGCACCGACGCGCCCGTGGCCACACTGGCGGAGCAGGTTCGGATCGAGATGCTGGACGCGCGCCGCACGGAGCGCAATTACTTTCTCCTCTATGACCAGGACGATCTGAAGGCCAATCGCGATTCCTTGAAGAACCTGACCCAGATCCTCGCCACGATCCGCGAACTGCAACCCCAGGAAAAACCCACCGTGGACCAGATTCAGACCCAGGCTGAGTTTTACCGGCGGCGCATGCAGGAAGCCGTAGAGCGCCATGGCGAGGCTCGCGAACCGCCGGTGGACTATCTTCGCAACGTCATTCGCGCCTACACCAAGGACCTCGACAACTTGCTGAAGCACGCGAGTCGCGAGAGGCCGGCGCGGCTGGTCGAGGAATTGCACACCCGCCTCGGGTCGCTCGACGCGCAGGTGTCGGCCACCCTGGTGGCCCAAGACCCCGCCTTCCGGCAAATCACCGAAGACCTGCGCACCTCCAGCGACAGCGTCGAGCAACTCGCCACCCAACTCGAAAACCGCAGTTGGGACCGCGTGAACCGCGATCACGCACGAGCCCGCGGCCTCATCCGCCGCGCCGAATGGGTGCTGAGTATCGTCTCCGGTCTCGCCATCCTGCTGAGCATTTGGGTGAGCTTTGTGCTGCCCCGCCAGGTGGTCAAGCCGCTGGTCGACCTCAAGTCCGCCGTTGACCAGGCCGCAGGGGGTGATTACGCCATCGAGTTCGATGTCGAGGGCCAGGGCGAGGTCGTGCAGCTCGCCAACAGCGTCCGCAACCTCATCGCGCACGTCCGGGAGAAGGAGCACGACATCCACCATTCCGCCAAACCCTGAGCCCGGCGACGCAAGCCCGGACCGCCCCCGAGCGCTTTGCGGCCCTCCGAGGCAGAGGCTTTTTCCCTTTTTCTGTGTTAACCTCTCCGGGTTATATTAGTAGTTCAGGCATCGAGGAGACAATCGCATATGAAGGGCAAACCGGAAGTCCTGGAAGTTCTGGCCAAAATGCTGAAGGAAGAGCTGGGCGCGATCAGCCAGTATTTCGTTCACGCCGAAATGTGCGAGAACTGGGGATACAAGAAGCTCGGCGAGCACACCAAGAAAGAAGCGATCAACGAGATGAAGCACGCCGAGAAACTCGTCGAGCGCATTCTTTTCCTGGAGGGCATGCCCAACTTGAACGACATGCCTAAGCTGAACGTCGGGAAGGACATCAAACAGCAGTTTCAGAATGATCTGAACCTTGAGAAAGGCGCGGTGGCCGAATACAACGCCGCCATCGCCACTTGCCGCAAGGCCGGCGACAATGCCTCGTCCGACTTGCTCGAGACGATTCTCGCGGACGAGGAAGGGCATGTCGATTTCCTCGAAGAGCAACTCGGCCTCATCGAACAGATCGGCATCCAGAATTATCTCGCGCAACAGGTGTAGCGTCGGCCTTCAGTAGAGACGCCCCGCCGGGGCGTCTCTACGTTGCCTAATCCCTATCCTTTGATGACGCCGATGGGCCTCAGCCTCGCCACCCGCCGGGCCAGGCCCGCGTTGCGGACAAGGTAAAAATCAGGTGAGGCCTAGTGCGAATTCGATCGCTTTGTCGACAAGCTGCATCTTCGCCGGCGGGAGTGTGGTCAACCGTCGGTCCAACCGCCCTTTTTGGATGGTGAAGATGTCGTCCAAATTCACGACGCACTCTCTGGGTAACCCGTCCTCCGGTCCCAAGGGAACCTCGACAGGAATCCCGTGAATGGTCCGCGTAATAGGCGCGACCGTCACAGAGGCGCGGACGGCATATGCCGCGTTACGGCTCAGGAGCACCAAAGGACGCCGACCGATGGGAGCGTGAACATTCGCCCACCAAACCTCACCCCGTCTCATCCCAGTCCTCCTGAGCCAGAACCTCGGCGGCCATTTTGGAGCCAACCTCTCCCCAGACTGGCTTCTCGGGCTTGCGGCGATAACCTTCCACGTACTTTCGGTCAAGCTCCTCTTCTTCCAGCCGATGGAGGTATTCCTGACAAGCTTTCCGGATGAATGCGGCCCGAGTGGCACGTCGGGCTTTGGCTGTGCGGGTCACGGCACGCAGCAGAGCTTCATCCATCGGAACTTGTATAACTTTCATAGCTGAAAAACCCCTCAAAGACTTGTTGATTCTATTGTGTAATGATATCCACAATAAATCAAGCGCCAATCAGCGGCGCAAAGCAGGGGCGCTTTGAGCCCCGAAACCAGCGACCCAAAGCGGCAGATCCAATTCCTGTCCGCCTACCCTTTGATCACCCCAATGGGCCTCAGCCTCGCCACCCGCCGGGCCAGTCCCGCGTTGTGAACCACATCGATGACCACATCGACGTCCTTATACGCCTCGGGGATTTCTTCCGTGATGCCGTCGCGGGTTTCGGCGCGCACGATGATGCCCTGGTCCTCGAGGCGTTGCTTGGCATTCTGCGCGTAGGCGGATTTCCTGGCGGCGGTGCGGCTCATGACCCGGCCCGCGCCGTGGCAAGTGGTGCCGAAGGTCTCGCGCATGGCGCCCTCCGCCCCCACCAGCACATACGACGCCGTGCCCATCGAGCCCGGAATCAGCACCGGCTGCCCGCAGGACTTGTACGGCTCCGGGACTTCCGGCCGCCCGGCGGGAAAAGCGCGCGTGGCGCCTTTGCGGTGGACCATCACCTTGCGGTCTCGCCCGCCCACGTTGTGCCGTTCGAGCTTGGCGATGTTGTGGCAGACGTCGTACACAACGCGCAGCTCCTCCTTCTCGCCGAAAATGCGCTTGAACGCCTGGCGCGTAAGATGCGTGATGCCCTGGCGGTTCGCCCAGGCAAAATTCGCCGCGGCGCGCATCGCCGCCAGATACTCCTGCCCTTCCTTCGAGTGTACTGGAACGCAGGCCAGTTGCCGGTCCGGCAGCTCAATCCCGTACCGCCGCATGCCGGCGTCCATGTCGCGCAGGTAGTCCGTGCACACCTGGTGTCCAAAACCGCGCGAGCCGGAATGGATCAGGATGACGATTTCGTTTTCGTAAAGCCCCAGGACCTGCGCCGCCTGTTCCGCCCGACCGTAGCCGTGCGCCACCATCCAGGCTGCGCCCTCCGCGAGCAGTCTGTCGAGGTCCTGATGCGAGAGCCGAACGTCGCCGCCGCGGCCCGCGCCCGAGGGAATATCACGGAAAAGCTGGTTGATCAGGTCTTTGATTTTCGGCCGGACTTCCTCGAGGGTCAGCGTGCTGGCCAACAGGCGCACGCCGCAATTGATGTCGAAGCCCACGCCGCCCGGCGAGATCACGCCGCCTTCGTCCGGCAGCGTGGCCGCGACGCCGCCGATGGGGAAACCGTAGCCCTGGTGGATGTCCGGCATCGCCAGCGAGCGCCCCACAATCCCCGGCAACATCGCCACGTTGATCGCCTGCTCGAGCGAGAGGTCTTTCAGCAGGTCCTGGAGCAGGCGCTCGTCGGTATAAATCAGCGCGTCGGTCAGCATGCCGGGCTTCGTGCCCTTGGGCACCAGCCAGCGGTAATCGTCAAGCTTTTGGAGCTGATGCATCTGGAGAGGCATAAGCCCTCCTACCAATCGTAATACTATCCGTAATGCTATCCGTATTTACCGACGACCTGCGAAAAGGGCTATTTGGAGCGCGTGATTTTGACGCGAATCTTAGCGACAACGGGTCGGAAATCGCGGCCTATCTCGCTAAAGCTGAAGGGCTTAGAGGTTCCAGGTTCCTTTCCCGGTCTTTCTGTCCATCGCCCCTTTAGAATCAATGGGTTAGCGGCACGGGCTTTTCACAAAAAGGGATCCCTTGTTTTTGCGTGTTTTTTCGAGGTTTTCTGCTGCATTTTGGTGCAACACATTTTCGCCCACGCGCCGTGTCCGCGACCCGCTTCGCGTCACGGGCGTCTCCTCGTAGGGGCACGCCATGGCGTGCCCCTACAAGCCCGCGCCGCGACCGAAATACCCTGTCGCTCTAAGTCCACCATGGTAGGCTATCATGTTTCGCCCCTCGTGTCAAGCAAAATTGTCCCGCACTGACTGGATGTCCACCTCAAGCTGCGGTGGGGGTCAAGCCGCCTTATCGAGTGTTCCCGCATCAGTGTAGGGGTATACTTCTGGCGACTATTTCGCCGCGATGATAGGAAAAACATGAATAGCAAATATGCTGGTTTGGTTCTTGCGGGTCTCCTCTTAATAACAACAGGCTGCGCGAGGATGAATAAAACTTCGAGCCCGTCGCGAGGCGGAGGAGGGGGAGGCGGCAAGCTGGCACTCATGTCGGCCATAGGGGGGTCGTTCTTGGCATCACCGCAGCGCTTCATTGCAGAGCGCCATACGCTTGAAGTGATCGCGCCCGAGTCGGACCTCCAGAAGTCCTGGGAGTCGGCGATCGCTTTCTGCGGCACGATACAATGTGAAGTCTTATCTTCCAGCATCACCACGAGGTCGCCCAATTCGCCCCCGGCAGGGACTATGTTGTTGCGGGTTGCGCCGCAAGATCTGAACAAGCTGCTCGACCAGGTCCAAAAGCTGGGCAAAGTCGCACAACATGTGACGGAGCGCGAAGATAAAACAGCCCAAGTGGTAGACACGGACGCCAAGCTTAAGAATCTCACCGCTTTCAGGGATAATTTGAGGGCAATGCTGTCTAAGCCTTCCGCGACCGTCAAGGACCTTATAGAAATTCAGCAGCAATTAACCGAAACTCAGTCGCAGTTGGATAGCCAGACAATGCAGCGGAAAATTCTTGCCAATGAAACCGAGAAGACTGCCGTCGAGATCTCCTTCCGTGTAGAGAAACCCTGGGGGAACGCAGGGGGCTTTGCCCAGATTTGGGATGCTTTGCGCGAGTCGGGCGCGGTATTGGGGGAAAGCACAGCCTCTCTGATCACCGTAATTGTCGCGGTCATTCCATGGCTGATCCTGATAGTGCCTGGGGTGTGGCTGTTGAGGAGGGCCTGGCGCAAGCTGCGCCGAAATCGGAAAATTTCTCTGCCACCTACTCAACCAGCATCATGATACGGGTTGCGACCGCTGATGTAGGACCTACTCGAAAGTCACATGCGGTTGCCTCGGGCCAGCTTGATAGAGCAGCGGCGGTAGTGGGAAAATGGCCGGTCTCTTCAGGGAGGTGCTGCATGGCTCGCCGAATCTTGCTCGGAGCACTGGCGGTTTGTCTCGTGGCCGCGGGCGCGAAAGCCGCCGAGGAGCATCCGCCGACCCTGGCGATCGGTTCGGCGGCGCCCGACTTCGACCTGCCGGGCATCGACGGCAAGAACCATCGCCTGAGCGATTACGCGGCGGCGAAGGTCCTGGTCATTGTTTTCACCTGCAACCACTGCCCCACCGCGCAGCTCTACGAGAATCGCATCAAAGCGCTGGCAGCGGACTATCGCGACCGCGGCGTGGCGCTGGTGGCCATCCAGCCGAACAACCCCAAGGCCGTGCGCCTGGACGAGTTGGGCTACACCGACCTCAGCGATTCGTTCGAGGAAATGAAGACCCGCGCCTCCTACCGCCACTTCAACTTCCCTTACCTTTACGACGGCGAGACGCAGAGCGTGGCGCGCGCCTACGGGCCGGTGGCGACGCCGCACGTCTTCATCTTCGACCAGGAACATAAGCTGCGTTACGAAGGGCGCGTGGACGACAGCCCGCGCGAAAATCTGGTGAAGCGCCGCGACGCGCGCGAGGCCATCGACGCGCTGCTGGCGGGAAAGCCGGTGGAGGTGGCGAGCACGCCCGCCGTGGGATGCTCGACGAAGTGGATGTACAAGGAGCAGGGGCGCAACGACGAAGAAGCCAAATTCGAAGCCGAACCCGTTACCGTGCAACTTGCGAGCGCCGACGATTTGCGTGCCCTGCGCAACAAGCCCGACGGCAAGGTGCGCCTGATCGATTTCTGGGCCACCTGGTGCGGGCCGTGCGTCGAGGAATTTCCCGACCTCATCACCATGTACCGCATGTATCGCCACCGCCCCTTCGAACTTATCCTGGTGAGCACGAACTATCCCGATGAGAAAGCCGGAGTCCTGCGCGTCCTCACGGAGCGCCACGCCTCGAACCGGAATTTGCTTTTCGGCACCACCGATAATTACGGGCTGATGGCGGCATTCGACTCGACCTGGAAGGGTGCCGTGCCCTACACCGTGCTACTCGATGCGAATGGCGAGGTCGTTTACAGCAGCCAGGGCGATCTCAATCCGCTGGAACTGCGGCGCAAAATCCTCGCCACCATTCCCGACGACGACTACATCGGCCTGCGCGCATATTGGAAAGCCCCGTGAGATTGCGACCGTGCGCGCCATCGCCGGAGCGGCGCGTCAGGAAGCTCCAAGCTACCCAGTTGAAGCCGGCCGCTAGGAAGTCCATTCGCTCTTCAGCGCTCTTGCTGTTGCGCGGCGTGCCAGATGGTATTGATCGTAACCCGCTTGCCGCGCACACGGTACACAATGATGTAAGGGGTTCCGCCGATGACCAGTTCCCGGACTCCCGGCTCGGTTCCGGCCCGGCCGAGTGAAGGGTGGTGCCTGAGAGCTTCAACGACCGCCACGATGCGCGTTGTCAACCGCTCCGCCGCACCAGGATTTTCCAGGGCGATGTAGGCACGGATTTCCTCAAGGCGTGCTCGCGCAAGGGGAGACCATACGATTTCTACCGGCACAGTGCCTCGTCGTCATGCTCTTTTCCGCACACGCATTTGGGTGGGGGCAATTCCCGGTCGGTACCCCAGGAGAGGAGCCAGGCTTTCATATCCTCGTGCCGGATGTAATGACCTGCTTTCACCTGCCGGTCGGCCTGGCGGATTTCGGCCAACATCCTTTCCTGGTCGGCGACGTAGGTCTCGACCGCATCCGCAATCAGAAAGTTCGAGCTTCGCCCGGACGCTTTGGCCAGTTTTGCCAGCCGCTTCTTCACGGCCGGTTTCAGCCGGATACTGAATGTCGCGGTGTTTGCCATAAACACATTTTAGCACACCCGGGCTATTCGGCCGCAATCCTTCGCAGCTCGGCAGGCCTCGCTGTTTTCAGCGCGGCCAGAATTGCGGGTACAAGAGGATGAAGGTCAACCATGCGGTTTGAGGGCGCCTGTAGCACGAGGATCCCCACGTGAAAGGCGGCAACGTTTTGCTGGAATTCGAGGTTGCGATCCATGGTTATCAGCACCTCGAAATGGCCTTGCGCACAGCGCAGAAGTTCGCCGTTCTTGATACCTTGCTATCCCACGCCGGTGACGGTCGAGACCTCGTGACCCGTCAGCTCTGCCGCCCGATCGACCGGCAAGTTCTCGTCAAGAAGAATGCGCACTGCTGAGGACCGAGTCGCGCGCTATTTCCAGTGCCCCCAGAGCCTGTTCGCGCTTAACGGAAGGAAACTGGCGGAGAAACTCGTCCAACGTCTCTCCACCTTCGAGATAATCGAAGAGCGACTGGACCGGCACGCGGGTGCCCACAAAGACGGGCGTGCCCCCCAGAATCTCGGGATCGCTGTGAATAACGACTTTGGGAATCATCACCATTGGTCCGTCACTTCCCACTACTATACATCCACAACTGGGCGCGAGGCTAACCGGGCGCTCCGACCCGCACCCCTGGCAGACAACATTGCGGTTTCGCGCTGGTGACCCTATACTTCGGGCTCTGATTTTTGTCGGCTTGGGAGGGGAAAAAATGGCACGAATTACGCGTCGTGACGTTGGTAAGATCTTGCTGGCGGGGTCCGCCGGATTGCTGGCGGCGCGGCGGCCGCTGTTCGGCGCCGAATACATAAACTCGGTGGTCCGCGGCGTGCAGCTTGGCGCGCAGAGTTATTCCTTCCGCGACCGCCCGCTGGATGCCGCCATCGAGGGCTATCGCACGGTGGGTTTGGGCGAATGCGAGCTCTGGCAGGGGCACCTCGAGCCGCAAGGGAATTGGCAGAAGCAGAAGGAATGGCGGCTTTCGGTGCCGCTCAGCTTCTTTCACGATATCCGTACGAAATTCGACAACGCAGGGGTCCTGATCTACGCCTACAACCACAGCTTCAATAAGTTCATGACCGCCGAGGAATACGATCGTGGTTTCCAGTTTGCGCAGGCACTGGGCGTGAAATACATTACGGCGTCCTCGCAGGTGAGCATCGCGCCCAAGGTGGACGAATACGCGCGCAAGTACAAAATCCTGGTGGGCTTTCACGGACACGACAACACCAAGGACCCGGACGAGTTCTCGACCCCCGACACCTTCGCGCGGGCGATGAAGGGCGCGTCGCCGTATATTGGCGTCAACCTCGATATCGGCCACTTCACCGCCGCGGGTGGCGACGCCGTCGCGTACCTGAAAGAACATCACGATACGATCGTGACGCTGCATATCAAGGACCGCAAAAAGAATCGCGGCGCGAACCTGCCCTTCGGCCACGGCGACACGCCCATCGGGCCGGTGCTGCGCCTGTTGCGAGACAATCAGTGGAAGATTCCCGCCAACATCGAGTACGAATACGGCGAGGAGATCAAGGGCCTCGACACCATCGCGGAAATGAAAAAGTGCGTCGAGTATTGCAGGAGGGAGCTGGAGGTTTAACCTGGATTAATCATGCAAGCCGTCACATTTTCGCAGATGATGGCGACGAGCTTAAGAGCCTCTAACACAGAGTTCACTGAGCCTCATATCTTTGAGATTGATCTGAAGTCGAAACACAGAGAACACCAAGAAGAAAAGAGAGGACGGCCGACAGTTTCTCAGTGTCCTCTGTAAGTTGTTCTTTGTGATCTCCGTGTTAAACTCTTTTCCCTAATACTTTGAGCGGAGACAGATGATGAGCGACTACAAATACCTGCTCTTAGAGCGGGACCTGCCCAAATCCTGGTACAACGTGATTCCCGATTTGCCTGCGCCGCTGGCTCCCCCGCTGAATCCGGCCACGGGGCAGCCGGCGGATCCCGCCAGTCTCGAGGCGATCTTCCCGCATGCTCTCATCGAACAGGAAGTCTCGGGCGCGCCAAGCGTGCCGATCCCCGAACCTGTGCTCGACGTCCTGCGCCTCTGGCGACCGACGCCCTTGCATCGCGCCTATCGGCTGGAGAAAGCGCTCGGAACGCCGGCCAAGATCTTCTATAAGAACGAGGGAGTCTCACCGGCCGGCAGCCACAAGCCCAACACCTCTGTTCCGCAGGCGTACTACAACCGGCAAGCGGGCATGAAACGGCTCGCCACCGAAACCGGCGCGGGCCAGTGGGGCAGCGCGCTGGCGCTGGCCTGCCAGATTTTCGGAATGGAGTGCATGGTGTACATGGTGAAGTGCAGCTACTTCCAGAAGCCGCATCGCCGCACCATGATGGAGTGCTGGGGCGCGAAGTGCATCCCTTCGCCGAGCGATCAGACGCAGGCGGGCCGCAAGGTCCTGGCCGACGACCCGGAGTGCCCGGGAAGCCTCGGCATCGCCATCAGCGAAGCGGTGGAGGATGCCGCGACGCACAAGGACACCAACTATTCCCTCGGCAGCGTGCTCAACCATGTTCTGCTCCATCAGACGGTGATCGGCCAGGAAGCCCTCGCGCAGTTGAAACTCGCCGACGCATTCCCCGACATCGTGGTGGGCTGCTGCGGAGGTGGAAGCAATTTTGCCGGGCTGGCGTTTCCCTTTGTGCCGCTGAAAGCTTCGGGGAAAAAGATTCGCCTCATCGCCGTCGAGCCCACGGCCTGCCCGACCATGACCAAAGGCTTGTACGCCTACGATTTCGGCGACAAGAGCGGGATGACGCCGCTGCTCAAAATGGATACTCTCGGGCACGACTTCATTCCCGCGGGAATTCACGCCGGCGGCCTGCGCTACCACGGCATGGCGCCGCTGGTCAGCCTGCTGCATCGCGAGGGCGTCATCGAAGCCATAAGCTATCCCCAACTCGAATGCTTCGAGGCCGCCATCACGTTCGCGCGCGCGGAGGGAATCATCGTGGCCCCGGAGACTTCGCACGCCGTCGCGTGCGTGCTCGACGAAGCTCGCAAAGCCAAGGAGGAGGGGAAGGAGAAGACTATCCTCTTCAACCTGAGCGGTCACGGGCACTTTGATATGGCCGCCTACGAGAAATACCTCGCCGGGGAACTCACCGACTACGAGTACCCGCAGGAGAAGATCAAGGAAGCCCTGGCGCACCTTCCCAAAGCCTGAAGCCAGACACTTGCGCTATTATTTTAACCGTATGCTCGCAGAGGCCGCCCGGCCGCGCGGGTCGACGATTCAGTGAATTCAGGGCAAAACCCAGAAAGGTGGATACAACTCATGAGAATCCGCATGGTGCTTCGTGGTGTCCTTGCAGCGGTTCTCCTGGCCGCGGCGATTCCGGCCAAACCGCAGAATCAGCCAGCAGCCGACAACCCGCTCAACCAGCTTGCCTGGTTGACCGGCGGCAAATGGGTGGCGGACGGAGAAAAAGGCCCTGACGGAAAGCCTTTTCACGTGGAGTCAACCATCGAGTGGGGCGACAACGGCCACGTCATCAAGTTCACCACACGGTTTCGCGAGGATGGAAAGCTCGTCCCGGTCTACACCGGTATCTATGCGTGGCATCCCGCCAAGAAAACTATCGTATTCCTGTACACCGATAACCACGGGAGCCTGACCGAAGGTGAAGCGGCCATGAGCGGAGATCGCCTGGAACAGCAATTCCAAATCATCGGCGCGGACGGCGTCGCGCACCCATTCCGCTCCACTATCGTTCGGCGCGGCCCCGACGAATACGACTGGGCCGTCCTCCGCCAGAAAGAAGGTAAGTGGGAAGAGATGTTCGGATTAAAGTACAGGCGTCAGCGGGATTGATGGACCGGCGACTGGTTTGCCAGCGGCCGAATGCCTCCTTTATCGATCGGTTCCCAGGCCAATGACGAAGTACTGCGCCTGCGTATCGCCCGCGTTGCGGATGCCGTGTTGGTCGTTCGAGGCGACGAAGGCAACGGAGCCCGGGCCGAGCTTCGTGCTGCGACCGTTGATGGTGACCTCCAACGTTCCATCGCGTATGAGGAACATCTCCTCGTGCAGGTGATGATGCGGCGGATGGGGCCTGCCGCCGGGCGCGAGGTCCGTCTCGTGGATTTCGATCTGGCAACCGCTGTGCGTGAGCCCCTCGAGGACCGGCCGGAAGCTGTTGTCTCCAGACCTCTCGACTCGCAGGTCTTCGAAGGGATATGCCTTCGATGGCAACGCAGCCTTCTCTGCGGCGAGCCCCACCGAAGGCAACGCGGCCAGGAACGCGAGCAGCCCTTCCCTTCGCGAGCAAAGCATTCCAAACCTCCTGAGTGGAAATTCCGGCTAGTGGCTTCCCGCGGGGCCTAGGTTTAGTGCGCCGGCGGGACGGCGGCCGTGCCGGTGGTTGCGGGCGCGGCGGGCTGGCTAGTGGAAGCCAACTGCCGGTAAACGTCCGCCACGGCGGTGGGGGCCAGGTCGGGAGCGTTGTAGTGGAAGGTCTGCGGCAGCACCAGTTCCTCCCTGACCTCGGCCAGGGACTTACCCGCCTTCATGCGTGTTTCAACCTGGGCCACCAGCCACTCGAGGAAGCCGCGAAATGCGGCGACATCGGCTTTCCCGCCCGGGGCGCCGTGGCCGGGGACGTACGTATCCACGTCCCAACTCTCGACCTCGCGCAGCGCGGCGATCCAGCGGCGCACGTCGCGGCCGCCGATGCGCGGGAAAAACTTGTTTTCGAAAAGCGGCCCCAGGAACAGCACTTTGGTGGAAGGAATTTCCACCGCCGCGTCGCCTCGGTCAAGGAGCGTGCGAAGCCGGAAGTCCTCACCGCCCAGGCGCAGTGTCATGTCGCTCTGGAAGGTTTGGGCGGCCGCCGTGACGTGGAAGCCGCGCATACGCGCCTGCAGGCGCCAGCCATCATCGTCGCCCAGGCGGCGCTCCAGAGTTTGCTTGTATTCCCGCAGCCGCGCCTGCGCCGTCGCCGCGGAAACGATGATGGATTGCTGGTCCACGAAGACTTCGTTGCCCAGCGCGTGATCGCCCGCGGCGCTGGTGTTGAGGACGTACTTTACAGGCTGGTCGGTGCGCTGGCGGATCTCGTAAAGAATTTCGCGCGCGTGAAACGGGCTGTTGGCCGTGTCCACCACCACGACGCCTTCCGAGGTCACGACGAAGCCCGCATTGGACGCGCGGGGGAATTCCGGATCACTCTCCTGATCGAGGACGTCGTCGGGCATCCAGAGATAAACCTTGGGCTTGATCTCGCGTACCTGGTACAGGCCGGTACCGGCGAAGAGAAAGTAGGCAGAATGCAGAAGGCAGTAAGCCGTCAGGGCGAGGCAGAAAAGAGGTGGCAGGGAAAACCAAGACGACCGCCGATGGATTCCTGACAAGACGCCGCAGCCAGCAACTCCCCAGGCCGGAGTTTCCTTTTTCGACTCTTCAACTTTCGACTTTTCGACTTCTGACTCCTCGACCTTCGACCTTCGACTGTCTTCAGATGTCCACATACACCTGTGCGCGCCAGCCCTGCGCGGTTTCCTCCAGAGCCAGTTGATGATACGTGATGGCCTTCACCAGGAGCTTGATGTGGTGGCGGCCGGGATCGAATTTCTCGCCGCGCGCCACGGCATCGAGCGACTTCTCCTGAAGCGAGCGCACTTCGAATTCGCTGAACAACCAGCCCTCCGTGTCCCGGAGGTAGAGAATTTCACTCAACCAGTTTACCAGCAGCGCGGGGGAGTCGGAACCCTCCACGTGAATGGGAATTTGCTGCTCCGGCCGGATTGCCTTGCGATCCTCAAAAAAGTTCATGAGGGCGTGAGCCGCGTTCCCGAAGACTTCTTCCCGCGTGGCCCCGAAAGCCTCGAAGCCGATGTCGGCGGTATGCTCGAGAACGCGAAAAGGTTCCATGCCAGGGGTCTCAGCGCTCAGCCTTCAGCTCTCAGCGAAAAACGTATAACGGGTCTGTGTCGAGCATGGCTTGCTTTGAAGACTCTTCATCATACTCAAGCATCGCGCGGATGGGTAGGGGGGAAAACGTCGGGCCTCTGGACTTTCCGGGCCTCCTCGGTTACTATGGCAATATCAAAAGGGCATTTATAGGACATATCACTCTTAGGGACTGGTTTCACCTGTAAGGTCAAAGGCCGTAGCGAGGCCGCGGGCCACGTGCTGGAAGCGCCCGGCTGGGCGATTCATCGGCCGAGACCGGCGCTCGCGGGGCGTTCATCTCAAATTTGAGGAAGCGAATATGAGTTCAAGCAGCCACGACCCACTTGGCTACGTGATCCTTGGTTTCTTTGGCGGTCTCTACTACTTCTTCAAGGGATTCCGAACCTTTCGCAAGTACCGCGTGGTCGAGGATACGCCCGAGACCCGCATTCGCAGCATTCCCATGGGCCTGGTGGATATTCAAGGCCAGGCCCGCGGGCAAGAAACGCTGCTGAGCCCCATCACTCGCACCGCGTGCTTCCTTTACCAGGTAAACATCGAGGAGTGGCATACCGATTCGAAAGGAGGCGGGTCGTGGAAACACTACGCCACCGACCTCCAGAACGTGAAGTTCTACCTTGAGGACGCCTCCGGCAAGGTGCTCATCGATTCGACGTCGGCGGAACTGGACCTGCCCGAGGGGATGAAGCGCGAAGTGCGCAGCGGCCTGTCGCACAGCTCCCCGAGCGCGGGGAGCGCAGCGGGACCTGCCGCCGGCATTGCCGCTTCGGACACGGACCTGCTCCAGTACGTTTCAGAGGCCAAGATGCGCCACTTCGGGCAGATGGCGGGAAAGGTTGTAGGCCTGGTCAGCCACGCGGGCAACTCCGAGCACGCCCCACAGCGCGCGTCATTGATGCAATTCCTGGCCAATCCTACCGGGGCGGGCGGCGAAGGCTTCGCCGGAATGATGATGCGCAGCATGCTTGCGCGTCATGACCCGAATGGGGAAACCTCTCGCGCGGCGCTTGAAGTGTGGAAGTATCCGGAGGACTCACCGGCGTTCAAAGTCAGCCTGGTTCACTTGGCGCAAACCTATGCCCGCGTCATGGCGAAAAACGGGAACGGCGCTTCTACCATGAACCTGTCGGAGATGATTAACCAGAACCCGCAACAGGTTGTGACTATGGCCGCCCTCCTGGCCGGGTCTCAGGAGCCGCAAGCAGATCCAGAGTTGGAAAAGGCGCGGCAGACAGCGGCGGCGCGGGCCCACACAAACCTGCCCGCCATGATCCACACCTCGACGAGCACCGCGTCGGGCCGTTACCGGCTCACGGAAGCCTGCCTGGTGCCCAACGGAAAGTACAACATAACCGGCACCTGCACTGAAAACCCCAACCCTGTGGACGAGCACGATCGGAACATGATCGTCAAAGGCCGGAACGAGCCCACTTACATCATCTCCTTCCGCAGCCATAAGGAAGAAGAGCATCACTTGGAGATGCGAGCCGCCCTGCAGATCTTTGGCGGCGCTGCGGCATCCGTGGCCTGCCTTGCGTATATCTTGTACAGGTTCGGGTTGTTCTAGAGAAACGTCGAAGAGTTGAAGAGTCAAAGAGTTGAAAGCGCGAATGAGGTTGGTGCGCCATGTTCAACTTTTTCGACTTTTCAACTATTCAACATTAGACTTTCAAATCAATACTCTCCGCCTCGGGTCGTCATTCCTGTGGATTTTTCCCCGCTATTTGAATAGGATGTGCGGCAAGACAGAGTAGCTCCATGTCATCCGGTTCCGATGTCGACGTGTGGGCCGCCGTGGGTTTCGGCGCAGGCCTGTTCTGGTTCTTCCAGGGCTTCAAGGTTTATCGCAAATACCGCATCTTGGCGGACACTCCCGAGATGCCCATCCACAGCATCCCCATGGGCCTGGTGGAAATTCACGGCAAAGCCAAGGGCGAGCAACTCGTCCCGAGCCCGGTGACCAAGACGCCCTGTTTTCATTACAAGGTGGACGTCGAGCGCTGGGTGCGGGACAAGCGCGGCGGCCACTGGTCCCACGCCAAGACCGACGCGAACGGCGTGCGGTTCTATCTCGAAGACGGCTCAGGTAAAGTGCTGGTGGACGCGCGCGGCGCGGAACTGGATTTGATCCAGACCACCCGGCGCGACACGGGAGGGGGATTGAGTGTCTCGGGCCTTTTCGGACGCTCCGGGTCAGCCCCGGCCACGGGCGCCCCTGTCTCGACCAGCGACCTGGTTGCCTATGCGGAATCTGTGGTGAGCGGCAGCTCTTCCTTTTCGCTCGACGCGGGGAGTCTGCTCTCGGGGTTGGCGCGCAGTGGCCTCACAGTGGGAACGGGCTCCTCCAACCGCTACCGCCTGACCGAGTATTGCATCCTCCCGGATCATTGGTATGACATCACCGGCACGTGCACGGAAAATCCCCAACCTCAGGACGACCACGATCGCAACCTGATTGTGAAAGGCCAGAACGAGCCCACTTTCCTGATTTCCTGGCGCAGCGAGAAAGATCTTGAAAGCAGCCTCCGCTCGCGCGCCCTGCTCCACATTTTCGGTGGAGCAGTGCTCTCCGTGGCTGCCCTCGCCTTCCTGCTTTTCAGATTTGGCTGGCTCTAAGACGGGAGAGTCCTCAATGGATCAGCCCCCGGATTGATGTCCGCGTAAGCAGGCTCAGCGAGGCTCCCGAGGCTGCTACGCTTGCGTGTATTTGAGGTACACGGTGCGAGATTCCGTATAGAAATCCAGCGCCAGGGGGCCCTGCTCGCGCATCCCAAAGCTCGATTCCTTGGTGCCGCCAAAGGGCAGTTGGTATTCAACCCCGGCGGTCGGGAGGTTCACCGTGATGAGCCCCGCTTCGATGCGATTGACGAACTGGTGAATACGCGTCACATCGCGAGTGACAATGGACGCCGACAGGCCGAAGCGCACGCAATTCGCCAGGCGCATCGCGTCGTCAAAGTCCTTGGCCTGCATCAGCGCCAGGACGGGTCCAAACACCTCTTCCTGGGCGATGCGCATCTCCGGGGTCACGTCCGTGAAGAGGGTCGGTTCGACGAAGTAACCCTTGTCGTAAATTCCGCCCGTGAGCCGATTCCCCCCGCAAAGCAGCCGAGCGCCTTCCTTCTTGGCAATCTCGATGTATTTCAAATCGGTATCGAGTTGGCCCGCGTCCACGGCAGGGCCCATGCCGATACCCGGTTCGAGCGGGTTGCCCACCTTGAGGGCGCGGGTCTTCGCGATGAGTTTCTCCACCAGCGGTTCGTAAATTGCCCGCTCGATGATGGCGCGGCTGCACGCCGTACACTTCTGTCCCGTCGAGAAGAACGCCCCGTTCACCAGCACGTCGGCGGCGTAGTCGAGGTCCGTGTCTTTCAAAACAATGGTTGGGTTTTTGCCGCCCATCTCCAGTTGCACGCGAATCTTGCGCCGCGTGACCTTGTCGTACAGCGCATTGCCCACTTCGCACGAACCCGTGAAGGAAACCGCCCGCACTCCAGGATACTCGACCAGGGTGTTCCCCACCGCGCCACCGCTCCCCGTAATGTAGTTAAGGGCTCCCGCCGGAATGCCCGCCTCGTGCAGAGCTTCCACCAGCCGATAGGCGCTCAACGGCGCGAGCGAGGCCGGCTTGATGACCACCGCGTTGCCCGCGACAAGCGCCGGCGCCATTTTCCAGGCCGGAATGGCGCTGGGGAAATTCCAGGGCGTGATTAGTGCGACAATCCCAAGGGGTTTGCGTAGCGTGTAGCAGAAGACGTTTTCGCGCTCCGAGGGAATCTGATAGCTGAATTGCCGCGCTCCCTCGCCGCCAAAATAGCGGAAGATGTTGATCGCCCGTTTGACTTCGCCCTTGGCTTCGGGGAGGGTCTTCCCTTCCTCGCGCGTCATGTCCGCGCCGAGTTCGTCCAGCCGGCTTTCCAAAATCTCCGCCGCCTTGAAAAGGTATTCGCCCCGGCGTGGCGCCGGCAACGCCGCCCAAGCGGGCTGGGCCTGCGCGGCAGCTTCGCACGCCGCCTGCGTGTCCTCGGGCCCGGAGGCCTGGAAAAGCCCCACCACCTCGTCAGTGTTGGCGGGGTTCACGTTGGGGAAGGTCTTCTTCGACATGCATTCGAGCCACCGACCACCCACATAATTCCGAAAAGTCTCCGTCATAAAGAACTCCCAAAAAGCAAAATGTTTAGAAGCCTTCTGAGCTTATCTTTACGCTGGGAATGCGTCAAGAAGCTGAGTGGAACCGCCGATTGTCGATTGCCGATTGACAGAGTACAAAGCTACCGCCCCGGCGTTCCAATCGCCAATCGGCATTCGCACCTGTACCACTAATCCCAAACATCTTCCAGGACCGCGAAGAAAAGACTCAACACAGAGTTCACAGAGAACAACTGAGGCCACGGAGGAAAAGACCGTGTGCACGCTCTGTGAACTCTGTGAAACCTCAGCGACCTCTGTGTTATTGTCTTTTCCTTCGGTTGCGGCCTTGCTGCTAGGTTATTTCGATGTCGCTGAACGTCCCTCAACCCGACGAATTGGCACGCGACTCCGGCCCAATCAAGCTGGATGCGGCTGAAATGGCTCGCGTGTCGATCCCCTTGGTCGAACCGTTCCGCATCAGCTCTGGCGAGGTCCGCGTCAAGGAATCGCTGCTCCTCCGGCTCCGCGAAGGAGATTTCACCGGCTGGGGCGAATCGTCGGCAATGTCGGGCAGCTTTTATTCCGTGGAAACTCCGGACAGTTGCCAGCGCGAATTAGCTGAGGTCCTCTTGCCCGCCGTGCTCGGCCGCCGCTTTACCTCGCTGCTCGATCTCGATGGGCTGCTATCCGAGCTGACTTCGAACCGCTTTGCGCGCGTGGCGATTGAGACGGCCGCCTGGGATTTAGTCGCTCGGCGCCGCAGCCGCCCGCTGCACGAACTGCTTGGTCTCCCCAGGTTACCGAGGATCCCCTGCGGCCTGGCCATCGGCCTCTACAACACGGAAGCCGAGCTCTTGGCCGCCATCCACCGCTATTGGTCGAATGATTACCAGCGCCTCAAAATCAAAATCAAACGTGGGCAGGACGTAAGCCTGGTCAAGGCCGTCCGCAGGGAATTCGGCGAGATCCCGCTGTTTGTGGACGCGAACGCGGACTACACACGCAATGACTTCCGAGTGTTCGAACAGCTCGACGATTTTGGCCTGATGATGTTCGAGCAGCCGCTCGCCAAAGGTGACCTTGAGGGCGCCGCGATGCTCCAGCGGCGCGTGCGCACTCCGACTTGTCTGGACGAAAGCATCGAGACCCTCGCCGACGCGCGGCGCGCAATCGAACTCGGCGCATGCAAAATTGTGAACATCAAACTTCAGCGCGTGGGCGGATTTCTCGAGGCGCTGCGCATCATGCAAGCCTGCGCGGTCCATCAAATCGCGCTCTGGATCGGCACAATGCCGGAGTTGGGTGTCGGCTCCGCACAGGCCCTACCGCTGACCGGCCATGTGGGCGTGGCGTTTCCCACGGACGTCGAACCCTCTCGGCGATGGTACGTTGACGACGTCGTGGACCCGGAGATTCAGTTGCACCCAGGAGGATTGATCCTGCCGGACGAGCCGGGCCTGGGTTTCGAGGTGGACGAAACCAAGGTTGATAAGTTCGCCGTCAGCCGCTGGCAATTCAAGTCCGGTGGAGGCGGATTCGGGACCCCGCAGGTGAATGCGTGATACAAATTTGGCTTCAAACGTAGCAGTACTACGCCCCGACGAGACCCACCCAAGGAGACTCTCCGTGCCCTCTGCGCCACTCAAGCATTCACACAGAGACCACTGAGCATCTCCGTGAACTCCGTGTTTAGTCTTTTCCGGCCTAAGAGGACGCAGAGACAACATCGATACCGGCATTGGCTTTCTATTGTGCTGGCGTGCGGCCTACTGCCACATCCAGGCTGGCTGCGGCCATTTGATAATCGTAGCGGGAGACAATTGTTTGGACCCGCGTATTCGTGAGCAGGTACTGGGCGTCGGTCAGCTCGATGATGTTCCCGTAGCCTGACTGGTAGCGGCCCTCCGCCAACTCCAGGTTTTCTTTGGCTTCGGCTTCGGCTTTCTGGCTGAGGGCGATCTTATCCTTCGCCACCTGCAGGTCGGCGTAATCGGTAAACACTTCCTGACGAACTTTCTGCACCGACGAGGTGAGGTTCGCCTTGGCAACTTCCTCTTCGGCCTGCGCCGCGGCAAGGTGAGCGTGCCGGGCTCCGCCCTCGAACAGACTTTGGGCCACGATCGAGCCCAGGCTCCAGTTGTAAATGAGCGGAAGCTGCAGGCTGCGGTAGTTGAAAAAGCTCGCCAGCGAGAGGTTGGGTCGGAAGGCGCTGCGCGCGACGATAATATCCGCCTGCGCCGCAAAGATGCGGTCCCGCAAACCCGCGATGTCGGGACGTTGCTGCTCGGCCTCGCTGAGTAAAGCGGCGAGACTTCCTGGATCGCGCACTTCCCCCAGATTATTCACGGGCTCCGGCGCCTGATCGATGGGAATGCCCATGGCCGTGGCCAGCGCGGCGCGGGCCACGTCAAGATTTTCCTCCGCCTGCCGCAGGTCGAGTTGAGCGCTCGCCAGCGCAACCCCCTGCTGGGTGACGTCGATCTTGGGCCGGGTCCCGACCTCATGAAAGGCCTGCACCTGGTCGAGATGCTTTTGCTGGCTCGCCACGGCTTCCTTGCGAGCTTGCAGAATTTCTTCCGCCGCGAGCACGCCATAATACGCTTGCCGCACGTTAAGGTAGACGAGGTCGTGGACGCGCTGGAGGTTCTGTTGCGCTGTGGCATAGTCCGCCTCCGCGCGCCGGACCTGGCCCTTGGTCTGGCCGAAATCGTATGTACGACTGGCGCGTATACGACCCGCCCGTGTCGATGTGAGGCAGAAGTCCGGACCTCGCCGCTTTCACTTGGGCCTGGGCCTCCGTGATGAGCCCGCGCGCGGCGGCGAGATCAGGATGCTGTTGTTCTGCGACTTGCAGGCATTCCGCGAGCGTCAGCTTTCGCGGCGGTTCGGCGGCTAAAACGCAAATACCGCTTCCAAGCATAATTAAAAGAATCAATACTGACTTTCTCATTGATCCCCCAGTTGCAAGGTTCGAAATGAGTTAAACACAGAGGTCACGGAGAAAGGTCCACGAGCGAGGCCACAGAGAAAACACCAGAGAGAAGCGGCGGCAGAGTCACTTTTCCTTCTCTGCGGCCTCCGCGTCTTTATTCTTCTCCGTGCACTCTGTGTTGAGTCTTTTTGAGCTAACCTTCGTCATTCCGTGTACGAATGCCCGGACTAGTACCCGCTGGATTCGACCGGCTGAACGCGGCTGCCGTCCGCCACGCTCTCTCCTAAATTCACCGCAATGCGCTCGCCCGCCTTCAGGCCGGAAACAATGCGGACGCGCGGCCCCTCGTCAACGCCAATGACCACCGGACGATGAACAACCTGGTTGCCCGGTGTAATCACCGCCACGAAGGGTTTGCTTCCCCGCATCACCAGAGCTTCCGAGGGAATCTCCAGCGCTCCGCTTTGGGGCTGGTGGATCTGCAGATTCACTTGCACGAAGCTGCCGGGAAGGATGACGCCGCGGCGATTATCGAAGTCGATTTCTGTCAGCATGGTCCGGGTTTTGGTGTCGAGCTCGCCGCTGGTGCGCGCCACGCGGGCTCGCAAATGAACCTCCGGCCGTTCGGGCAGGGTAATCTCCGCCGAATCGCCGACGCGGATGAAGTGCGCGTCCCGCTGGTCGGGATAAACGTAAACGCGCAGCAGGTCGGTCTGCGCCACGGCCACCACGGGGAGCGCGCTGGTCTGCGAGGTAGCAGCGTTTTGGACCAAGGCGCCGGGATCCGCGTAGCGCGCCACCACGGTGCCCGCGAATGGGGCGTGGATGACCTCGTAGGACCTTTGTGTAGCCAGCGAGGCGACGGTGGCGTCCGCGACGTCGGCATCCGCGGCCGCCTTGTCGGCGTCCTGTTTGGAAATCATATCCCGCTTCACCAGCGTCGCGGCGCGCTGCGCGTCCAGCCGCTTGTCGCGCGCATCGGCCACCGCGGCATCATACTGGTGGTCAAGTTCGGGAGATTCGATCACCGCCAGGACCTGGCCGGCTTGCACCTGATCGCCTTTATCGACATTGATGACCTTCAGATACCCGCTGACCTTGGCGTAAAGCGTCGCGCTGACGAACGGCCGGGCCTCGCCCAGCAAGGAAATCACGCGCTCGCGCGGCGCCTCACCGACCGTGACCGCGGCCACGCGCGGGCCCTCGGCAACCGCCGCCGCGAGGCTCTGGTTTTCCTGAGCCAGGGCGACCTTGCGGGTGGCCCAAATCCGATAGGCCACTCCGATGCAAGTCACCAGAAGAAGACTGCCGACAAGATAGAACCCGTAACCCGCCGGACTCGATTTCCGTGAAGTGTCAGCCATCGCACCACCTTAAGAAGGTTGCTCTCCGCGTTCTTCCGCGAGGAACCGTTCTTCGAGAAGATGTTTGGTCACCGGACCCTTGCGCAGCAGGGAGTAAATAACGGGAACGACCAGCAGGGTCACGAAAGTCGCCACCACCAGGCCTCCGATCACCGCGCGACCCAAGGGCGCGTTTTGTTCGCCGCCCTCGCCCATCGCCAGCGCCATGGGCAGCATGCCGAGAATCATGGCCAGGGCGGTCATCAGAACGGGCCGGAGGCGGACCTTGCCTGCCTCGAGGGCCGCTTCGAGCGCCGAGATCCCTCGCTCCACACGGATGTCGTTGGCAAAAGAAACGAGCAGGATCGAATTGGAGACCGCGATTCCCACGGCCATGATTGAACCCATCAGGGATTCAACGTTGAGCGTCGTGCCCGTAAGCGCCAGCATCCACAGGATTCCGACAAAGGCCCCGGGCACCGCAAACATGATGATGAAGGGATCGATCCACGACTGAAACAACACGACCATCAGGAAATAAACCAGCACGATCGCCACGATCAGGCCCAGCCCCAGGCTCTCGAACGACTGCTCCATGACTTCATTCTGGCCGCGAATTTTGATGGCGATGCTGGGAGGAAGCTTCCCCAGCGCCGCGATTTTCGCGCGAATGTCGCGCACTATGGAACCCAGATCGCGCCCCTCGACGCTGGCTTCCACGTCGATGACGCGCTGCACCGTGTAATGGCTGATCTCATTTGGGATTGCCTCACGGTAGACCGTGGAAACGCTGCCGAGTGTCTCCGAGGACAAATCGGGAACGTCCGTCGGCGCCGGAAGGAAATCGACGACGGCA